>JAMPXM010000096.1 GCA_023701225.1 Pseudobdellovibrionaceae bacterium | reverse complement strand
TACGCCGCGCGAACGAAGATGATTTCACCGAACTTTGCTTCGCGCATGGCGCGCAGGGCGTGGCCGAGGACCTTGCCTTCAGCCAGCCGGAAGTGATCTTTGACCCGACGGTCATCGAGAAGGCGCGCTTCGATATGAATGCGTACTTTGCGGAGTCCCCAGGCGAAGACTTTGTGCGAGAACTGAAGTCGCGTTTTCCAGAAGCGGACATCTCGATCACGCTCGAGCCCCAACAAGATTGGATGGAGAACTGGAAGAAGGGCTTTGAGCCGTTTCTGTTCGTCGATCCGTTCTGGATCGTGCCGAGTTGGCGCGAAATTCCGGCCGAGGCGAAGGAAGTTCTTCTCGTCGATCCTGGCATGGCTTTCGGTACGGGCACGCATGAAACAACCCGGTTGGCTGCGCGTTTGATCGTCGGCGCATGGCCGCAAATACGTGAAGCCGCCGGCCGTCCGCCACGCGTGCTCGATGTGGGCACCGGGACGGGAGTGCTTGCATTGGTGGCGCATAAACTCGGAGCGGGCGGCTCGATGGGACTGGATATCGACCCTGAGGCCCGCCGTGTGGCGCGCGAGAACATCAAACTCAATGTTCCATCGTCGGAAGTCGATCGGATCGAAGTTCCGGACACGCAATTACATGAATTGCCGGAGTCGTTCAATGGCACCTTCGACCTCGTTGTCGCCAATATCATCGACGGCGTGTTGGTGAAGCTGCGCGCGGACCTGTTCCGCTTGCTCAAGCCAGGAGGGACGTTGGTGTTGTCCGGAATCCTGACCGAGCGCGAAGGTCCATTCCTTGAAGAATTCCTCGCCGGTCGAACCGAACGCAATCGTCGCCGGGTGACGATGAGTGAGTGGTCGGCGTTTCTCGTGCGCTGAGCGGGAGGTCGTTTGAGGCGTTACTGGGTTCCAAGCGAAGCGATCGAGGGTGACTCGGTTCGATTGACAGGAGATACGCTTCATCACATTCGTGATGTCTGCCGCATGTATGCGGGTTCCAAGTTTGAAGTTCTGCATGACAATCAAGCCTATTTGGTCGAAATCGTCTCCGAGTCCAAGCACGAATCACGTGCTCGGGTTTTGGAAAAGCGCATGATCGCGCCGCGCCCGAAGCCCGATCTCGTGCTGGTGATGGCGATTCCTCGCTTTCCGGTCTTCGAGGCGGTCATTGAAAAGGCCGTCGAGCTGGGAGTCGCACGCATTCAGCCGGTGTTTTCCGAATTCAGCTTTATCCGCACCCAAGATGCCGTGCTCGAGAAAAAGCGACCGCGCTGGGAAAAAATCGTGCAAAGCGCGACTCAGCAATCCGGCCGCGGAGACTGGATGCGGATCGAACCGGCGATGCCTCTTTCCGCAGCACTCGAGGGACTTAACCGAAGTCCAGGTGCCAAGGGTCTATTTGCGTATGAGGGCGAAGGCGTGCTCTCGGCGAAGGTCGCGTTGGAGAAAATGAACCCGGGAGAGGCGGGGGGCGACATCCTCCAAGAGTGCCAAGTGTTTATCGGCGCTGAGGGAGGATTTTCGTCCAAGGAAGTTGAGTTGTTCCGAGAGTTTGGGCTTGCGCCCGTCACGCTCGGTTCGCAAGTTCTGCGGGTGGAAACGGCTTGCGTCGCTCTGGTCAGCATTCTAAAGTATCACTTTGATCAGATGCGATGAGACCCACCTTTAGGCTGGGGAGAGCGGAGGACAGGATGGATCCTTTCGAAGAATTCGAGTTCAAGCCTCTGACGGATGGGCTGGGTTTTCATAAAAAGGCGGAACGGCTGAAGCAGGATATTCAGCTGACGAACCTGAGTGAAGAAACCGTCAGTCGGACCGTGCCTGAACCGCCGCCGAAATCGATGTTGGCCAACGGCGATGCCACGCGCGATCTGGAATTGGATCTCACGGCGCCGCGCCCGGCGAGTAAATCGATTTCTGATTTGATCGCAGCTCTGCCGCCGTCGCTTGATTTTCTCGAAGATGGTGAACCAGCTGCGTCCAAGGCGACCGAAGCAGAGCCGATGGTCAGCTATCCCTTCTTAAAGCCGCGCAAGCGCGCCAGCGAACCGAAGTTGGACCAGAAAAACGAATCCACAAAGAACGAGGCCGCGCGCACGTTCGCGTCGTCAGGAGCAGGAATCGGCGCGGGAGCAGGCGCGAGTGAATCGCGTCCACAGATTTTCCAACCGCTCGGTCGCGCCGACTACAAAGCGCCGTCGGAGAAACCGGCGAGCGAATCGATGCCGGCGGCAAGTGTCTCGATCAAACCGCCGACGCCTGGAACCCCCGCGACACTTTCGGGTACGAACGCCGCATCTGCGAGTGCCGCTTCGATTTCGGCCCGTGCGAATCTTCCTCCGGCTCCGACATTGAAGTCGCCGCTGAACACGCCACTGAACACACCATTGAAGCCAGGCTCGCGTATCGATACGCGCATCGACGAGTCCGTCGGTCGCGCGACAACGGCCGTGGATAAAACACAGACGCTCGAGAAAAAAGCACTCGCGGCCGCTTCGCATGAGATGAAAAAAGCTTCGGCGAGCTTCGCCGCGGCGACGCTGGATTTGATGGCGATCACGGGGATCGCGACGATTTTCTTGGTTGTTATTCTGATGATCACACGGATCGATCTGGTCGCTATGCTGTCGCATGCGAAAACGGATCTGGCGACGATCGTCCACTTGGCGTTGTTGTTCTTGGCCGTCATGCAGCTCTACATGCTGAGCGCCCGTTGCTTCTTCGGAGCGACCCTCGGAGAATGGTCTTTCGATCTGCAAATGGGCACGGATCAAGACCAGGCTCGTGCGATGTACCCGCTCCGAGTCATCTGGCGTATGGTGTTGGTTTTAGCCACGGGCCTGATCACGCTACCGCTGTTGTCGAAAATTTTCGGTCGCGATCTGCTCGCGATGCTCGGCGGCCCGCAACTTTATCGCCGCCCGATGTAAGGTGGTCGGCGATGGGACGCGTCTTTCAAAAGTGGGACGATCTTGTCGCCTATTTACGGCAGACGCGAGGCGGCCGTCGGGTCGTTTTTACCAACGGTTGTTTTGACATTCTCCATGTGGGCCATATCCGTTATTTGCAGGAAGCCAAAGCGCTCGGCGATCTCCTGGTCGTCGGGCTCAATACCGATGCGAGCGTAAAAAAACTCAAAGGTTCCAATCGCCCGGTGCAGGACGAAAACTCGCGTGCCGAAATCATGGCGGCCCTCGGCTGCGTCGACGCCGTGACCTTGTTCGGAGAAGAGACGCCCAAAGAACTCATCGAAAAAGTGAAGCCTGACATTCTCGTCAAAGGCGGCGACTACAAAATCAGCGAGATCGTCGGCGCCGACTTTGTTCAAAGCTACGGCGGGCAAGTGAAAGCCCTGCAATTCGTTCCCGGCTTTTCAACGTCTTCGATTCTCAAGCGCGTCTGAATTCGCGCTCTCGCGATGTGGATGCATGGACGCGAGAGTCTCAGGCTCAAAAACGCAGGCCGAGTTTGGCGCTGTAGACCGTGGTGACGTAGCGGTCGATTTGGACGGTGACGAACGCACGTGAGAATTGCACATTGGCGCCGACCACCGTATGAAAACCCGATACAGTTTCGGACTCGAGTTGGTTGGAATCGGTCACGCCGCCAGTGCCACCGACGAACCGTCCCCGGCTCTGCAGCGGACCACCACCGACGAAGATGGCGACCGTATCGACGTTCATGCCGCCGATGACGTCCAGGCCGATGGATCTGGTCATGAGGACGTTGGAAAAATTGGCGTTGTTGAAATTCATCAGAAACGACAAGTTGAGCGGCAGAAACTTCGCCTGATAGGCGGTCCAGCGCAGGATCCCGCCATATTGCGAGAGCTCGGTCTTTTCACTGTAAGGGATAAAGTGAACGAAAAAGTCGATGTTGTTGTAGAGTCCCTTGCCGATCGAGAACTTCGGGTATGACACGTCTTTTTGCGGCGTCGCCAAGGTGTTTCCCAAGCGCGCGAGATCTTCGACGGGAAGATTCTCAACCGACACTCCGGCTTCGATACCTTGATAGCCGCCGAGGGGATAGGGGTTGCTGAGGACTTTTCCGCTGGATGCGAAGCCGAGGATGCGAATAGTTTCGCGCCGGTCTTCACGATCGAGTCCCGTCGGGACTTCGACTTTGGCCAACGCTGGGAGCGGCTTCAAGAGTGAAGCCGACAAACCGGAAATCAATAGAAGTGCGAAGAGAGTCGAGCGCGATCGGAACATGCGACCCATTATCGGGTCGCGATGGGCCGGTGTCGAGAAGGATTACCGCCAAGAACGGGGTGCGGCAGCGCCACTTGGGACGAGAGCGCCCGCCGTTGGATTCGAACCTTGATCTCGGCCCACGGTCGCAGGCGGCTGAGCGGCGTCGCCGCCATTCGTATCCGACTGAGAGTCTTGTGCGAGGGTTTGGGTTGTCGGCAAGAGTCCGCGCAGCGTATTGAGAGCGTTGCTTGCGGCCTGCTTGATTTCGCGGTTGTCTTCCGTTGCCGTGATCCGCTCGAGGATCGTTACAAAGGGGCGGAAGTAAATGGTGACGTCGAACGCCTGCTTGCGCACGGTGTTCGTCGTGTCCGTTGCGTTGCCTGTTGCCGTGCCTGTTGTCGTACCCGTGGTCGGAGTGGAGTTTGTGCCCGACGTTTGATCGCCTGTGCTCGACATGTCGGTCGATCCATCTGCGCTCGAGTTACTCAACTCGGCCGGATTGCGGATCATCGCGACTTTCAGATACCGATCCATGGACATGCGTAGCACACGGATTGACTCGAGATTCGCAAAGGGTGCATCGGGTGCCTGCATTGCTCCCGCGAGATGGCGTAGGTATGCAAGTTCCATATAGCGGTAGAGATAGCTCTGTGCTTGCGTTTTCAGAGGACTCACGCCGGGTTCGTCTTGTACGAAAACGGCGAGCTCCACGAAACTGCGAGACGAGGGCGTCGCGCCCAGGGCGACAAGGCCAAGTTTGCGCATCTTCGGACGGCTGTCGTCGAGCATTTGCCGAACGACATTATAAAAGATCTCGGAAGAAACCAAATTTGATTTATAAAACTTCACGAATTTTTCAGTGGCTTTGAAGTCCGGCTCACGCAAGACGAGATCTTCCCACTCGCGTTGTGTTTGCGGGATGTCGTTGTCTTGACGAGAAGGCGTCGGCATTCCGCCACCAGCCGCTCCGCCGTCCGTCGCACCTACGGTTGGGGAGTCCCCGTCATCTTCGGCGTCTTCATCATCTGAAGAGGGCGAGTTCGGGTCGTCGGGTTTTCCGTCGATTTTTTTCTTTTTCTTCTTTTTCTTCTTTTTGTCGTCTTTCTTTTTCTTATCGGCGGTTTTCACGTTCGCGGTTTTCGGTTGAGCCGCGGTCGTCGCTCCGGACTGCGTGAGTGCGGGTGTCGTGGGGAGTGTGACGGCGCGGATGCGAGCCGGAGACTGCGTGCTTTCACGAGCCAGGCCCGCGATACGACCGGCGCGCGCGTCGG
Organism: Pseudobdellovibrionaceae bacterium; assembly: GCA_023701225.1. Lineage (GTDB taxonomy): Bacteria > Bdellovibrionota > Bdellovibrionia > Bdellovibrionales > JAMPXM01 > JAMPXM01. The sequence continues at coordinate 5,119 of JAMPXM010000096.1, read as the reverse complement.
CGTCCGCCATCATGCCGGCCTGCTCTAAATCTTCATAGCGAGTGGCGATGCGTTGCCCGCTCTTTGTTTGTGGGACAGAGTCCTTCAAGGTTTCCATCGCGATTCCAAACGCGAGAAGGATCCCGAAAAAGATCCAAAAGCTATTCCGTTCCATGGCTCATCCCTCCACGAGCCTTTCCAAAGGCATGAACCGTTCCTGGAGGAGGGCGGATAAGTACTTGAATTAATGGAACTAATATTGGGCTCAAAAAAGTCACCGACTGACACTCGTCGAAGTTCAGAACAGCGGCTTGTGGGTACGCGAAAAACAAGTGTCTTTTCAAGGCCTTGGTCATTATCATGGGCTCATCAAGATGAGTGACCAAACAGGCGACCTCATTCGTCGCACCGAAAATCAAGACGTCGCGGCCCTGGCGCGACTTTTAACGGTACTGGAGCGCGAGGGCCCGGCCATTTTCCGCGACCAGCCTCGATTACTGCAGCCGGCAAGCCAGGCGTTTCGCGTCGGTATCACGGGTCCGCCAGGGGCGGGCAAATCCACGCTCATTGGTAAGGTGCTGACGGTCCTCCGGGCCCGTGGCCTGCGAGTTGGCGTGCTAGCTGTGGATCCTTCGAGCCCCTTTTCCAAAGGCGCGGTGCTCGGTGATCGGATCCGTTATTCTGATCACTTCAATGATCCTCACGTCTTCATTCGCAGTCTCGGTTCACGCGGGAGCCTCGGAGGATTGAGCGCGAGCGCTTACTTGATGGTGCGGGCATTTGATTTGGCGAAGTTCGATTTGGTGCTGATCGAGACGGTGGGCGTGGGGCAGACGGAACTGGAGATCATGAACGTGGCGGATCTCGTTTCGGTCGTCCTCGTGCCGGAGAGCGGGGATTCGATTCAAGGCATGAAGGCAGGGCTCCTGGAAATCGCGGATTTGTTTGTCGTGAACAAGGCTGACCGACCAGGAGCCGACGTGTTCATCCGAGAATTGGAAGCCTCGATTCGTCTTGATGGATCCGAGCGCACCGCCGCGATTCGTATTTTGCCGACCACGGCGACAACGGGTTCTGGCGTTGAGGATCTCGTGGATGTCTTCGAGAAGGCGCGCTCACAATCGGATTGGAAAGTCCGACGTCAGGATTTGCTCCGCCTGCGCAGTGAGGCCAAAGCGTTGTTGCGGGAGCAGGCAGAGCGAACCATCGAAGCCAAGACCAGTCAGGTGCAAAGCGCTGACGATTTCGCCAAGTTGTTTTGAATTCTCAGAACAGGCGCGTTCCGAAGTGGGGCGCTCGTACCAACACCAATGGGGGCCAGTTTTGAGACGGCCACCGGTCTGAATTTAAAGATTTCAACTATTTGATGCGCCGCTTAAATTGTGCCGAAATCCCCCCGATAAGACTTCAGTCGAGGAGGGGGTTTGCGGGTATCAGCTCTCACACCGCAATTTGTGCACGAGACTCCGGAGGATCCGAAGGGCGATGCCGCACGAGCGTTGCAACCGGGATTGGAGCGGCAGAGTCGTGTCCTCAGCAAGGATGAGAATCCTGAGGCTCAGAACACGCTTCAAGACGCGCGTCAGGATTCACTGGCTGAGGAGACCAAAGCGGGTATTCGGCGTTTGTCGCAATTGATTCGCGAGCGCGCGGAGAAAAAGCATGGGCATTCGAAGCAAGATTCGCCGCGTGATCAGGCTCGGCGCCCGCCGCGCGCTCCCGAGTCCGCTCCCGGCGATCCACAAGCGTCGCCTTCTGGTGCGCCCGCAAGTGGAACAAACATTGTTTATATTGACTATCGCAACAAAGTGGTTGGCACTTATATGTATGCACGTGATGCCGCCGGAGTGGAAGAAACCGTCGGCCAACTTTTGGATGTCGCCGCATAACTTATGACGAACGCCCGCGAAGCCTCTCCATTCCAGCTCGAAGTCGTCAACTTCGAGAAGGACCGTCAGAAGATTTTCGAGACGATGCGCTCGCGGACGCTCCTTATTTCCGCCTTGGCCAAGGACAAAACCCACTTCGCATTTGAATTTGAAAAAATCGAGCGCAGCTGCCTTTATTTGCGTTTAACGGTTCCCGCGTCGCGCGCGTTCGTCCCCTATGAAACGCTCACGCTCACATTCGGTCTTGAGGAAGGACAGTATTTCCTCAAGGGCGCGATTGAACCCGTGTCGGGCGATCTTTACGCCATTCCCATTGGCGAAGCGCTCTATCGTATGCAACGCCGAAACAACTTCCGTGCTCCTGTTCCGGAAAATATGACCATCACCTTCGAAGTGCCTGTGCCGAACGGCAAACCTCATGCTTTCGCGGTCGCCGATTTGAGCGGCGGCGGGCTCGGGTTGTTGGTTCGTGCGGAAGACGTGCCCGGTTGGCGTAAAGGAGACCGAGTGCGTGGCCGCTTACTGGCACCTGGGAAGCCGCCGATCGAACTCGAAGTCGTGATGAAGTATCTCGGTGGCGCGGGTGCGGATGGCCGATTCAAAGTCGGTGTTCAGTGCCAAGGCTTGGATACGGAGAGCGAAAACACCCTGATCGCCATCTGTATGCAGATTCATCGCGAGCTCTTCTCGATGTTCCGTGAGTTCAATCGCTGAGGGTTCTGAGAACCCTCCAGGGGTGCTTGTCGATTCATAAAAACCTAATTATTTCCGTATTTTTATGCGACGAGTCCAAAATTTACTTCAGTTATAACGCGCCACACCGAAAGGTGAGAAGACTGCTGAAACGTTCCTCTCTGGGGACCGTTCACGAAATTTAAAATGTTTGTGGGCTACTCCTCAGGGAGAGCTGGTTGTGGCTTGACCAGTTCCATGAGTATGAGGGGGTTGTCCGATGTCGATTCGGATTGGGACGAACGTTGCGTCCATATTTGCTCAACGTCAGCTCGGTCGGGCTGAAAAGCGAACCAGTCATGCGTTACAAGCGCTGTCGTCGGGTTCACGCATTGTCCAGGCGGGTGACGACGCCGCGGGATTCGCTATTTCCGAGAACCTTCGCGGACAAGAAAAATCCCTGCAACAAGCGCGTAACAACGCGGAGAGCGCCAAAGGTTTGATTCAAGTGGCAGAGGGCGGGCTGAACGAACAGAACAATATTCTGATTCGTTTGAGAGAATTGTCGCTGCAAAGCGCGAGCGACACCGTGGGCGATGAGGAAAGGGAATTCCTCAACGTTGAATTCCAACAGCTCAAGGAGGAGTTCGAGCGGATCGCGCAAACGACAACGTACGGGGACAAGAAACTCCTGGTCGGCGAGGAGCAAGAATACGAGTTTCATCTCGGTACCCAGAACGGCGAGTTCGACATTATCAAATATACGCTCGACGCAGATACCACCGCGTCGACACTGCAAATCGACTCCCTCTCAATCGATGAGCGCGATGCCGCTCGGGAAGTTTTGGTCGACATCGACGATGCGTTGAAAACCGTGGCCGGGACAAGAGCCGGCTTCGGCGCCATACAGAGTCGCTTGGAGATCGCGGGCAATAACCTCGAACTCCAATACGAGAACGTGGCCGCGGCGCGCTCGCGCATCAGCGATGCGGACATGGCTTATGAAGTCAGTGAGCTGACGCAAGGGCAGGTACAGAAGGACTTCGGCATCGCCGTTCTCGCTCAAGCGAATCAGGATCCGGTTCGGGCCTTGCGCTTGTTGGGTTAAGCCTCTGCAGCTCACCGAAGTCGAAAAGAGCGCATGAGAGTCTTCAATTTTTAAAATGCCGATCTCTTCGGAGGCTTCGGTGCACGTCGGTCGTTACCCTCGATGAGGAAAGACACGCTTTCGGTCGTGACTCGCAGATGCTTCTCCGCGACCCAGATGTTGCCCTGGCGGCATTCGGTCGCGAGAGGTGAGTAGACAGATCGGATCTTGCCGTCCTTGTCTTTCTGTTCACACTCCGGTCCCCAGGAATTCCGAACCAAATACTGACACGAGTTGTTCCGCCAGCGTCGTCCGACGATGACCGAGGCATGAAATTCGTCGGCCGTGTAGGGTTCACTGCGTCCGTCCCTCAAAAAATCCACGAAGTAGTTCACGGCGACGACATTGCCCCGATTGAGTTCGGCATCGACATCTTCAAAAACATCCTGCTGAGTTGTCACTTCGAGGGGCGGTTTCCCTGGACGCGAGAGGACCCAGGTCGTCTCACGGGCGCGGTGTACGACTTGAGTCGTTGTGCTGCTGCTGTAAAAGCGTTGGTTCCCACACAGCAAGTCGGCGAAATAGAGAAGAAATGTTTTTGGCGTACTTTTCGCCAGCGTGTTCATCAGGCGCTGGCGTTCGAGTTTGCCGACGATGCTTCCTTCGCGAGCAAGACGATCGAGCTTGGCTTCGAACTGCGAAAGAAGCAGCGGTGAAGAACGGCTTTTGTCGTAATCGGTCTTGAGCTTCACCAACGCGTCGAGTTTCTGCTTCAAGGAGGCCCCGTGGCTTTTTTGGAGCGCCTCGGCCTCGACCGAGTTCGGGCACATTCCAGTCGCAAGCAGTTCGAGTTCGGACTGCGATTTCCATCGCGGGACCATAGCCTTTTCCAGAGCGTGCGCGACGACGCCCGCCTCCGCTGTGGAATCATCGCTATAGTAGTAATTGTATTGTAAGGCCATCAGCGCAGCGCTCAGGGGCGAACTCGTTTGCAAGTTGAGTTTGGCACCGAGAAGATCGGCCGCGGCATTGGCGTAACACCAGCCCACATCGCCCTGATCGCGCACAGGTCCCATGCGATCGCTCCAGTCGCGATCCGTGCAGTTGGCCGCATTTCGCACATGCAGCCGAGTCGCATCTTCGCGAGTGAGCTTCAGGGGCGTGGGGTTGTCTTGCGCCTGAACGTCGACCGGGGAGGCGAGGAGCGCCAACCCCAGAAGTGTCCATGAGATTTGCAAAGTCAGTCGTCGCGTGATCATGCCGAGGCCGAAACATGCAATCCCGGTGTCAGGCTAAAAGCGCGTATATTGGGATTCGGCTGTTGAGGGCGTGGGCAGGTGCCGTAAAACTGCCCTGAAATTCTCTATCTCCGGCTTTTAGCGGGTAAACCCTCACGGCGGTCCTATGTTGTGGTCAAGATGGTGGTGGATGAATGCAGGTCGGTGAGAGCGCAAAGCAATGAGGCTCACGGTGGTGACATCGACTCGGCTTG
>JAMPXM010000095.1 GCA_023701225.1 Pseudobdellovibrionaceae bacterium | reverse complement strand
GTGTGGGGCCTCGACTTTCAGAATCTCTGGTCATTTCACAACTGCGCGGCTCCAGGTGCCACCTATGACGTCGGTCGTGGGGCGATTTGCCAGGATCTCGGAGCGCGCGACATGTACTATCCTCCCACCCTCTATAAAAGCTTCGCGTGGACAGCAGGGCTGACGTTTGATCAGGCTCGTCTGTCGATGGCCTTGGTGCTCGTTGTCGCACTCACCTTGTCGTTTGGGTATGTGGCGCTCTCGCAGTTTCTTCCTGGTCAGCCTCTTTCTGGGCGAGTCGCGGCGGTATTTGTGTTCCTTTTGGGTGTGCAATTTCCCACGCTCTTCGCGTTGGAACGACTCAATAACGATTTTGTGATCGTGGTTCTCTCAGTCGTGTCTGTGGCCCTGATGTCCCGAGGATATCTCTGGATCGCTGGCCTGGCTTTCGGCTTGTCCGTGAGTTTTAAACTCTATCCAGGACTTGCCGCGGTCATTGCTGCGACCGTGGCGTTGATCGTTCATCGTGGAACGTTCACGTCGATCTTGCGCTTTGCATTTGGCGCGACGATCGCTGTCTTACTCACAATGGTCTTGGATTGGGCGGATTGGAAAACCTATGTGACGCAAGTTCTGCCGGTGTTTTCGGATCGGCGTTCGGGTTTAAATCCGATCTCGCATTCTTTGCGAAGCACGCCGGTAGGTCCATTGATCGTGGCATCGTTGATCACTCTTGGTCTGTTTGTGCGGCAGAAAAAGCGTTGGGCCGTGGAGATGGGCTCGATCACCAAGCCACAGTTGGCGCAGCTCTTTGCCTCCACGCTTTTGATTTCCATTGGCGCGGTCACGCTTTCGAACGGCGTTAGCTTTGACTACAATTTGATCTTGTCGACCTTGACGGTTCTTCTCTTGCTGCGTCTGCCTTTGGGGTGGATCTCAGGCACGGCTTTTCTGTGCCTGATGTTCGGAGTCTATGGACCGAAGGCGCTCCATCATATGCCACTGCTCAGAGAGAGCCTGCTTTTGCTCGGCTTCTTTCTGAGCTACCTGGCGGTCTTGAGTCCTTCGTCACTTCGCATTTGGAGATCAGGCGGGGCGGCCTGAGACCTGATCTGAGGGACGGACGTAGCGGCGGTAGAGGACGACAACGACCGCGAGAATCAGCATGTATTGGTGATTCACTTCTGCGTCTTTGAAATTGCATTCCGTTAGTCCTCCAACATGCAGAGCGACCTGTGCGGCCAGCGCTCCCAAGGCGAGCGCTCGAGGCCAAACGGCTTCTCTCGGCAAGCGAGTTAAAAGCCGGTGGGTCATGACAAAGCCAGCGACCGAAAACGCGACAAACAAGAAAAAGCCGACGAGTCCCGTTCCCGACAGGAATTGAAGGTAATTGTTGTGCGCATGGCCGCCAAATCCATTCAAGATGCCAAGTTTTTCAAAATACACGCGGATGAGGCGCTCGTTTTCGCCGTAGCCTACACCTAGGAACGGATGCTCTTGAAACATCTGGATGTTGGCTTTCCAGATCTGGATCCGCTCTAAATTGCTTTGGTTCGTGCTGCTGAAAATACTGAGCAGTCGGCTCCGAAGGTGCTCGGAGACTGAAAGTGCCAACGTCATCGCGAGGACGGCGCTGCTCAGAGTGAAGGTGGCGACCTTTCGTCCTTGGTAAAGACCGATGACCACGAACGCAGCTCCCGCACCGATCCAAGCGCCGCGTGTATAGGAAGACAAAAGTGCGAGGCCAGATAAGAGTGCGACGATAATCACAAGAGCGCGGAACTTTGCTGAAAAGGCTTGTGACTTGTCACGGGCGGCCGTGAACGCAAGACCCATCACCATGCAAAAGGTGAGCGCCATCGAGTGACCGAAAGTCACCGGATGCCCCCACATGCCATTGGCGCGAAACACTCTGCCGGCCGCCGTGTCCACGGAGGAAATCGATATGCGATTTCCGCGGATCAAATCAATTCCAGTGAAATGTTGAAAGATTGCGTAGACCGCGATCACACCGACGATCGGCACGAGGATTCGGATGCCGCGGAACAAGCTTTTTTCTTCCGTCATCTCAAGAGCGAAGCGCAGGCCGAGAAAGAGAAGAACGAAGCGAGCACTGCCGATGATGAAAAGGCGATTTGCGTCAGGGGAAACGCTGAGCATCGCGCTCAGTGCGATGACTCCGGCCAGTGCGATCAAAAAAAAGTCGATATATTCCAGCGGAGCACGGCTCGGAGGAAGCGCACCCGTGGAGCGGGTCGCAGATCCGATGGAGAGTGCGAGGACAAGTGCGAAACTCAACCACCCCAAAAGTTCCATCCCTGCCATCGTGGTGAGGACAGAAATTCCGTAGAGGAGCAAACTGACTTTGAGAGCGGATTTGAGTTGATTCATTTTGCTGGCCAAGCTCCCGAATAAATCTGAATGTTTTTCTGGATCATTTGCTCAAGCGAAAAGTGAGTTCTTGCGCGTTCCACGGCGGTGCGCCTCATGTCGAGAGTTTTCTTGGGATCCGCGAGGAGTTGTTCCACCGCCCGCACGATCCCTTCTGGAGATCCTGGTGCGACTAAGAGACCTGAGTGATTGTCTTCGACCACATCGATCAGTCCACCAGTTTTTGAAGCGATGATCGCTTTGCCAAGAGCCTGTGCTTCCAGGGCGACCAGTCCGAAAGATTCAAAAAGTGAGGGCTGGATGACCACGTGGCGTTGTCTCATTTCATCCAGTGGTGCGTGCGTGGCTCCGTGGAGCGTGACGATTTCGGACAATCCAAGGTCCGTGACCAGCCGTTCGAGATTTTCGCGCTCTGGTCCTTCGCCGAAGATTTCCAAAGTGACACGCCAACCCTTGGCGTGGAGTTGGTGCACGGCGCGAATAAGGTCATCAAAGCCTTTGATTTTTCTCAATAGGCCGAAGGCGGCGATTCGCAGCGGAGTGTTTGTGCCGATCCCGTCCGGCCATGCGCTGAGATCGCACTCGAGATGAGGGACACCATTGCGATTGAGAAGACCACGAACGTTTTCGTTTCTGACTTTGGCTTGAAACTGCGATTGAGTGTACCGGCTTTCGAAAATCACAAGATCCGTCGCCGGCGCGAGGAGATTTTCGACGAGGGAATACACGCGGTTCAGAAGGCGTCCATGCATGTCATGCAGGCTGCCGCCATGTGGCGTGTAGAGGATTTTCGTGGTTTTCGGAACGAGCCGGCAGAGACGCAGCATGCGAGCCAAGAGGCCGCCCTTTGCACCATGGCCATGAATCACATCGGGTCGGTGATGAGCCAGCCCGCGAGCGATACGAAAAAGAGCGATGAGGTCGGTAGGCCCGGGAGCGGACGCAATGGGAATATCGAGAATCGTGTCCTGCCACTCTGGCCGCTCGGCGAGTTCCTTGTGAAACGCATTGTCGGCTTGCGAGAGGTCGGTGATGAGAAGCACGCGATGGCCGCTGGCGCGTAGGCCATGGATCAGCGACAAGACATGCGTTCGAATGCCGCCTTCGGCGTTTCTGAGCAGGAATGCGATCGTCATGGTGAAATATGCCTCCGACGCGCTTTCAACCAAAACACCAGCTGCACGCCTCCGAAAAGGACCGAAGCGAGAACGAGAAAGGCCGTGCTCTGCCAACGAGCGTGAAGTTGTGTTTGCAGAAACAAGCCTATCATAAACGGCGCGGAAGTGAAGGTGATGCGGCCCAATACGGTCCACGGGATCCGAAATGAAGTTTGGTGGTGAAAGTGCCACCCCAAACGCATAAAGGCGTAGAGCTGGCCAGCCAAGATCGAAACCGCAATCCACTGTGTGAGAGCGATAAGTCCCAGCGTGACGAGAGCGCCTTCCAGATAGGGACGAACGGCTTTGTCCGTTTTTAGTTCGGAGATGGAAATAAGATTGGTGAGGTTGCCCAGGATTCGGAACAGTTCGCTCCAGGCTCCGATCGCGAGATAGGGCCAGGCATCCGTGTAGCGATCACCGGAGATCGTGGCGATGATGAAGGGGGCGACCCCCGTGGTGAAGAGTGCGACCGAGAGGTAGAGGGGTGCGAGCTCCAACCAGAGCTCTCGCCACGCACGGCGCCGCCGATCGGGATCCGACGTGCTGGTTTCAGAAAAGAAATGGGGTAGGTAAAGTTGCTGGGCCAAGACTTCCAGAGCCGAGAAAATGGAACTAGCGAGCCCGATGCCGAGCCCGATGACCGCGAGTTCTTCTAGGCCCACGAAATATTCAGCCGCTTGCCGATAGCCTTGATTCAATCCCCAGACACCGATGTTCGCGGCCGCGAGCGGAGCGGCGAACTGCAGGAGCGCGCGAAACTGCATCGGGCTCGAAACCGGAGCGGTGTGCGAGGCTCCGAGATTGTCGAGAGCAAAATAGCCGAGCAAACCGAATAGTGTCTGTGTCGCGCCCAGAGCGATCAGCCAGACCGCGGCGGTCGGGTGAAAGGACGTGGCGAGCGAGGCGCCGAGAAGTATCGCGATCTGGGCCGTTGTATTCCAGAGTACAAAAGATCTTTGTTTGCCGAGAAGATTCAGTGCTGGGACGAATGTGTTGAGCGACGTCCCTCCGAGTACGCACACGCCGACGGCAAGACTTATCAGCCCGATGTTCGAAGGCTGCGGGATCAGTAGCGCGAGCGCCGTCGCGACAATACTCACCACGGCGGCAAACGCCCAGAAGCGGCGCGCATGGGAAGTCAGTTCGCCCTGCGAGAGCCACGAGTGGAGATGCCGGTTGAAATACATTCCGACCGGGCCGACGACGATCAGGCCGAATGCACCGATGACCGAAAGCAGATAGAAATACAGGCCCAGCTCCTGAGGCGGCAAGAGTGCGGTGAGCGCGCGGAAGGTCGCAAAGAGCAGTGCGACCTGAATCACCCGGCCCAGTGAGAGGACGATGAAGTCACGCTTGGAGAACACGATCCACCGTGGCTTTCGCCCAGGCGTCGGCGGAAAACTGCGCCGACCGCGGGCTTAAGAGAAAGGCGTCGATCGCATCCAGATACGAGAGCCACTCTGTTTCCGTCATGGACTTGAGCCGAGCGTAAACGGCCTCAAAAGAACCGAGCTTTCGAAAATCGAGAAAACAATTCTCCGGGATATGATCTTGGATATTGGGCGCCCCCCAATAGACCGGCACGCAGCCCGCGAAAAACGAATCAAAGATCTTCTCGGTGATGTAGCCTTCGATGTCGACCGCATTTTCAAAGCATATACTGAAGCGGTATCCGCGAAAGGTTGAGAGTTTTTGTTTAGTCGGTCCTCGATAGCAACGGCTCCGGCGTTCCGGCAGAAAGCGGATGAGATTGAGCTTACGGAGAATTTTCGTCGGTATGCCGCCATGCAAGTAGGACCGTTCCCAGCCGACGCCGTAGTAATCAAAGTCCTCGGGATGATTGTGCTCAAACCAAGCGATGGCATCGCGGCGTTTGGAATAGAGTTCTCGCGGGTGTGAAACCGAGCGATTGCCGGCGATCAGCGTGCAGAGCTTGCGCGAGCCGAAAGCGTCGCGGGCGATCGGCGCCTTCAGAAGATGGGCGTTGCGGGAACTCACGTACTCGGTGCCGGGCCCCTGGGAGCGTACGAGGCCGTCGTTCCAGGTGAACGCGCATTTGAAATGGGAGTGATCGGCCAAGACCCAATTCTGCGGATGAATGATTTCGTTTTCGAAGAGAAACACGAATGACTTGTGTTTTTGCTCGGGAGTCGGAAGCAGGGAACGGTCTTTCGGGATTTCGTTGTAAAGAGCGAACTCGCTGTTTGAAATCGGGTTCTGATCATGTGTTTGAAGATCATATCCTCTTTGCGTGAATTCCTTGCGAAGCGCCAGATAAGGAGCCAAGCAGTCGTCACGGTTGATGGTGGGGTCGCCCTCGGCGAAGAGGCGGTTGTTGTAAAGATAGGGTTCGACGACGAGACTGCAGGGTTTCATGTGTTCAGTAGGCTTTCGTGTCGCGGAAGCCTTTGAAAATCGTCAGGACGATGATTTTCAAATCGAGCCAAACCGACCAATTCTGAATGTATTGCAGGTCGAGTTGGATCCGACGTTCCATTTTTTCGATCGTGTCGGTTTCGCCGCGATAGCCATTGATTTGCGCCCAGCCCGTGATGCCGGGTTTGACCTTGTGGCGTTGGAAATAAAAATCCACTTTATCTTTGTAATAGTCGTTGAGCTTCACGGGATGCGGTCGAGGCCCTACGATCGACATACGCCCTTGGAGAACGTTGAAGAACTGCGGCAATTCATCCAGAGATGTGCGTCGGATGAAGGAGCCGACGCGGGTGACCCGGGGGTCATTTTTCGTGGCTTGTCGAACTTCGTTCGCGGATTCCAGTGCGCGCATGGACCGGAACTTGTAAACCTTGATGACTCGTCCGTCCCAGCCGTGGCGCTCTTGCTTGTAAAGCGCCGGGCCTTTGGATTCGAGTCGGATCGCGATGGCAATCACCGCCATGATCGGGCTGATCAAGAGTAAAATGATCGCCGCGAGAACGCGGTCCTCGAGTGCCTTGATGATGCGATTGATTCCCGCGATCGGAGTGACATTGATGTCCACGACCGGAATGCCAGCGACATCGGAGATGGCGTGACCGAGCAAGAGATTGAAGCTGAAGATGTTCGGCACGAATCGGATTTGCACCGTCGAGTGACGAAGGGCGAAGAGGATTTCGCGCACGCGCACTTCCGCGCGCAGTGGGAGTGCGATCCACAATTCGCGAATGTCGCTTTTAGAAATGAAAGATTCCAAGTCGGCCGGCGCCTTCAGGACGGGGATCGACGAGAGAGCCGGGGAGAGTTTTGTGGAATCGACGTCGTCATCCAAAAAGGCAATGATCTTGAACCCAGCCCAGTCGGTTGTTTGCAGGCGCTCCGCCACCAGTTGGCCGAGTTCGCCTGCGCCGTAGATCGCGATGTTTTTGTTGTTCCAGCCGCGGCCTCGCAACTCTCGAAGGACATAAATCGAAAAGCGCTTCAGTAGAAAGAGCGCCGCGATCGAGGACAGTGCCCAGGAACCGAACCAAACCCGCGAATACCAGGCCGTGGTCTTCATGATTGCCGAAGCGATGACGAGAATGGAAAGCACCATCAGGACGGAGAAAACGAGGGAGCGCAGCTGCTCGTGCCAGTGGCGTCCGCGCCAGGAACGGTAAAGACCGAAGAGCGGGAACACGATGAGCGCGAGCGCGCCCGCGAGCACGAGCGCGGTTTTGTAGTGAGGTGGCAGCTCGAGAGTTTCGAAGTAGAGAAAATAAGCAATCGCGCCGGTCGCGACCATCACGGCTGTATCCGCGGCGCGGACCAAAAGGATCAACGCGCTTTCGTTCTCTCGGAGGACATCATTGGACTGCATGTATAGGTGTATTTACATGATAAGACTGAGAAAGGCATGGATTGGGAACGATATGGACACATCGCATCATTCATCTGTTCGAGAGAGACCCGGATGCCGATGCTCGGGCTCCGTTCTCGGCAGGAATTCATTCATTGAGATCGAGATAGTATCCAGTTATCCTGCGCGAATTCGAGAAAAGTAGGGTCTCTATGAGGATTCCAGTGATGATTCCCGTCGTCTTATCAGGTGGTTCAGGTACGCGTCTTTGGCCGCTTTCGCGCGCGAAGCTGCCCAAACAGTTCGCTACTTTTCTGGATGAATCGTTGATGTCCAAAACATTGCGCCGGCTGACCGGCCTGGGATCGCCGTGGGCGTTGACGGTACGAGAGCTTGAGGTTCTGACTGGGCGTGTGTTCGGGGAATTGGGGCTTCCGCGAGAGCAAATGTTATTTGAACCGCTGGCCCGCAATACGGCTCCGGCGGTTGCACTCCTCTGTCGGGTGATGGAGTTGCAGGGAAAAAGCGATGCGATTGCGGGAGTGTTTCCCGCGGATCATCTGGTGACGAAAGAAGCGAATTTTCTCGGCGCCGTGAAATGCGCCGTGGCCGCCGCTGAGCGCGGATATGTCGCCACCTTAGGAATTCAACCCGATCACCCGGCTACGGGTTTTGGCTACATCGAGACCAAGTCTTCCGCGCCGGTCACGAAAGATTCGTATCAAGCTCATGATGTCGCTGGTTTTCGCGAGAAGCCGGATCGAGCGACGGCGGAAGGGTTCTTGGCGGCTGGTCGCTTTTTTTGGAATGCGGGGATTTTCGTTTTCCGCGTGGAGACGATGATCGGTCATTTTCAGCGGCTCATGCCCGAACTCTGGACCGTCATGAGCGAGCTGAAACCGGATTTATCCAATTTGCGTGACGTCTATGCGCGAGCGCCTTCGGTCAGCATCGACTACGGGATCATGGAGAAGTTAAAAGAACAGGTTTGCGTGCCGTGCGATATCGGCTGGAGCGACCTCGGATCCTGGGATGATGTCGCAAAACTCGGCCATCGGTTGGACAATGGAGCGCAGGCCATCGAGGGCGCGGGCGCAACGGGGAACTTCGCCTATTCGGATGAGAAAAAAGTGTTCGGTTTTGTTGGCACCGAGGATCTGATCGTTGTCGATACGGTCGATGCGACTCTGATCGCGCGCAAGGGCAAGACGCAGGATGTGCGATCCGTCGTCGACCAATTGATGAAAGCTGGAAATACATCCGCGACGGAGCATCGCTTCGAACTGCGTCCGTGGGGGCGTTTCACGATTTTGCGCGATGAAGCGCATTTCAAATCCAAAATCATCGTAGTCGATCCGAAGGCGCAGATTTCGTATCAATCCCACGCCAAGCGCGCTGAGCATTGGATTTTCGTCAAAGGCTCAGGCGAGGTGATCTTGAACGATGAAACCATCTACGTAAAAGACGGGTCATCGGTTTTCATTCCACTCGGAGCCAAGCATCGCGTTCGGAATACGGGAGCGGAGCCTCTGGAATTCATCGAAGTCCAGACCGGCACGTACTTCGGCGAAGACGATATTGAGCGATATCAAGACGATTACAATCGCATCTGAGCGCATCGACTTTTAATCCTGATCGATCTCCTGCTGTCGATCTGCCCGACAGCACAGAGTGAATTGGCACTTATATTCTGCTGGGTCTAAAGCGGCTACGGGCCAAGCACGGTCGAAAAGCATGACAATTGAAATCTTCTCGGCGAGTGCATGGAGAAGCCAGTTTCGCGCCAATGCTATTGAAGTCGTCTTGAGAATAGGTGCTTGGCTTGGAATCGGCTGCCCGCGATCGAAAGATGATCATCATCGGCGTACAGAAGTGATCCGCCTTCGTCGAAAACTCGACAGGAGTCATTCGGGCAAAACACTTCTATGCTCTCGACAATGTCCGCCCTAGAGAGGCGACGTACGACATTGAGGTATTCCTTTTGCCGAACTAGGACCGAAGCTTTATCTATCGCGCACTCGTGCGAAGTCAGTCGTAGGGGGCGGAGAACGCATGAGGCCGGTGTCTTATTGAGCTCCGGATTTTCCGTTACATAGAGAACCTGTTTTCCTAGGCCGACCAGCATATCGATTGTTTTTTGCGTACCAAATTCAAATTTCGAAGCGCTAACCGCTTGGCCATTCATCACATCTGCATCATTGGTCAGGGGCTCAGTTCCCGTTATGTAAATTGGACCACGTGTGAAAAAGAAAACCTTTTTGATATCTCTCCGGGCTTCGAGGACTCCAAGGAGTTCTGATATCATCTTCGTGCAAGTGCGTTTGTCTGAATCCGTATGGCCCAAAATCGGAACGTCGAGCAGTGGTGGGCAGCTGCTATTTGCCAGGAGAACGGTATTCACACCCATGCTCTTCAGGTGTTCTGCTATGCCCGGGTAAGCGACATGAGCATGGCTGTCTCCAACGACGGCGACGGTCTCAGAGGAGCCTGCATTTGTGAATCTGCAGTAAGGAAACAGGGGCGATACCTTGTTTACGTATTTCAAGCACTCTGAGTCGACTGCAGGCGTGCGTACCAATTCATCCTTGTTGTTTACATATCCGCGAATGGAGAGCCTGTTCGGGTAGCCTTCTTGAAGGTACGTCAGAATTCCAATGAACCCTAGGAATGTCATCGAAATCACAAGAACTGCTGTTTTGAATCTGGCTCGATGTCCAAAGCGAATGGGTTGTTCAACGAATCGATAACTTATCCAAGCGAGAAGAACGCTCAGCAGAACGGCGGATATGCGAATACTTCGAGATGGAATTTCGCTTTCAATAATGTGTGCGAATGAGAGAAGTGGCCAGTGCCAAAGGTAAAGAGGAAAGCTTATCAGACCAAACCAAACAACAATTCGATGGGATAGCAGCGCTCTATTTATCCAGGCGTCCGCGCCAGCGGAGATCATAAGTATCGTACCCAAAACTGGAATTGTGGCCCAAACTCCAGGAAAGGTGACATTCTTGTCGAGACGAATGAATCCGTAAATAAGCAGTAAAAGCCCGAGTCCAGAGAGTGCATGCGAAATTATTTTGCGCTTCGTACTGCCTGGTGTCTGGGGATGAATCCATGGAATCCAGTCCGCAAAGCGACCATTGAGTGCGTAGGCTCTGTGGTTGGCGCAAAACGCTATCCAGGCAAGAAGGCTGCCACAGAGGAGTTCCCAAACTCGAGTGTGTGGAGAGTAAAAAGCGGTGACGTTATCCGACCTCGTCAGACTCAGGTTCAGTCCAAATGAAATAAGTGTAATCAAGATTGTCGCGGCGAAAGGAATCCACTTTCGCTTCCATGCCAGCCAAAGTAAGAACGGCCAGCCGATGTAAAACTGCTCTTCGATGCCAAGGCTCCATAAGTGCAGAAGCGGTTTGGTTTCCGCCGCGTTATCGAAGT
>JAMPXM010000094.1 GCA_023701225.1 Pseudobdellovibrionaceae bacterium | reverse complement strand
TCCAGGGCAATCGGCCTTGACTTTTGATTTGGCAAAACAAAAGCCACAATTTGACCTTTAAACCCACGGTATTGGACTTAAATGCAAACGTATTCGCCAGCCTCACCAGGGACAAAAAGCCGATGCCGGTCGTCAAATTCTTGGTCACACACACGAAATCGAAAATAGTTTTTTAAAGAGAGGCCACAAGCTGAGTTGACTGACACCTGCGAAGTGCCCCCTCCAGTTCGCCTACAGGTCTAGCGATGGTCGAGGATCCTCCCTCCAACGAACTTCGGCGTGAACAGCGCCGTGATGGCTTCGAAAAACCGTGACGAGGTTCTCCACGATGTCCGCTCCGCCGCGAGCTCTGGGCGCGCGGTGATGCAGGTCGATCCAACGCCGCTCACCGCGGATCTCGCCACTGGTGAGCCGAAACTGACAACGGCCTTGGTCACGTCGATGGACTTCATGTTGAACCCGAGCCGGAAGAGCCCGATGGCGGCAGGCGTGGTCGTCCGTCTTTTTCTCTGAATTCTCCTGTCTCGTGACAGGCTCGTCACTCGCTCCTGTCACGACGGTCATGGCTTCGCTTGATTTTTCTTCGGAGTCCTTTTGCGCATGAGCAGCGACAGTTCGCTCGATCTCACGGCAGGTGGCTTGTTTGGCAAGTTCCACCCACTCGACTTGATTTGCTTCGCCCAAGACCGGTGTCAGTTTGCGAGCCTTCAAGATGGAGAGCTCGTTGCTTTCGATCGCCGCCTGCAGGGCAGGAAGCCGCTGCCACCATGTGCGAGAAGTATCGGCAGCGTGCTTTATCGCGCAAACGAGATGTGCTCTGCGCGCGAGCCTGATCGGTAAATAATTTTCCCTTTTCTTGCGAAAGATGATGTCATTAGAATTTGTTTTTGGAATCGATTTTAGCCGGAGAGTCATGGTGATAACTTTTTGCCTGAAAAAGAAAGGCCCGCATTCGTGAAGTGACCTCATCACTGAACCGGCGCGCTGATCAGTTGAGGCATTAGAAATTCAAGATCCCGGCCCTGTACTCAAAGTACGAACTTCGCGATTTCAGCAGATTGAGGTGACCTGCGGACATCATCGACCAGCACAATATTGGAATTCCCCGGGAGATTCAGCAGAAAATTCGTCTCGACCATGATCTCCAGTGGAAGAAGGCGTTCAATAAAAGTAACGCTCTCTTTTCAGAAGTCAGCGCCGTCTGCAGAGCAATCATCGACACGGACATGTACTTGGATATCGCGTTTACAGCTCAGGCCCTTCGGCGAATAAAACGATTGCTCGACCGCGACAATCAATCATGTGCTTCCGACCCAAATGCTTATGGGCCACCACGACGACTAGCACTTCACTCGGCCTGAGAGGCGTCACATTGTATCTACCGGAAAGATTCAAAATCGAAAATGAAGACGAAATCTCGACGCTCATTCGGGAAAATCCTCTTGCGACTCTGGTTTCTATCCACAACAACCGGCCTTTCGTGAGTCATATCCCTCTCGTCGCGGAGAAACGAAATGATCGACTCACGCTGTTTGGCCATTTCGCGAAAGCAAACCCTCATTGGAATTTCGTCACTGGTCCGACGACGGCGATATTTCACGGCCCACAAGCCTACATCACCCCTCGCTGGTACACCCGAAACGATGTTCCCACGACGTCATCCGTGATGCGACTTCGCTTTCAACGGAAACTTGTGCGGTTCTTCCAATGACGAGATCGCAAGATCGATGTCGAGTGCTTCCCAGTACAGATGCCGATCGTGAACAAGTTCGAACGTGTAAATCTGTTCAATCGATGCGCCTTGAAACCAAGGGAACTCGTCGAAACTCAGGAAATATTCTTTGCCGAGCACGAGCATCCAAATTCCGAACTTGGAAATGTTGAGAATCTCAGCCTTCGAAGTGCTTTTTCCACGCCTTGGCGATTTCATTTTTGTGATCCTCGACTGTTTTGTGGAGCTCCACGAGCTGCTTTTTCGAAAATCCAACATAGTCCGCAAGCGAGACAGTTGGATCGATCCAGAACTTCGCCTCACCATCCGGACTGGTCACATGAACATGCGGCCGAATCTCTTCGCGGAAGAAAATAAGAAACGGTAGTCTTTGTAGCGAAATACGGTAGGACTCATGGACTTAGTATGACTTGCCGGATTCCAGGCATTCAAGTCATGTGATTCGGGATTTTAGACATAAAAAAACCGCCTCATGGGCGGTTTTTTGCTCGGCTCTTTCGAAGAGGAAAATTGGAGCGGGTGAACGGGCTCGAACCGTCGGCCTCAACCTTGGCAAGGTTGCGCTCTACCAACTGAGCTACACCCGCACTCCAGAAACGAAAGAGACCGCAACTTACTGAGTGGAAGCTCGTCTGTCAATTCCGTTTTCCACTCAATCAGGTCGCAAATGATTAGAATTCTGGCACTTCCCGCTGCCAACCCATTTTCTCTTCGACCAATTGGGCCGGGAATACCTGGGTCGGATCCTGCAGATAAAAGCGATAGTCGTTACGGCCATCCGCAGGCTGAATACCGTCGTAATCACGAAGATAAGCCTCGGCCGGGATCGCGCGAATCCAGAGTGCATTCCTCATTGGAGACGGCAAATTTACGCGGGAGACAGCCTTCGGACCAAGGCCCCACATTTCATCGAAATAGGCGTCGACCGGGGCAATACGGGGCTCTGTCGTAAAATCGAGATCCAAAATCTGGTCGTCAATCCGCAAGATCACATGAAATGTCCATGCCCCAGCCCAACCGTCGTCCGCGGCGGCCCGGGCCTGGAGCGGAAAGACGTACTTATACCCGGCCCAATAGGTCGCATCCTCGTCGCCCATCAAATAATAAACTTCGCTCCCCGCCAAATCGACGCCCGCCTCTTGAAGGCGCACCAGGAGGCGGTGCACGTTCGTCGGGCAATAATATGCGACGTAGTTCGCATTCTGCCCGGCACGAAGCGCTTCGTTATTATAAACGTAGGAGAAAACATTCGCGATGCTATCCTCGCCAACGCGCGCCTCAGTTGGGCCCACCGCGAGCAGCGAGACACATAAGAAAACAAGCGCGAATGCGAACCTCGACGTCAACCGCTCTACAGACTTCAAGCCATCTCCTCTGGATTGGATCGCGTGGATTTGATCAAGATCTTGGACGGCAGGTGTGAACTTCTTTTCGGGCAGCGTCAAGATGGCCCTCTGCTCCACCCTCGAATTCGGGACTTTTTCCATGGTCGTCGGCCGTTGAGCATGAGTAAGATCAAACGACAAAACCAAAGGAGAGGACCATGATCGATATCTCTCAACTGCGCACTCAACTTCGCGCCGTTAGCCCCACCGATGTTTTGGACCATCTCTCTCGTCTCTTACAAAGCCCAGGGCTACCGGCCGATTTTGAGAACCCGATCCTCACCATATGCATGCGCTCGGGTACGACCTTCCGTGGCTATCTCGTGACGTCCGGTCACTCCACAAACGAAACGGAACCGCATTTTCTGATCAGTCTCGAAGTCAAAAACGAGCGCGACGATATGCGCGACATCGCCTACGTCAATGGAGCTGATATCGAGGCCGTGTTTATCTTTGACGTCGACACGATCTTAAATCAGCTCCCCATGCGCGATGCTTAATTTGAACTCGCCATCGGGGCCATTTCGCCCCTAGCGGGCTTGGCGCGATTCCTGCCTGAGAGATCTGACACGGTCCCGACTGGGGTCATCTTGGTTTCGATAATCAGGGGGAATTGATGATACGTTCTGTGACAACTCGACTTTTCAGCCTCGGAATCTCGTCCATCGCATCAATCGTGGCGACATTCATAACCACGTCATGGTTTGCACCGGCGACCGCCCAAGCCCAGGCCAATTATCAATTGGGAACACCCGTCCTGCGTGGCCCCGGATGCCCCTCCGGCAGCGCAAGTGCGGTGATCAGCCCGGATGGCTCGGCTATTTCCATTTTGTTTGATCGGTTTACGATTCAACGCGCACCTGGAACTTACCGACCAGAAAAACTCAAAACCCATTGCGCCTTCAATATCCCGCTAAAAGTCGCTCCAGGATTTATCTTGAAAGCGACGTCTGTGGATTATCGTGGATTCACATCTCTGCAATACGATGCGCGTGGGATGATTCTCACTTCCGGCCCGATTCTGCATCCTGGCTACCGCCGACCGAACGACAATCACATCTCCACGCTCTTGCCTGGCGGAACACAAGAAATTCAAGTTCGTCACGAAATCCCCCAAAGACATTTCAACCAGTGCCAGCCACAAAACTCGATTCAGTTTACGACCACGATCGGAATTTCAGCGCCCGGATATCGCGGGCTGCCTGTTTTGCGGGAACATTCGAACATCACCTTGGACTCGGCCGACATGGGCCTCGACGACGGCCCCATCTCCATCGGAGTTGAGCTTGTACCTTGTCGGGGCTGATCGGCCGAGGAAAACATCACTGACGCGGACGCTGACCTTCGATCGCAGCGAATTTGAATTGGCTTAAGCCCGCGGCACTGCCCGCGTGTAGGACGGGGCTGAGCGCGACGAAGTCCATTTCACGATCGGCCTGCACGAGCAACGCGGCCTTGGCCTTGTTGAGCAGACCGGACTCGAATTTGTCTTTTGCGGCGATCAAAGCTTTGGCGAGTTCACGTTCGCCGACGGGCTCGTCATCGATGAAATAGCGATCACCTTCGATGCGCAAGACAATGCTCTTTTCGATCCCGTCGACGGCGGTCGCCATCGGGAGCTTTTCTGTTTTTTTCAGTTCCAATTCGATTCCGTTTTGCGTGCTCATCAAGAGAAAGATTACCAAGATCGAGAACGCGTCCACGAGCGAAGTCAACATGAGCGATGACACCAAGACTCGGTTCGCCGTGTGGCCTTTGGGTTGGAGCGCGCTTTGCGCCATCAACGGGGACGCGATTTGGGTTTGCTTCAGGGATGTTTGCATAACCGCCTCCGTCCTTTAACTTCCCGCCAGCGGCGCGATGCCGATCTGGTCGAGTTTCCGCTTCTTTAAGAGATCCATCATGCGAATGACGTCATCGTACTTGGTCTTCGCGCTCGGCATGACGAGCACGGTTTTGATGTTCGGCACGCGCGCGCCAATCGAGTCGATCGAGGTTTCGACCGCCAACCAATTCACATCGCCCGTGGCGCCGGGGCTGATATCTTGTGCTTGTGGCTTGTTCATTCCTTCGACGTCTTTGAGCGAAATCTCGACCAACCCGCTGTTCTTCATTTCGACAATCACCGACGGAGGATTCTTACCTCCCGCCGGTGGCTCACTGCCGATCGCCTGCGAAACATTGAAGACTCCGATCTGAACCCAGATCGTGGTCATCAACAAAAAACAGATACATGTCGAAAGAATATCGATGAACGGGACCAGATTGAGGTCAAACGTCATCTGCTTGCTGCCGGAGGTCGTTGTTTCCGTTGAAGCCATAACATCCTCGTTCCAAGGGCGCCACCGCACTCACGCGAGGGGCCCTATTGCTTCGTCACACCCTTCACTCACATCACTTGCCGGTACGGACCTTTTTGGCCGGAACCGACTCATAGTGAAAACTGAGAAGATTGAACATCCGCAGAGCACCTTGATTGAGATCGTCAAAAAGCGCCTGCGCCCGGTTTTGCAGAACCGTGAACGCAACAAGCGCCGGGATCGCGGTCACCAGACCGTAGGCCGTCGCGTTCATGGCTTCCGAAATACCGGCAGCGAGAATATTCGCCTTTGCGATCGGATCCGCGCTCGCGATCGAGCCGAAGGACGTGATCATACCGACGATCGTGCCGAGCAAACCCAAGAGTGTTCCGACGTTACCGAGCATCGCCAAGAAGACCGTCCGCTTGTGCAGGCGCGCGTTCTCTACCAACAAAACTTCATCCATTTTGCCTTGAATCTCTTCGCGACCACCAAGATTGAGCGCCGCCTGCGCACCTGCCGCCACGACCGCGCCGAGCGGATCGGAACTGGAGACCTGCCGGCCCTTGTTCACGACGACGTCGAGATTGCCTTTTTTGATGTCCTCTTCAAACGATTGGATCAAGGCCTGTCGAGTGGCTTGACGACGAATGTACAGAGCGAAAACACGTTCGATAATGATTGCGATCGAGAAGACCTGCGCCGCCAGAATCGGCAACATCCAGAATCCACCTTCTTGAAAAAAGCGGATCACCGAAAACGACTGAGTCGCGTCCATATCTTTCACCTCTTGAAACGTCCAACTTGATTCGGAGACGGACGACATCGTCCGACCCACTTCATTGGGCTCGGCAAGAGCAGGAACAGTGCCGTCGATGGTGCCCATGTGCGGACCGGGGCACATTCACGATTGTCCACCCGTTCCCGATACTTAAACCGCCGTGAAAGAATTTCCTGCGAGCTCGCTCCACACAAATGTGCCGCTACCGGTCCTTTTCGATAGGAACCACTGCCATTTTTTGTCGCGTTTGCCATGATTTTCGACATGACTGGGAGCCGATGTGTCGAGTTTACGACGAAATCCAGAGGAAGGGTGTCGGGCGTGACGCGTTCAGATTACCGTGAAACCACGCAACTTCGACGTTGCAACTTTGACGTTCGGCTTTTGAGCCGAAAAGGAGTTCCCCCATGACAAACACCACAAGCGATCCTAACTCCGGCTTCCGCAGCTCCAACATCAACGCTTCTTCGGAAAGCACTTACGGCAGTTCCGGCCAGAACTTCGCGAATCGCCCGCGCATGAGTTATGAATCCGAGGGATTCAAGAGCGACCGGTTCCAACAAGGACGCGCCAGTACGTTCTATCGCAAAGGCATGGATCAAAGCCGCCGTCTGTATTCCGGGCTGCGTTCGCACGTCGACGCCAATCCATGGATGGACATCGGAATTATCGCCGCTGCCGGACTCGCGTTCGGCTATCTACTCGGTTCGCGCGCGAAGAAATCCCGTTACGGATTGAGCAAGCCGGACTTCGAATCAACAGCGGCTGACGATCTGACGTTCGGACGATCGTACTGAACGCGATATGACGACGGCCGCCGGGATCCTAAAAGGCAGAAATAAACCGCCAAACCAACGACCGCCGGAATCTGCCAGGTGACGTGGGGATCCAGTGAGAATGCGGATAGAAAGAACCCGCTCGTGAATGTCGTGAGTGCGAGAAAAAGGAGTCGCCACATAAAGAGAAGATTAACATATCACTCACACGAATCAGATCACGAACTCACGCCCCGGCCCTCGGTCGGGGCGGAGCCAGCCCCTCCATCTTCGAACATAGACTCATAGCGTCCAAACGAATTCGTGAATTGATCGCGATCCACTCAATCTGTCTTGTGCCTAAACGCATGGGCTCCTGAATGCCAAGCCTGATGATGGACTGAGTGTGACCAAATTGCCGACGACATTTCGCCCTCCTTGCGACCTCGGCTGAATATGATGAAGCTCCACCCAGAGGGAAGCCCACACAGCGAGCGATCGGGAAGCCACGCCTGGCATCGACCACGATCGCGGAGATGGACCTGATGAGCTACGGCAGCGGGAATGGCGGCGCCGGAAGCGGAACCAGTTTCGGAGTCCACTGGTGGCCTAAGTTTCAAATTCTGCTCCTCGGACCTTGCCTGAGCCGAGTTGGAAGCAACATTTGAGTCGGCCGCCGCCGCCGGATTCACCGTTTCTGCGTGTTGCATTGCCCGGGCCGAGTTCACGGGCAAGGTATTGGGTGTTGTGTTCTTGACGGAGGGCACGGACTCATCTGCTTTGCCTTCGGCTATATCCAGGTGGGTGTTGGCGAGCGCGTTCGACTCAATCGTCTGATGTGAATGATCTGTCTGCTTCGGCTGAACGTCCGTCGAGCGAGCTGCGCGCGCAAGCGCCCGCTCGGCTTTACGGACCGGATCTTTGCGCACCAAGTAAAACTCAGCCAGCCGTTCGATGACAGACTCAAGACTCTGCCACTCGCCATCGCCATCGCCATCGCCAAAGGCCATCAACTCCCGCACACGCTCGAGTTTCTTGTAACCCACTTCCGAAATCGGCGTCTGTAACTGCAACGTATGTGCGTCTAAGAACCGCGCCTGCTCAGGCCGAGCGGCACGCGGATTTTCACGAGCGACTTCACGCTCCAAATCTCGCTTCGGCAGCTCCAAGGCGAGGCCGATCCATTTTGCTTGAGTCTGTTCATTGATCACGGACGTGATGCGAACAGCTTTGGAAACCGTGAGCTCGCCAGACACAATCGCCTCTTGCAGCTGCGGTAGTTCCCGCGCTTTCCTGGCTACCGTGATGTAAGCGTAGCTTTGCGCTTCAGAAAGTTTCAACGCATGCACAGCGTACTGGAAAAGTGAGTTGTAGCCTATGAACCGATGCACAAGAAATCGATCCACCTCCTGCAGACAGCGGATCAGATCCGCTTCGCACGCTTTCAATCGCTCGACGGCTGCACATGTGCGCGAGTGGATCGCGCGCAACGTTTTCTCGTCATGACTTTGGCGGACCTCGTGAAGGCGAGTGAACATAGGCTCCTCCTCTTTGTGCGTACTCAATCTCGTGAGCGCGCAAGAGAATCTAGCATGACAATTCAAGATCGAAATTTTCGCGTTTATCCTGCGCTTGAGGCCCATTCGAATAAGAGCCTTCGAAGCCGGGTCTGTGCGGCCACCACGCCTCTTAAAGCATGAATGCGTGCGAGAGAGCAGGCCTCTGGTTGATGTCACCATAACCGGGCTTGCCGAGTGAAATTAAACAAAACCAAGTGTCAAGAGAAATTCCATCAAATGTCCTGTAACAGCGATTATGTCAGATCGAATTTCAAATCATTCTACCATAGCGACTCTGTCAGAAAATTTCAAAAAACCGTGACCGATGAATGAACGGAAAAAGTGTGTGTGTTTGTGTGTGTGCGTCTGTGAAAAACAGACGAGGCCCTCGTTCGCCAACGAGCCTCGTATTGAGCAGCACTGCCGATCGCGACCGCGCGCGGTAGTCTTTAGTTACCGGCGACCGGTGCCTGGGCCTTGCCCAGGCCCGACGGGGTCGCGTGCAAAGCATCAAAGACCGCCTGCGCTTCCGCTGGAGCAGGCCCCGCGGGCATCGGGAACTGGTCATTCTCATTCGCGGCCATCGACCATACCGTGGCTCTCCGTGCGTTCCGAGACCAATTGATCGAATTGATGCGAATTTCATCCTGAACGACAAAGCGCGAGGCATTATCAACCGAGATCGCGTTGATCGGCACCTGAATCATATAGATCGTTGGCCGCGACATCGCGAACTTCGGATCATACACGTTTTCTTTTTCATCAGCCCGGAGCACGTAAATCGGATTCACTGTCGTGGATAGGCGCTCTTTAGGACCCAGGTCCTCCTGTGCATGCAAGAAGTCGACGGCAAAGTACGAAGCCGTTTCAGGATCGAACGAGCGATGTTCGTGTGGATGCACGAGAATATATTTCAAGAGTGCATCGACCATCGCGCGCAGATCTTTGTTCGCCGCGACTCGAGGCGCGACCTTGCGAGCGATGACTTCAGCCAACTGCCACTCGGCGTTCGGGTCGACCTCGAGTTCGCCTCTTTCCACGATCTGGCGGGAATAAATCTTGAGTTGCTGTATGACCTTTTGGACAAATTTCCCAATCGCCGGAACCTTAAAAAGATAGCGCCGCTTCTGAGCGTCGGACATGAATCCGAACCGCTCTACATCTCCTGTGGATGCCGAACGTACGACGGTCACCGTGTCGCGCAATCCGTTTTTCCAAGCTTCTTCAATCGTGGGATATGCCAACGGCGAACGCGTGTAATATTCCCACATCATGTTGAACTCGGGATGCTGACGTAAGTATTCCTTCGCTGCAGGATTTTTGCTCGCCTCGACGACTTTGGCGAGGAAAGGCTCCAGGAGTTTTCTCGCCGCGCGATGCATTTTGGCTTGGCTCGCGTCGATCTCGGCCGTCAGTGCGGCCTGATGGTCCGCCGACAGTGCCGACTTTGGATGCGTGATAGATGCGCGCATCTTTTCATAGGTCAGTTGCATGTGCTGATAGTGGCCCATGACCGCGCCCGCATCGATTTCTTTGGCATCGGAGAAAAATGCCTTCTCCAGAGCGGTACGACCAATTCGCGGATCAGCGGTATTGTCTCCGCGATTGCGAACAAGAACCTCAAGAGGATGATCTTTGTCCGGATCCTCTTTGATCCGAATACCATCCAAAGCGACTTTGATTTGCCAAGGATAAAGATGCATGCGGTCTTCCTGACGGGCCGCCGCGATCGAATCATACCGCTCGACTCGCACATCTTCGAGCTTCACTTCACCACTGCGGATCGCCCGAAAAAGCTTGAGGTTCTGCGCAGCCTGATCACGTGCGGCAGGACTTAGGTCACGCTTGACCGAGCGCTGTTGATTGAGCGCACCGCCTTGCGAATACAGTTCATACGTGCGCTCATCGATGGGATACAGCTTCCAACCAGAATTGTCACGACGGGCAACGTAGGGAAGATTGCGATCATGAAAGAAAGCATCGTCGCCCAATGCGAACTCTTTGGTCCCGATGTGGCTGACTTGTTTAGACGACTCCGGAGCCATATCGTATTTTTCGCGTCCCGGATCGCTCTTGCGCAAATTCCGCGGCGTGATCAGAAGCGCCGGATCGATATTTTCACCGGCGAGCTTTACTAAATCCGCGGTACTCAAGCGCGTCCCGAAACCACGACCCGAAATGCTTCCAGAAAGCGTGCTTTCGTCTGAGAATTTCTCAATGAAGTTGATGATGCCCTCGCGCACATATTG
>JAMPXM010000093.1 GCA_023701225.1 Pseudobdellovibrionaceae bacterium | reverse complement strand
TCGAAGCGAAAGATATGTTTCCCTTCCCTGACGAGTTTGGTGGAACCTGAGTCGGAATGCCCATCGAAAATCGACGACAGACTTTCGTTACTCGAGGCGGCGGCGCCGATTAAACTGATCGCGAGCGTTGAAAGAACAATGTGTGTTGCGTTCAATTTCATGAAGACCCTCCTGTTACGGCAAAGATGAGATCGTCCGCCCTCTCTCAGACGACTTGGCTTGCCTCACCTGACCTCCTAAGCCGAAGGGAATCATCTGTAAACGTCGATAATCTATGTGTCGGGAACTAAACAGAACGTTATGGCACTGATGTGCTCGCGTATTCAGGGCTCATGCGGGAGAGAGCCCTCCCGCGTGTGAGTGGAGATGTGAATTTCTCGGTATGCAGGTCAGACGCTTTGATCTCGTGAGCTTGAGGGCAAGAGAAGATCTTCGAGGAAAAACGCGGAGAGTTCGGAGCGCCCCGAAATACTCGCTTTGGCGTAGATCGCCATGGACTGAACTCGCGCCGTCTTTTCGGTCGTCTTTCTGATTTCCGCGATTTCTTTCAAGCTGAGTCCCTTCAAAAGAAGAAAGGCCACTTCCTTTTCGGCGACGGTGAGATGCCACTTGGTCAATTGTTGATCAATGGCCAGCGCAAGGCCATCTACGTACTTCCTGGACTCCGAACGCCAAGCTTCCGCCTCTTGCTTAAATGCGGAAAAGTCTTCGATCTCCTTTTGGAGTTGATGCCGCAATGTCACGGTTCCGCGTAAAAGATAAAACACGCCAGCCAGTGCGACGACGCCAATGAACGCTTCGGTGAGGACATGCCAAAGGACCACGCCCTCCCGCGAGTCGTTGAAAATGTCAAAGACGACGAGAATCGAGACAATCGTTAGAATTCCGGCAATGATGAAGCGTTCACGTTGGTTCATGGAGCCCTCTCTCAATCATTATCGTCTTCGTCATCTTCGTCGTTGTCATGATCTTCTCCGGCGTTATCATGTTCGGTCTCGTCATCGCCTTCGCTTTCTCCGAGTTGAAGGGTCGTGCCAAAGAGATGGAGCGTTTGATTCTGACGATCAAAGCGATTGGAAAGCTGAACCGCAAAAGCGGCGACAAGGCCTACGAACAACAAAGCGACCGCCGGTCGCGCGCTTGAGATGGTCTCTGCTTGTGCAACACCGCTCTTTGCGCCGTCGAGCATCGCCATTGCGATTCCGTCACGATGGCGAACAGCATGCAGAACAACGCCTGCGATGTGCATGAGCACGACGACCAAAAAGCCGTTGGCGAGCAATTCATGGATATCCTCGAACGTCTCTTCCTGACCCGTCGACATCAAGTATCCAGTGAGGCCTAGGCCTAGAGCCAGTCCGAACATGACAAGCGCGGCCCAACTCGAGGCGGGGTTGTGGCCTGCCCATTTTCTTTTATCGCCCGACAAAATTCCGGTGAAGTAGGCCATAAGGTCTCTAGGATGCAGCGCGAATGACGCAAACCGCGAATGCCGGGTGCCGACAAAACCCCAGATGAGCCGAAGTAGAACAATAAACCCCAGAAGCAGGCCGGCGAGCATGTGGTATGAATACACAACTGATTCGTCATCGACGTTTTTCGCAATCAAGAAAGCGACGACAAACAAACCGGCAAAGAGCCAGTGAAAGACCCGGGTTGGAACGTCGTAGATCAGTTGGTTTCTCATCTTTGCTCCTATTCAAGGCGTCGTCGAGTGAGCGGTCCTTGAATGAGAAGCTCGTTCCTTTCACCGTTTTTGGCTATTGGGCAAACAGCCTACAGTCAATAAATTCAACGGCTTAGGTCATTTGGTCAATTTTCGAATTTCATCTCGTGTCGATATTGTTGTTAGGACGGGAATCAACCCGTTGCAACAAAGAGGAGATACAGATGAGACACCTGGTCGTCGTAATCGCACTGATGATGGTGGGCGGCATGGCACACGCAAAGAAAAACTGCACGGACCAACCCAAGGACAAGTGGATGAATGAGGAGGAATTTAAAAAACGTCTAGAAGGTGAAGGCTATAAGATCCGAAAGTTCAAACAGCCGGGGAGCTGTTACGAGATCTATGGCACGAACAAAGACGGGAAAGACGTCGAAATTTACTTTAACCCCGTCGATGGATCGATTGTGAAGGAAGAGATTGAGTGATTTCGACCGTGGACACGCTGATGCTTCAGCGTGTCCATTTGTTCCGAACTCAGATGCTCGCGGGTGGACAGTTTCGGGAGGCAGCTTTCCATCCGTTTGAAGCGTATGGCCGCTCAGACTATGAAGTTTGGAAGCGGATTTCGATCTCGGTCGCTAAAAGCTTTCTATGAAGGCGGATCGTTTCAAACAGTGGATACCAATCGAACAAGACCAGCTCGATCGGTTTCCAAATCGAAACCCAACCGAAGATGACCAAGCCTTCACGTAAGATGCCAACCGCTCCGGGGGGAGTGGGCACAGTGAGGCTCTGCGCAAGGCCAAGACACACAGCTAATATCAATAAGCCGATAAATAAAAAAACTTGTGCTCTTTTTAAGAAGGTCTTGAGATCTCGCCGTAGCGACTCAATCCGATAAGCGAAATAACTATGGATGGCTTCTCGGATCGAATCTTTGGACAGATCAGCCGTTGCGGCATCTTCGACGTAGATCACGATTTTCAGAGGAACTGAACCAGAAAACTCCTTCGCTGACGAAACGATGTACTCCACGAAGTCGTCATCCAAGTCGCGATCGCGAAATGGCGCGGGGTCTCGGGCGTCGAAAAGTTGCTGTGGACTTTTGACGCGAACTTCGATCCAGCGCTTACCTTCGGCATGCTTGTAGCGGTGTTTCTTTTTTGCTTCGCTCATGAACGTCGCCGATCTTTGAGTGAACAGATATTGTTTGAATGTGTGCGTAGTCTTTTCATTCGTCCGACGGGCGTTGTTTGTTTGGAGAAAACTTATGGTGAAGAGAGACGAACTTCGCGAGTTCATCGAGGCCGGCGTTGACCTTTTTGATAAAAGAAACGTTGTGCGGAACGAAAATGAAGTTCGGGTGTCGAGACCACATATCACGTAGCGTCCGATCAATCTTGATCGCCTGCTCGTTGGATTCGATGCGTGCGGGGTTGCCGCCTTCGATCGCGATTCCGCCAACTGCAGCGGTTTCGAAGAAAATGACGGCGTCATATCTTCGTAACTCCGCTTCTAGCGTGGTCCCAAGGTGGGTGAAAAATTCTTCTTTCGGGCCCGGCCAGTAGGCGGCGCCGTCAATCGTTCCGCGATCACAGAGAAGAATGCGGCTACGGTAATGCGCCGCCTGCGCGTCTTCAAGATTGAGCTGTACGCTATAAATCGCTCGCTGGGTGGCGCGTCGCACGTCCCCTTCACCTGCACGCGGGAAACCGCCGAGATAAAGAATCGTCGCGGCCTCGGGAACAATCACAACTTCCTCACCGATTTCCCGGCGATAAAGATCCGCGGCGGTTGTCTTTCCGCCTCCCGGCCCTCCGGATAAAACGATTCGGCAACATTTCTCCATGGTGACTCCTCCGCACGCTTGGGAACTTTTGTCCTTCTGTCCCGAGATGATGGGACGTATTGGCCGTCGTCACTTTTCGATTTCTTGTTCCAAGCTTGAAAAGCGACGTGCTACTTCATGATAGCAGTGAGTATGCCAATGGCCTCTTTCTTGCTGAATCCTTGCTGAGGTCCTGCTGGATGGCGTTAGAAAGCAGAGCTAGGACAAATGGCCAGTAAACAAAAAGGAGTTGAGCACAGTGGCGTTAGGTCGTGTGCCGCAGGAAGGAAATGGTCATTTATGCGAAAGTACATTCGGTGGTTGGGTGAGATCTCGATTGGGGATATTTCGGTCGTCGGGGGCAAAAACGCATCGTTGGGTGAGATGTATCGGACTCTTGGGCAGAGAGGAATTCGCGTGCCGCCCGGGTTTGCGATCACGGCCGATGCTTTCTCGGAGTTGGTGAAGCAAGATCAAGTCGGCCAGAAGATCTATCATGAGCTCTCGCGCCTCGACACTCGTCAGACAGAACAACTGGCGCAAGTGGGGAACAGGGTCCGAGAGTGGGTTCGTGGGGCAGGAATCCCTGGAGATGTTCAGGACGATGTTCGCGCTGCGTATCGAAAGCTCTGTGCGCAAGTCGGGGTAGAAAGTCTTGATGTGGCGGTTCGCTCGTCCGCCACGGCAGAGGACTTGCCGAACGCATCGTTTGCTGGTCAGCAAGAAACGTTTTTGAACATTCGAGGCGAAGATCAGCTTCTCTCCGCTTGTCTCAATTGCTTCGCGTCGCTTTTCACCGATCGCGCGATCAGCTATCGGGTGAACAAAGGTTTTGAACACGACAAGGTCCGGCTCTCAATCGGCGTCCAGCAGATGGTTCGCTCAGACCTAGGTTCGTCGGGCGTGATTTTTACTCTCGATACGGAATCAGGTGCTCGAAATGTGATTCTTCTCACCAGCGCTTACGGTCTCGGTGAGAATGTGGTGGCCGGCCGTGTGGACCCCGATGAATATCTCGTTTCTAAGCCACTCCTTGGTAGGGCACCGATGCCGATTCTCCGCAGAAAGCTCGGGGCGAAGCAGCAAAAAATGGTTTATTCGGGGCACGGGAGCCGAACGACGAAGAACGTTGAAGTATCTAAGCTCGACCAAGAGTCGTTTTCTCTCTCGGATCAAGATGTCATTGGGCTTTCCAAGTGGGCCGCTGAAATCGAAAGATACTACTCCGAGTTGAACGGTCGCGATACCCCGATGGACATCGAATGGGGGAAAGACGGTCGAACAGGCGAGCTCTTCATCTTGCAAGCTCGTCCGGAAACTGTTCACTCCGCAGAGGGACAGCTTCAGAGCTCTATTTTTAGTTTGCGAGAGCGTTCCGAGGTACTCTGTCAGGGGCGGGCTGTCGGCACAAAAATTGGAGCCGGCAAAGTGCGCTTTATCTCCGATGTTTCGGAGCTTCCGACATTTCAGCCTGGAGAAGTGCTCGTGACTGATATGACAGATCCCGATTGGGAGCCTGTCATGAAGAAGGCCTCCGCGATTGTCACAAACCGTGGAGGAAGAACCTGCCATGCCGCGATCGTGAGCCGTGAGCACGGCGTTCCTTGTATTGTCGGCACGGGCCGAGCGACAGCGGTATTGCGCAACGGGCAGGAGGTGACCGTCTCCTGCGCCGACGGCGACGACGGGCTTGTGTATTCAGGGATACTGAAGTTCGTCGAAGAAAAATTGGACTGGGAGAATCTCGAAAAGCCGAACGTGAAGGTGATGGTTAACCTCGGCAATCCCAGTCAGGCCCTGAAGACCTCACTGCTGCCGGTGGATGGCGTGGGTTTAGCGCGAATGGAGTTTGTTATCAGCGAGGGTGTCAAGGTTCACCCGATGGCCCTCGCACATCCAGAGCGGATTGAGAGCGAAAAGACACGAAAAGAGATCGCCGACCTTCTAGGTCCTTACAAAAATAAGCCGGAGCAGTATTTCATCGATCGGCTGAGTGAGGGAATCGGCTTGATCGCGGGTGCCTTTTATCCAAGGTCCGTGATCGTGCGGATGTCGGATTTCAAGACGAACGAATATGCGACTCTTCTGGGCGGCGCTCCGTTTGAACCGAAAGAAGAGAACCCCATGATCGGCTTCAGGGGGGCCTCCCGCTATTACGACACCCGCTACAGAGAAGGATTTGCGCTTGAGTGCAAGGCCATCAAACATCTGCGCGAAGTCGTTGGACTCACCAATATAAAGCTGATGGTCCCGTTCTGCCGGTCCCCCGAAGAAGGCAAGAAAGTCCTCGAGGAGATGAGGCAAAACGGTCTTTCGCAAGGCGTGAATGGTTTGGAAATTTATGTCATGTCGGAGCTCCCCGCCAATGCGTTGAGAGGACAAGACTTCGCTCGAATTTTTGACGGATTCTCGATCGGCTCCAACGACATGACGCAAATGGTTCTTGGTGTCGACCGCGATTCGGATGTGATCAGTCATCTTTTTGACGAAAGAGATCCTGCGGTGCTCGAGATGCTGCGTATAGCGATTGTTTCGGCACGAGAAGCCTCTAAGCCCATCGGCATCTGCGGGCAGGCGCCGAGCGATTATCCAGAGATGTGCCGGTTTCTCGTCGAAGCTGGCATCAACTCAATTTCGGTCACTCCGGATGCGATTTTCAAAACAATTCATGTTGTGTTGGCGGCAGAGAAAGGAATTTCGTGAAACAGAAAACGATGACGTCTTTAATTTTCGTAGCTCCTGGAAAAATCGAGCTCACGCAGAAGCCGATTCCGAGTCCAGGACCTACGGATGCATTGATTCGAATTACGACGACCACCATCTGCGGAACGGACGTCCATATCTTGAAAGGGGAATACCCAGTTCGCCCAGGCCTGACGATCGGACACGAGCCAGTCGGCACAATCGAGGAGCTGGGCTCCGCCGTGACTGGATATCAGGTTGGACAGCGAGTGATCGCCGGAGCGATTACACCGTGCGGTCAATGTCACTCCTGTTTCGAAGGGCATCATTCGCAGTGTGGGGGGAAACCCATGGGAGGATGGCGGTTCGGGAACACGATCGATGGAGCGCAAGCGGAGTTTCTGCTTGTTCCGAACGCCATGGCGAATCTCGCACTTGTTCCAGATCAGTTGTCTGATGAGGAAGTTCTCATGTGTCCGGACATCATCAGTACGGGCTTTAGCGGCGCCGAGAGCGCCAAGATCAAGATCGGAGACATGGTTGCGATTTTTGCACAAGGTCCGATCGGTCTGTGTGCCACCGCCGGTGCGAAACTGAGCGGGGCGAGCCTCATCATCGCGGTCGACAGTATTGAGAAGCGATTGAAGATCGCACGCGAGTTCGGTGCCGACGTGACGATCAATTTCAAAGAAAAAGATCCAGTGTCGACAATCATGGAGCTCACCCATGGCAGGGGCGTGGATGTCGCGATCGAAGCCCTCGGAACCGAAAACACGTTTCAGTCGTGCATGCGCGTGCTCAAGCCTGGCGGTACGCTTTCGAGCCTTGGCGTGTATTCGAACGACATTCACGTACCTGTGAGCGCGTTCTATGCTGGATTGGGCGATCAGAAAATCATCACCACTCTGTGCCCAGGCGGCAAAGAGCGAATGCGTCGGCTTATGGACGTGATCAGCCACAAGCGCGTCACGCTCAAGCCCCTCGTTACGCATCGATTTAAGTTAGATGACATTGTCGAGGCGTATGATCTTTTTGCGAATCAGCGGGACGGCGTACTAAAGGTTGCGATTACTCCTTAGGAGAAAGGTCGTCCATTCGGTTATGAAACAGCAAGTACAGGCTCTCAGGGCCGTAATGAACATGGATGCGGCTTTTAAGGAGCGATGAGGCATCCCAGGAGAAATCCGGCGATCCGGTATCTCCTGGGAGGATGTGGGATGTGATTATTTGCGGGTAATTGGGCAGGTATTAAAACCGAAGATCTGATACACAGGGCAATAGCCAATCGCGCCTGTTGCAAGTGGAACTAGGCCGACGAGTCCCCACATGGTCTGTGGTCCGACGAACACGAGTGAAAGAAGACCCAGTCCTACGACCACGCGTGCGATCCGATCCATATTGCCTTCATTTGTTTTCATTGTAGCTCCTTTTTCAATCCTCAAACGATGCGAAACCTGTTCCGATCTCTCTCTCATTTAAGATGATGCGATATTCTATCGGGAAGGCCTTGGTCATCATCGCGCTCACGCCGCAGTATTTTGACTGCGAAAGGTGAACGGCCTCTTTTAAAATTTCGCTGTCGACCTCGCCTTCGGCGATGTAGGTCAAGACTGCTTTTTCGAAGACGGCAGGATACTTTCCTGATGAAGTTTGAATGTCGATGTCCACACGGATGGACTTCGGTAATTGCTTGTGTTTTTTCAAAAGGGCAATCACATCCATGGCTGTACAGCCGCCGATGCCTAGCGCGACCAGTTCTTTTGGCGTCGCGCCATTCTGTCTGCCGAGAGGCGGTTTTGCATCCATTGGAACCGTAAGGCCGTCAACTTGGCCATCGAACTCCATTTTCTCTTTCCAAACAACAGTCGATTTCATCGTTCACCCTTGAATTGATTCAAAGCAAATCTCGGGCCATGCGACGCGACTGCAAATGGATGTATTTTGTCTGGAATGAGCCAAAATTGCCCGCTCTCATCCATCGCGTCTCGTGTTTCACGACGAGACTTGGGTGGCAGACCGCAATACTTAAGTGAAGTCCTAGGCCGCGGCTTTCAGTTGGGAGATGACTTTCAGGCAGTATCCACGCGTATACACGGATTCGATGACGACGCAGTCTTCAGGCAGCTTTTTGCGCAACCGGCAAATGTGCGAGTCCACACCGCGAGATGATATATGGGCTTCATGATTGATCCAGATTTTTCTCACGATCTCTTCGCGTGTCAGCGCCGTTCTTTGGTTTTTTACAAGCAAATGTAAAATGCGAAATTCGGTTGGGGTGAGATCGAGATCCTTTCGGCCGAACCTCACGTCGCAGACTTTTAATGATTCCAAGTCCAGCTCAAGACCGGCAATTGAAATTCGATGACCGTCTTCTAAGTGGCGAAGCCGAGCGTCCACGCGTGCTTTCAGCTCAGGACCGGAAAACGGCTTGACGACATAGTCGTCGGCTCCGCAATACAGCCCGTAGATTTTCGTGGAGTCCTGGGATTCCGCTGTCAATAGAATTTTCGGAGTGCGCTTGTGGCGCTCTGAAGACATCAGCATCTGGCAGAAGTCGATACCATTGCCATCGGGCAATCCGATATCGATGATCACAAGTGCGAACTCTCCGCTTTTAATCTTCTCCTCGGCGTCTCGCATTGAGAAGGCTTGAGTCAGAGCATAGGGCTCCAAGGCCTTGCGGACCAAAGCGCCAATTTCGATGCAGTCATCTATCAGCAATATGCTTCTGTTCAACATATCAATTCATTCACCTTCGGAAGCGGGCTTCCGAAGATCCTTATCGGCGGATTTCGTTTAGTTAATAAGGCTCGAAATGAGAAAGAGCGTCTTGGAATGAAATGGAATTGTTGCAAGATCTCAACACACATCCAATCCTTTCGCAAAAACAGATCACCGACAATTCTCTTGAAGGGAAGGATTGTTTATGAACTCAAATGCACTTTTCAAAGACAAGAAGCCATTTCAGCAAAGTCGAAAACGAATCGCATTTGAAAACGCGCCGAGTCTTCTGATCATAGACGATGACATCGACGCGTCCTTGCCCATTCAAACGTTTCTCTCCGCAATGAACGTCAACTGCCGCATTGTCTCAGATCCGCGTGATGCGAAAAAGCTGCTGTGTTCGGGGAACTGGGATCTGGTCATCTTGGATTGGATGCTCAACGAACATCTGACCGGCGCGCAGGTTTTGGGCCAGTCGGAGAAAATGTTCAGTCGGATCGACGAGCTTCATCTTGCGCGAACCGACAACCCGCTTCCAATCATCACCTACTCGGTTCTTCCGAGAGATCTGATCGATATTCCTGAGTCCGATCACTTCTACCACATGGCTCATTGGCGAAAGCCAGTCGATTTTCGAAATCTGCGAAAGCACCTTCTGGCCATTCTGCAGGTGCTCAGTGTTCCTCGGAAAGGAGGTTCATAATGGTGCCCATTGTTTTTTTATTCATATCAACTCTGTTTGCCTTAGGGCTCTATTTCATAATTCCCATCGTCGCTTTGGCCCTGCCTTTTGTCGCGATTCCCGCGGGGATCTATTATTTCTTGATGTCGCTCCATCAAGCTGAACGGGAGGTGAGTGAAATGCACACGGTAGCAGAACATGATGCTCTGGTGACGGATGACTTCTTGATGTACACCGAGGGCTTAACTCAGTATGAACGAGACCACATCCTGAAATTAGCGAAGATTCGCGTGCGTGATATTCTGGCGCGGTTACCCTCGGATGTCGCGTTCCGAATAGAAGTATCCAAAGCGGACGGTATTTGGAATTTACATGTCGTCGCTCATGCGATGGTTCGTACATTCAGCGCGTCGGCTTCTGGATTCTCGGCCAACGAGGCGCTCCTCCTGCTGCAGCGGCAACTCGATTTTCAAATTCAAGACTGGCACACGCAGCGACGCACGCCAGCACTCGATCAACTCGCGACCATGTCCGAGCCGGCTGTGCCAAGCGAGGAGAAGCGTCGTTATAAAATATTAATTGTGGATGATGACATCGATGCGGCGACTTTGGCGTCACGCGCATTTCGTCGTCTTGGCTGCTACACCGAAATGGCAACCAGTGCGGCCGACGCGGTCAATGCGCTCAAGAAGCACGACGCCGATATCGTGATTTTGGATTGGGATTTGGGCGATGACACTTTTGGCAGTGATGTGATCACGAAAGCCGTCAATTCTTACATGAGTGACCACTCCTACGGCGATCCTCGCGTGTCGAAAGTCATCACTTACTCAAGTACTCAGAGACAGGACATTTGGCTGCCTCAATCGCCTCATTTTCATCATACAGACCATTGGCTGAAGCCGGTGGGTCCAGCTGACTTGGAAGTCCGGACCAAACACCTGCTGCAGGCGGAAATGTTGGCGAGCTAAGACTTGAATGAGGTGATTTATGCCCGATAAGAAAACCGTGGATGAAATCGATGATAGCGCAAACGACCTGGCAGCCATGCTGCCAGGATATTTGAGTCGACGAGAAGAAGATCTGGAGCAGATCGAGCTGTTTTTTATTGAATCCAACTATAAGGAGATTGCTCGCATCGCGCACAAAATGAAAGGAACCGGTACTGGCTTCGGACT
>JAMPXM010000092.1 GCA_023701225.1 Pseudobdellovibrionaceae bacterium | reverse complement strand
GCCCTAAACGGAATGTCTAATGTCCGCGGTAGGTCGCATCTCAACTTGAGACACCCTCCGCGATTATCTTGCAGAACCAACAAACATCGATAGACTGGTTTGTATAGCAAACTTGTCTGGAGGTGTTGAATGACGGCCAAAATAGATCAATTGGAAACCCAAGAAGATGTTCAGTTGGCGCTCGCGGATGTCGAGTTTATCCGCAGCATGATAGAAGACCGGGAAAATTCGATTCCGGATCAAACCGAACTTGCGATGACGGCCCTGGTGGCCGGCGCTTCGCTCACCTTGCTCGTATTCGAGAGAGTTTTCTTCCCGCATATCACCGACAACCTTTTGGCATCAGCGCAAAACCCAGAGCTTCGGCAGATGATCCTGATCAATTCCGGCATCACGCTTGCCGTGCTGGCCGCCGGTGTGTACGGATTGGCGTGGCGACGCGCGCGCGAACTCTGCTCGACCGCTGAGCGCACGCTCGGACGCCGATTTGAATTTTTAAAATTCGACTCGTTCGTGCCCGATTTGCTTCTGAAGGCGTTCTCACTCAGCGCGATGGTGATCGCCAATCAACCGCAATACGTCAGCGCATTGCTGATGGCATTTATCGCCGACTATGCCTGGCAGGGTCGCTTTTTCCGCGCCTCCAGACACGCACGTATCGCAACAGGTCTTGTTCTCTACATCACAGCCCTGGGTATGATGATCACACAAACCGCTTGGGTGGCAGTGCCTTTGGCCGCCTTCTCTGGACTCTCGCTTTCGTCATTGGCGTTCATCGTCATAGCAAGGAAGCGTCGCCATGAGTGAGAAAGTTTCCAAACTCGAGCCTAGCGTTCTTTATGACCGATCCAAGCTCCTGATCATGACGTCTCTGGCAACCACGCGAGGGCCGATCAGCTTCAATGAACTCCTCGAATCGACTCAGCTGACCAAGGGCAACTTATCTTCGCATCTGCAAAAACTGGAGGGCGATCTGCTCGTGAAAATCAATAAGGAGTTCGTGGACCGAAAGCCGCTGACAACCGTCGAGATCACTGCCAAAGGAAAAAGCGCGCTCAAGACTCATCTGAATTCGCTCCAAGCCCTGATTCAAAAAATCAAAGTTTGATTTTTACCATTTGATTTTTACCGATGGAGAAATAGATGCGATTAGAAACTTGGTTCTGGAAAAGTGACAGCGGAATCAAATGCCGCCGCGGAATGAAATTCGCTTTGAAAGCGGTCGGCGTTTTCTTTCTCCTCGGCGGTTGCCTCGAAGGAAAAGCTCAAAAAGATTCTACGTTCTTCTTTATTTGGATCGCCGCCGCCGCGGGATCCTACCTTCTGGGAATGTATGTGGAACCCAGCGCAAGCGACCGCGCAAGACCAGGACACGGTGGCTGGATGTTTGCCGGGGCCGTTTTCGGTTTTTTTCTTTCTCTGGGTTTCGTGAAAATCATCGCCACGATCATGACCGTATTGCGCTGACACCAATGAGTCTCAGACCCAACTAATCAAACGCCAACGAGAGTCCGACGCTGGCATAGGTCCCGGAATCCTGTCCCAAACTCCGAAGATCCTCGAAATCACCGTCTTGGATGAACGTCTCACCATACGGCATATATCCGCCGCGGAGCGAGAGATACACGCTTTGAAGCAAGCGCTGCCGCAAAAACGCGGCGACCACGAAACGCTCACTCCGTAAATACTCCGCGGCTCCCACGCGTAAGCGCGCACCCGAAGGGAGCGCGTAGGATCCCGCATCATAAAGTGCCATCAGGCCAAAACGCGTTCCTTTCGTCGGCGCATAACTCACGAGAGAAGC
The DNA here is from genome assembly GCA_023701225.1 of Pseudobdellovibrionaceae bacterium. Lineage (GTDB taxonomy): Bacteria > Bdellovibrionota > Bdellovibrionia > Bdellovibrionales > JAMPXM01 > JAMPXM01. The sequence continues at coordinate 8,983 of JAMPXM010000092.1, read as the reverse complement.
TGGCCAGGAGAGACGGAACTGGAAAGTGCCACGCACGTTTTCGTATTCCAAGCCCAGACTAGGCAACACGGAAATATCGCTGGAACGATCCGGAACAACAAGCCCGAGTGACCAACGTGATTTCGGATTGAGACCAAAGGATCTTGAATATGAGACAAACCCAGACATGAATCGAGTTTCATCCGAGATTCGCAAATCCTCATCCAGGTTGCGGATGGAGATCGAGCCTCCAACCGTAAGACCGGTTTTTTCACTGAGGTTCGTGCGAAAAACCGAGCTGTAACGATAGTCGCTCGCCGACTCCACCTCTTCACCCGAAGGCGAGGAGTCCGTCAAAAAACGCAACCGCTTGCCATGAAGCGAATTGATCCACGAAATTGCGCCCAAAGGAATCGGTGGGGCTCCCAATCCCAACTCATAAGCGTCATTGCCATGCGGATAACTGACATATTGAATGGAGACCGGATCACCGCGCATTTGCGCATTCGCCCTATCTCCGAAAATGAACGCCAACAGAAATACCGCTAGCGCCGAGTTCCACGCGACCAAGGACGGATACCTCGGCATTCCGAACTGGCGTAAATTTGTGCCTCGACTCGTTGCCATGACAAATTCACCTTTTTGTGTGTGCTCAAATGACATTGCGGATATGATCTTTTTGTCTCGAAACTCAGGCAAGGGACAAAGAGATGCAAATTCGATTCATGGGTGCAACAGGAACCGTCACCGGCTCCCGCTACTTACTGACGTACCAAGGAACCAAGGTCCTTGTCGATGCTGGGCTCTTTCAAGGGTTTAAAAACCTGCGCTTAAAAAACTGGGAAAGCTTTCCGATCCCTCCGCACGAACTTGACGCCATCATTTTGACTCACGCGCACTTGGACCATAGCGGCTACATTCCGCTCCTTGTCAAAAACGGTTTCCGAGGCCCGATCTACGCCACCGCGCCGACGGTAGATCTCTGTCGAATCCTGCTGCCCGACTCAGGCTACCTCCAAGAGGAAGAAGCCAAGTTCGCCAATCGTCGCGGTTATTCCAAACATAGCCCTGCAATGCCCCTCTATACGCATGATGACGCACAAACATCACTGCGTTCGTTTGTGTCCGTCCCTTGGAAAAAAACCACCACGATCTCCAAAAAAGGCGGCGGCCCACTCGAAGTTCAGTTTCATCCGGCCGGGCATCTCTTAGGAGCCGCGAGCCTCTTGATTCGTGGCAACGGGACATCGATCGCGTTTTCGGGAGATCTCGGACGCAAAACCGATCCGCTCATTCGTGAACCAGCATTTCACGGCGGCGCCGACTACCTTGTTGTCGAATCCACCTATGGCAATCGTCACCATCCGGATCGCGATCCGGAAGATGAAATCAAGACCATCATTCTGCGCACGCTCTCTCGCCAAGGGATTGTCCTTATTCCATCCTTCGCGGTGGGGAGAGCGCAGTTGATTCTGTATTATATCCTTCGTCTCAAGATCAAAAATGCAATCCCCCGTGACTTACCTGTGTACCTCAATAGCCCCATGGCGGCTCAAGCGAATCTCGCCTTTTCGGCTCATGCCGGTGAAGCGAAGATCAATGCCGACGAATTGAAAGACCTGTGGAAGTCCGTGCACATCATCGGAACTCCAGAAGAGTCCATCGCATTGAATGAGAAAGACGAACCCTCCATCATCATTGCCGCAAGCGGAATGGCGACTGGAGGCCGTGTCCTCCATCACTTGAAAACCCTGGCGCCCGACCCGAAGAACACCATCCTATTTGCCGGTTTTCAGGCCGGTGGGACACGTGGCGACTTAATGGTGCGTGGAGCTCAAGAGATTAAAATTCACGGGGAGTATTGGAAAGTTCGTGCCGACGTCATGAATCTGGAAACTTTATCCGCTCATGCCGATTCTGATGAGATCCTGGAATGGATCCAAACACTTGATCGAAGCCCCAAGCAGATCTTCGTCACCCATGGTGAACCCGAAGCCGCCGATGAGCTACGTCGTCGCATCAGCGATAACCTCGGGATTTCAGCTTTGGTGCCGGATTTATACCAAGAGTTTCGTCTCTCCTAATCACCCAACTCAGGCGTCGGCTGAGTACCACCAACCGGCGCAACCGGCAGATCGCCTCGAATCTCATCGTGTTTGATCTTTCCACCGAGATTCGCAGTGTAGCCAAGACTGATCATCGCAACCACGGCCATCACCACAACGACCGTGCGAACCACCTTCTTGTTGGCGCGCTCACCGAACATGAATCCACCCAGAGCGGCAACACCCGAAAGAATGGTCAGGATCATCGCGATTTTCCCGGAGTCTTCATGCGGCTCGATGATCTCCTCTGAAAAACCGGGCAAATGTTCCACCATCTCCTCGGCGGGCTCACCCGTGAGAAAAACCGGGATGACGCTAAAAGCCGCCACCATCAATACAAGATAAGCGAACCGTCGGCTCGGCAAATGGTCACACCATAGACTGTGCAACAAAAAAATCACCGCAACAGGAATTGCAATCAACGGAACATGATTCACCAAGAGATGGAAATGTGCGGAATTCATACAACCCCCCGATAAAAAAACCTTAAGTTCAGATTTACCTAAAGTCATGCCGTCTTTTATCACCGTCGCGAATTATGGAAAATTCATCAAGCCTGACGTGATGTTTGAAGATCGCACCATCGACGCGGTAGGCTCCCCGAGTTGCTGTAGAAGCCGCACGACAAAAGAGAGGTGCCGCGCATGCCGCAATTGCCCCCTAAGTCGACTTCCGCGGATACAAAAAAAAATGTCGCCAACTCATCGCGCCCCTCCACCTCGCGGGAGTCACCTCCCGCGCCGTCGGTCGAGACGGAACTGCGCTTTGCCCGTCTATTAAGCGAAATCAACCGCAAGCTAAGCACTGGCATCGACTTTCGGCGTGTGCTCGACTTCGTGTTCGAATCTCTTCACATCATCATCCCTTACGACCGCATCGCGATCGCTCTGATCGAGGGCGACGCTGAGAATCCTCAAGTCTGCGCGCGATGGATTCGATCAAAAATCCCGGCTGGTCATTTAGATTCCGGATACTGTGCGCCATTAAAAGGTACCAGCCTTCAAAAAATCATTGAGTCCGACCAGCCACGCGTCATCAATGATCTGATCCAGTACGCGCGGGAGAATCCGCAGTCGATATCCACTCACCTCATCATTCAAGATGGTATCCGCTCAAGTCTCACTTGCCCACTTCGCGCCAATGACAGAGCCGTCGGTTTGGTATTTTTCTCGAGCCAATTGCCCCATACTTATCGTGATGAACATATCCATCTCTATCAGGCGATCGCCGCAGAACTCTCCGTCATTGTCGAGCAAGGCCGACTCCGTCACGCCTTTGAGGCCGCTAAGTCAAAAAGCCAGAACTTGCGCATGGTCTTGCATGATCTCAAGTCACCCCTGAGCCTGATTCAGGGATTCCTGGAGGTCACAAATACAGAACCCTGGTTCGACGACCTCAGCCAAGACGCGAAAAACATTATTGAGATCCTCCAACGAAACGCGAACTACATGTCCGAATTGCTCAACGAGCTTTCAATGCTCAGTCAGCTGGAAGCAAGAACGGACCACGTCGGTATTCGTGAAATATCGCTGGCCGAATTCATCTCCGAGGTCGCAATCGATGCTCGACAGGTCGCTGACAAAAAAGAAATCAGCTTCACGATCACGACCCATCCTGGCCTGCCGGAAAAAGTCTGGCTCGATCCGTCTCTTATTCGACGCGTGATCGACAACCTGGTCACGAACGCGGTCAAATTCTCCCAGCGCGGGACCAAGATTCATGCGACTTTCCGTGCCCGGAACGGCCGTCTGATTTTCGAGATTTCGGATCAAGGCCCCGGCATTCCGCAGAACGAACTCGCCTCGCTTTTTCATGAATTCGGAAAAACCAGCGTACGACCGACCGAGGGCGAAAGCAGCACCGGCCTCGGACTCGCGATCGCAAAACGTATCATCGAGCAACACAGCGGCGAAATCTCGGTCGAGAGCCAGGTCGGCAAAGGCTCGACGTTTTCGTTTTGGGTTCCACTGCAAAAGGATCGACCGCTTCACTGATCGCCAACTCACTCGCGCAACTCACTCGCGCAACACGGTCGCAATTGCGCCATACATTGATGTCGTGCGCCGCAAACGTCAGTTTACTGAAGGCAGCCGTAATATCATATTCGTATAAGAACCGCGAACGCGCGGATTATTCGACGAACACTCACCGGGTGCCAATGGAACCCAAAGAAAATCGGGGTTCGTCGAATGCCAAGTGCCGCCGATGACGCTTCCTCCATCGTCGGTCCGCAACGTATAGCGATACTGCCGCGTATAAGTCGGGGCCGTGCCGGGCGACGAACTTCTTGACGTATCGTACCTGTGAACTTTGAGTGTCGCACTCACACGATAAAGATTCGCGCCGGTTTGCCGTATCGACATCCGATAGCCAGACACAATGTGGTTATCAACGGGCGAGTCACGTTTGTAATCCATGGCCACCGGTTTTCCCAACTGACCGATATAGTACAGCAAGGTCTTGTGAAAAAGCGCGGGCGAAATGTCGCGAATATTGCCGCCACCACGGTATCGCTTCCCGAAAAAAGCGGTGACAACACAGTAGTCCGTTTCTGCCAACAGCCCTTTCTGATCGACCAGACTGAAGACGACTCCGCTCTCCGGATCTCGCCGCGAGAACCGCGGCTCCGCGCGAATAATCGCGCTGGCCGCCCACCCGTTGCAATGACCTTCCCAACTGATCCCCCGATAGCGGTGATTGGCACTCTCCCAACCTCGAGCATTGGGGCTCGATCCGGTCTTCGCACTCACAAAGCGGTCATATTTCCCGAGAGGGCCAAGCAGACTCCGGCTTTTATAGGACCACCAATATCCACGCCAAGGAAGAGCGCTGGCGGAAACACTCTCACTGACGTCTCCTTCGGTGATGCTGAGACTTTGTAACCGGGCAGCCTCCGATCGAAAACGTTTGAGTACCTCCTGAGCTGAATCTCGCAGGCGCTCGGGAGGAGCCGACAGCGTCGAGACCGCTCCACTCGGCTCTGTCAATGGAACCGAGAATGGATTGAATTCGGCGCCGATCACACGATGTAAGGTGATTTCGCCCGCCAGAAGCGAACCATGCGTGATCACGCCGTCGGCTTCGATCAATGCGGCAAGCTCGGGCATGACTTCTTCACCGTCGGCATTGAAAAGGAAGGTCGCACCTCCGGGCTCCGCAAGATGCTCGTAACACCAAAGCTGCGGACTAGGCCGAATGACGACAGCAGTTCTTGCTGGACTGTCTTCCGGCTGAACCAAGTAACATGCGGTCGCGGAGTCGAAGGCAAACGCCGCCGCCTTCGGAATCAACAATGCCAGGATCATGATCAAAAATCCGAGAAGTTTGCGTGCCATAGCGCCTCCTGCACTCTTTCTCACTCAGGCTCTCAGAATGCTCACGCGACGCAAGCAGAGCGGACATGTTTGCAGAAATCTAAGAGCACGAACGAAAGAAGCGATGAACCGCAAACAAACAATCGGGCACAGGCGTCACGATTGTCCATTTCGTGCACAGCTGTCAAAAGCCTGATCGTGAGAGTGCATTCCACGGGGACGCCTGAAGTGCTTGATTTTGCATCCTCTGATGCACGAGGACTGTTTCATTTTGGACGCCGTCGTGGCTCGCCGCACGGCAAACAGAGGGGTATGTATGCGTGACTTTATCGTCGGCACACTGACGATAGGACTGGGCGGAGCGATCGGCGGACTCGCCTTCATCCTCGCCTTTGATGTCGTTCCGGGAATCATCGCCAGGATGAACCCAATTCACTGCTCTCTCCTTTTCGTCGCGATGATGGTTTTACCGTTCTCGAAATGGATTGGTGAAGGTGTTCGGGACTCTCTGCGTTCTCGCACCCGGTCACGGATTCGCTAAGCACTTCACTAAAGGCACATCTGCGGCCGCGAAGTCATAGGACACGAGCTCTTGTGGTGAAATCCACTTGAGCGCGTGGACATCCACAGCTCGCTCCTCTCCCTTCACCAGGGCACAGCGGTAACAAAGCAGCACGATATGCAATGCCTCTCCCGGATCCGCGCGGTACACATGCGATGAGAGACCGACGAAGTCTTTCACCGCGATCTCGAGATCAAGCTCCTCTTTGATCTCGCGCACCAGGCACGCTTCGGGAGTTTCTCCGGCTTCCAACTTGCCGCCTGGAAACTCCCACTTCAACGCTTCAAATGTCGAGTCCGGTTTTCGCTGCGCGATCAAGATCTTTCCATCACGCTCGATCACAGCGGCCGTAACTACAATGGGACCGCAAATTCGGACGCTGGTCATACTGGACCTTTCCGGTGCTCGCCTTGAATTGCGACGGAAACCAGGCGCGGCTCCAAAACTCGCATCAGTTCCGCCGGCGGAAAGCTCACCAAAAATCCCCGTTTCCCGCCGTTGATATATATCCGCGGCAAATCGAGGATCGTGCGCTCCATGTAAACTGGCATGTGCTTACGGGTGCCGAACGGCGAAGTCCCGCCGACTTGATAACCACTGTGACGCTCGGCCGTCTCAGGTCGGCATGGGGCGATCTGTTTCACGCCCAGTTCCCGCGCCAATTGCTTAGTCGAAACCTGACAATCGCCATGCATGAGCACGATCATCGGCGCTTTGGACTCATCTTCAAACAAGAGGGTCTTGATGACGGCATGCTCTTCGACTCCCAATTCGCGGGAGGAGACGCGCGTACCTCCTTTTTCTTCGTATCGAAACACGTGGGCTTGATAAGCAATACCGAAGCGCGCCAGCTCGCGCGTTGCATTGGTCACTGGAGGTTTCTCGTCCTGCATGAATCGCATGATTCTGCGCAACCCACTCCCTAGTCACGCAAAATTGTAATCTCTCAAAGTGGTCTCGCAAAATAGTCTTGAAAAATCATTGCTGCGCAGGCCCCGATTCCTTAACGTAAAGGCAGTGTCACCCTCCATGCGTTTTCTCATTCGGTGCTTGTTCCTGACCGTCGCCTTATGCTTTGCGACGAATGGATTTTCTCAAGTGAAGAGCGATAAGCCGAAGTCCAAAGTGACGGCACAGATCAACGCCAAACAGACTTCGGTCCTGAAGGAGCCAATCGCCGGCTCCATGATGATCGACACTCTCGCGAAAGGCAAAAAAGTCCGCGTCCTCCAAGACACCGACGACGGCTACACGCAGATTGTGTTTAAAGACTCGTTCGGCGTGGTTCAAAAAGGCTGGGTCGAATCCCATCGCGTCTCACGCTCTCGTCAAGCCGCTCCCGTGGCGAACCAAGCCGAGCCCATCGACTCCGAGTTCGAGGCGGAGGAACAAGAAAAACAGAAAGAAAACTCTCGTGCCGATGAATGGGCCTTGGCGACACCAAGTTTGTTTTACGTCAATGAGTGGCCGATCGCATTCCAGCCGCGCCGATGGCGCCCCATGGCCGCGACGCAGTTCCTGTTCCGCAGCGAGAGCTTCAAAGCGAAGTTAAGCGACACAGAATTGGGAGACGTGCGAACGACTCGTGCGATGACATTCATGCACCTCGGTATGGGGCTTGGGCGCCGCAATTCCGTCTACCTGACTCTTCCCCAAGAAGCACGAGCCGAGAAAGAAGAGTTCACGGATGGGACAAATGAATCTCGCCACACGGGGCTCGCCGAGATCCAAGTACGAGCCATTCATCTCCTCTTCGATCGAACTTCACGCAACAACGCTCAGCTCGGCGTGCTGTACTCGCCCGCTGGCACGCTGAAATATAGCACGGGCGGAGTGGTCAATAGCTCAACGCGAGGACGAAGTTTGGTTGGCTTTCTGCTTTCCTATTTCGACTATACATCGAGCGACGGGTTCTCCGCGATCCTGGATATTCGTGCTTACGGCGAAGCCAAAAACTATCCCAATCGCTCCAGCACTGAAAAAGCCTATTCGGATGTCGCTCTCGGCGGAACCTATCGGTTTAACGATGGAGATTTTATTTCCGATGTCGGCTATTTGCTACAGCTGCGAAGTCCGCTGGCGACAGCCGACAGCGCCGGAGATACGGTCGACCTGACTATATCTCCACAGCATCGCTTTTTCGCGGACGCTCGCTATGTCTTCTCAGGGGCATTCACGGTTTCGGCCGCCGCCGCAGCGCTTGTCGGTGGCATTCGGACTTACTCCGATGGTATCGAACTCAATCCCAACGTCGGCCTGCAATTCGGTCTGGGACTCCAATATTCGTTTTAACTTTCAATCTCAGGCGCGATCGTTCCGCGATCATGCTGCGAGTGAAGCGACGCGGTCTCCTGGAGATGCGCAGCGAGAAGCGGACCCTGCTTCCGACTCAAAGCGCTGACGGCTAAAAAGTCCATCACCTTCTGTCCTAGAGGAGCGGGCTCGATAAGGACAGGACACTGCACTGTTTGCGGAAGAAATCCCCATTCCATTTCTAAGACGATGGCATCGTTCAATGGTCCTTCGAGACCCTGCCGGAAGGCCTCGCGAATATCGGCGAGCAGAATCTTACGGGCGAATTCATCCGCAAAATGATCACGTTCCGTCTCTGGCCAGGCCGAGAGAATTCGCTCAATGCCTTCCTGCGGATCATCACGCAATGCTCGCTGAAGCATGGAAAGCGGCACCGCGTGTAAAAATGGAAAACGCTCGCCCAACCAATCACCATAACGAAGAAACCAGCCCTTCTCGCGTCGTTCCTCGTGGGCGTGACGCGCCGGCTGCGTCGCCGCAAGCGCAATCACTTGATCCACCAAGGATGTGGCAAGCGCGAACGCGTACGGCGACCCGTGTCCATCCGCCAGAACGGCGAAATCGCCAACTCCGAGCTGATCGAGAACCTCACGCACATCATCAACCCAATCGACAACACGACGATTCGGGTTCGGAGAAGAAAGACCGATCCCAGGTCGATCGATGGCCAGGATTCGCAACAACGCGCGATCCGCATCCGCGTCCACGAG
>JAMPXM010000091.1 GCA_023701225.1 Pseudobdellovibrionaceae bacterium | reverse complement strand
GTCGGCGGTGACGCGTCCTCCGGCGAGATCTGCCTTGAGCGAGTTGATCAGGACCTTCTTTTGATTGAACAAGAAGTCCCCTTTGATTTCCTCGAACGAATGCGGAAATCCAAAGAGTTTCAAGAAGCCTTTGTCGATGTAGACGGAACCGAGAATATCGGCGGTGCCCGGGCCCGCTCGAAAATTGAACGCGAACGAAAGCAGACCGCGGATCTCTTCGAAAAATGGCATCATCAACGCCATCAGGCTGAGATCCACCTTGCCGTTGACCTGTACATCCAACTTCGCCACGGGATTGGGCGAATCCACCACGCGCAAGAACGTGCCGTCGCCTTCGAGGAAAAAGCTCTGCACTTCCAGGTGTCCATCGCGCATCACCATTTGGATCGGCTGTGGAGCGGTCATCTGCAGCGAGCTGCGACGCAAGCGGAAGTTAGGAACGGAGATCTTGCCACTGGAGTTCCAAAAGCCGCCCGTTGCGCTCGCCAGTGCGATGTGAGCCGTCAATCGCCCGTCGTAATCCTTCTTCGCGCCGGGGCCGGCGATAGCGCCGAAGAGGGGAGCGAAGTTCCATTCCCTCGTTTTCAGATCCAAACGAAACGGGGACTGCGGTGTGAGTGGAATGATGAAGTCAGACTCCAGCATATCGCCGAGAAACGCGCCGCCGCCTTCGATTGTTTTTTCGCGGAATTTCAGACGGAAATGTGAATCCGGCACACCCTGGTCGCCGATCGCGCTTTTGACGATTGTTCCGCGCAAATCCGTGCTCGGGCGCAAAACATATCCCGTCACGTCCATGTCGAAATCGACAAGGCCGGAGAGGTTGAAGCCGAGTGCGGCGACATTGATGGAGTCTTCCAAACGCAAGGCTCGGCCACGGATCACCGTGTTGATGTTTCCGTCAGGGTGACCCGTGCCCTGGAGCGTGATGGTGGAGTCTTCCTTGGCGATCATGACTCGGTCCGCGACGACGTGACCGTCGCGTGCTCGCACGTCGAAGTGGGCCTGATCGAAATTTTCGCGCCAAATGGTGCCGCGGTAGAGCGTGGTTTTTAAGTCATATGTGAGATAGTTGAATTGGAGAGGTCCGGAAACCTTCACCTCCGCCTTGCCGGTGCCGGTCACGGGGAAGGGCAGTTTCACGCGCCGGGAAAAAACGGTGAGCAGGTCTTTGGCTTCGAAGAACGGAATCTTTGCGGTCGTTTTGATGGTTTTCTCTCGCACGTTGACGTCGATGTCGGCCATGTAACGGCTGGTCGTGTAATGACCGTTGAGACGGTCAAAGCTCAGCACGCCGTCTTTGTAACCGATTTCCGTTTTCGCGGTCCCGAGCCAGTAGTCTTCAAACCACAGGTCCTTGCCTTCGAGATCCATTTTCATCCAAGCGCGATGCGAATCGCCTTCGGTCACGCCTTTGAGCTTCGCGCTCCCCTCGAGGCGCAAATTGGCCAAGGCGCTCTTGTCGGCGAAATCGAGCGTGTCGGCTTCGTAAGAGATCTTAAATCCCTGTGCATAATCGATCACGCCTTGGGAGCGACCCGCGGACTTTGGCATGCGGATTTCGGATTTATAGGAGACCTGATGGGCATCGACCACGAAGTCCCCGCTGGCGTCAAAGCGGGGGAGAGCGACGATGGCGCCGGGGATTTCCTTTTTCTCGTTCACGAAGAGATCACGGGCGTGCATTTCGCCTTTACAGGCGAGACGGAACGTCGGTGCCAGCGTGCCTTCACATGGGGTCTTTCCTTCAAACTCGAGCCAGACGGGGACGTTGGCGGAAAGGCCTAGCGTTTTCAAGAATGCGTGTAAATCGAAGCGCTGTACTTCGCCGTCGAACTTGATGCGATACGGAGCCGGTGGTCCGACACGCGCTTGCGCGGAGCTGTCTTGTCCCTCGCGCCGCGCGCGCGGCACATGGATTTCCAGACCGTGCAAGGCCGTGTCCGTCCCGGGATTTTTCATGGTCAAGAGAGGAATCGTGACGACGCCATTTTCGAATATGCCTTTGGCCTCGATGCGATCAATGAAGAATCGCGACTCGTACAGGTCTTGCGTCTCCAGGCGGAACTCGACACGTGGACGAGCGGCGACAAGATCCAGCACCTTGGCTTCGGCATTCAATTGGCCGCGCAATGGCGGAATGCTCGCGAGTTTCGGGACACTCTTCACCAACCAGTTGCGCATCGACTCCAGGTGCAAGGACAATCGGGTTTCCAGTTGCGCATCGTTGAACTTCAGGGCTTCCGTGTCGCCCTTCAGAACACCGCTGCCGATCACGTACGAAGCCCCGCGACGCAATTTGAATTCCGAAATCGTGATCGCGTCGCGCTCCAAGTAGGCGCCGGCCTCGACTTGCAAACGCACTTGTGCTTGAGTTTCAGGATCTTTGACGGAGGTGCTCGCGGCGGAGAGTGTCAGTGCGAGGCTCTTGCCGACGATTTCGGCCGAGGCGTCGATATCTCGGATCTCGGCGCGAAGCTGCGGGTCGGCGACCGTGAGTTTCAAGTCGATGTCTTCGAGTTCCAGACGCGCGATGGGAGAAAGCCCGAGCTGTTGGAACAGACCTTCCAGCGGCGGGCGGTCCGACTTGGGTTGTTTGGGAACCCGTACGGTCGCGGCGGCTTTGCGGATGTTCACGTTGCGCAAACGCAAGCGGCCTTGTGCGAGTTGGAGAGCTGAGAGCTCGACGGAAACCTGATCGATCACGAACGGGTCGATGTGCATCGCGATTTCCGGTTTGGGCAGGATCCGCACGGTTTCAAACGTGGCGCCCAAAGGGAACAGGTGAAGACGGACATTCTTCGGCAAAATGCGGACGGGCAGATGCTTTTCGCTGATGTCGTTGATTTTGACCAGTATCCAGGAGCGGACATTCGGCAGCTGAAATCCCGCCAAGAAGCCGATGCAAAAGAAAATACCGGTGAGTAAAAGCGAAATCAAAATCCAGCGGCGACGCTGTGTCATGAGTCGCCTCCTTGCCAGTCCGCGAGCAGGCTGCTGGCGGATTTATACTGGGGGCGAACGTTGACGAGACTTCTCATGAGATCGATTGCCATGTGGCCTTGGCCGAGTCCCCAGAGTGCGCGCGCCCGGGCATAGACGACGGCGAACGTGCAATCGGGTTGGCCGGCGTAGAGGACTTCAAGTCGGTTGGCTTCTTCGAGTGCGGTGACGAAATGACGAGCCAGCAAGAGAAGCTCCAAACGCAACCAATCCATGCGCGGCTCATGCGGTTTCGCGAGCGAAAGTACTTCGAGCGCCTCGGAGTAGAATTCCATGAACACTAAAAAAAGCGCAAGGTCATACGTGGCGAAAGGGTAGCGGATCGCAAGTTCCGAACAGCGCGCAAGAAAGAGATCTTTCAGCGAGCGAATCTCCGGCGTGAGTTGGCGCGCGCGTTGTGCCCACTCTTCGGAGAGATCCGTGCGGAAGGTGCCGTGCTTGGCGATGACATCGCGCGCCCAGCGCAGTTGGAAATCTTCGTTTTCGTTATTGTACGCCTTGTCGTCGGGGAAGAGCGCACGCAGTTGCTCCAACGTCGCCGCTTCCTCTTCGTACATGCTGTTGGCGCGAAAGAACTGCAGCCGCTCGGTGAGCGCGGTTTTCTTCTCAGCCAGACGGAGTGCTTTCTTGGCGTCCCAAGTTCTGCGCTTGTCGCGGATTGTCTTCGACCAATCGTCGGCGGCCTTGCAAGCGAGTAAGTCATCGTAGGCACCTTGTTCTTCAAGGCCCTCGAGGATCGCACGCACATCGTCATCATTGAGCGCGAGGCGAGAGCGCATCAGGCATTCGGCAAACTGTGCCCATGGCAAGAAATGGCGGTCTTTGAGTAAGCGATGAATTTCACCGAGCAGACGCTGGTGCAGTCCTGCATTCAGGAGGAACTGGGCAACGCTCCTTTGTTCGTCGGCGGAAAACAGATTTTTCGCCCAACGGCCGAGCAACTCGTCGGCGACTTGGTCAGCCGAACCGGATTGGTTCAGGAGCTGGCGAATTTCCCGTTCCATCGAGTTGGAGTTCAAAAAAACCCTTCCGGCCCATGTCTTCAAGACACGTCCTGGTGAGGTTTTATTATCGGATTTTCCTAGGAAAAACGGGAGACCTGGAGAGTCGAAACTGGAGCTTGAGAAGAGCGGATCTCGACATTCGTCGAATGGCGTTCACTCAGGCGTTCATGAGGCGATCATAAGGCGTGGGCCGGACGATTCTCCGGCCTATTTTTGCCCGCCCCAGGCAGACGATCACTTGTTCACGCGTTCCACGTAGTCGCCGGTGCGGGTGTCGATGCGGAGCAAGTCGCCCTCATTGATGTGCATCGGGACCTGGACGATGTACCCGGTTTCGAGGGTCGCCGGTTTGGTTGCGCCCGTGACCGTGTTGCCCTTGAAATTGGGATCGGTTTTGGCGACTTTCAAATTGACGGCATTGGGAACGTCGACGCCGATCGAGCGGCCGTTGTACATCATGATCACGCAGTCGAGGTTTTCGATCAGGTAATTGGCGGCTTCTCCGACGTCTTCGGCGTTCAACGTCATCTGTTCGTAGTTCGATTGATTCATGAAGTTGAACCCGTTGTCGTCCTTGTAGAGGAACTGCATTTCCAGCGTGTTCACGTCCGGGACGTCGAATTTTTCACCCGATTTGAATGTGCGCTCGAGATTCGAGCCAGTGATCAGGTTTTTCAGCTTCGTGCGCGTGAACTGATTTCCTTTGCCGGGCTTCACGTGTTGAAAGTCGACGACCGTGTAGGGCTGACCTTCGACCATGATTTTCAAGCCACGTTTAAAATCGGACAACTGATACATAAATCCTCTTGAGAGAACGGTTTTTTCGAGAAGCTCCGTTATCCGAGATCAGACGCTCTCGGTCAACCATTGGTCGAAGACAGAGGGCTCGCTGAAAAGTGGGAAGGAGTGCGTCGCACACCTCTCAGTGATCGAGGCGACGCTCATTGATGCGACGCAGAAGAATCTCGAGTTTCTGTTTTCGGCTATTCGCCACCGGCCGAGTCTCTGGCTTTATTCCTGGGGTCGAGGGCGGCGTGGGCTCCGCTGCCAACTCGGGCAAGCCCATACGCTTACGGAGTCGAGCCAGACGATTGTCGAGTTCTGGCGCCGCGCCCAGGCTTTGTCGCGCCCGCGTGAGAGTTTCCAAGGCACGTTCGATGTCGTTACGGACGGTGAATGCGTCGGCAAGCGAGAGGGCGCGCTCCAAATGTTTTTGTTTTTCGGCGATGGACCCGATCGGCTGAATTCGCTCCGCTTGGTGAGGGGCGGGCGGAGCTGCGCCGTTCGTGGGTTCTGATTTCACTTCGAAAAGTTCGTCGTCATACTCATCTGCGGTCAGGAACTCCCATTTGCGTACGGCAGCCAGGGCGCGTTCATGACTGGGGTCGACAAATAAAACCATTTTAAACGCATTGAGCGCATCCTTCGGACGTCTTAGAAGAAGAAGGGTTTCGCCCATCAGTGAGTGCGCCATCAGATTGTCAGGAGACAGGCGAACGGCGGCGATCAATTGGTTCAATGTTTCGTCGTAGTTTTGACTGTCAAAAAGAATGCGTGCGTACACCACACGCCCGCTGGCAAAATCCGGGTGATGCTTCACACCGGACTGCGCGACCGTGCGTGCCTCCTCGAGTAATCCCATTTTACGGTAGGCTTCCGCGAGCGGCGCGAACACTTTTGAACGCGGGTTTTTTTGATACTCGAGCTGGTATCTTTCCACGAACTCCGGGTTGAGCGGCGCGCTTTTCATACTCTTAGCTTTGCATCCTCTTTGGGCAATTTCAATTCGCTTGAATCTAGGGCCAGCCCCGTTGTTGAATGGCGACATGAAAGTGATTTTGGGGATCGATCCCGGCAGTCATCACACTGGATACGGACTTCTCGAAGCCGACGGCGATCGGATCCGCCATCTCGCGCACGGTGTTCTCTCCGCCCCGGCCTCCCTTGGATTTCATGATCGGCTGCACCGGATTGCGAACGAGTTGAACACGGTTTTCCTCACCTATCGACCGCAGATCACCGTCGTGGAACGCATCTTTCTCGGGAGGAACGCCGATTCGGCCTTCAAACTCGGGCATGTGCGTGGGGTGTGCTTGTTTGCCGCGACCCAAGCCAATACCACGATCGTGGAGTACGCGGCGCGGTCGGTGAAAAAAGGCATCACGGGCAGTGGTGCCGCCAGCAAAGAGCAGGTCCAGTTCGTCTTGTTCAACTCCCTGGGAATTCGAATACCCGCGCAGGCGGACGCCAGTGACGCACTCGCGCTCGCGTATTTTCACGCCCGCAATCTCGATGTCGAGGCCCGGTTCGCTCGTCAATTTCCATCCGGCGCGCCCTGAACCCGCGCGCTATGTCAAAATGAGGAAGCACCCTGGAAAAAGGTCTTGCCGCGCGATCGGAGTCCGATCGACAGTAGGAGCGAATCTCGCCGGAGCGAGGTGTGATCGGTCCAGCGCGGGTCACCCGTCTGTGCGAAACCAGTCTGTGACAGGAGAGGAGAGATCTTGTGATCGGCTTTCTGAAAGGGCGCGTGATCGATTGGCATTCCGAAGGTCTCATCGTCGATGTCGGCGGAGTCGGCTACGAGTTGCAATGCTCGGCGAACACGTTGGATGAGTGCGGCCTGGGTGAGGACGTCGCGTTGCATGTGCACACGCATGTTCGCGAGGATGCGATCTCGCTGTTCGGGTTTTCAACGGCGTTGGAAAAGCGTCTGTTCTTGTCATTGACCAAAGTGAACGGCGTCGGCCCGAAACTCGCGGTCAAAGCGCTTTCGGCGGGACCGTTGTCACGATTGGTGGAAATGATCGAAGCGGGCGATGTCAAAGGACTGTCCGGTCTCCCGAAAGTCGGCAAAAAGACCGCCGAACAAATCATACTCACGCTCAAAGGAAAACTCGTCATGGATGAAGCGGAGCGGTCGCATGGTGGCGCCGGCGCGCGCTCCCTGGGAACGCGTGGAGAAATCATCTCGGCGCTCGTGAACTTAGGCTTTCGCTTGCCTGACGTGGAAAAGGCGGTTGAGGAAATGCCGGCCGAAACCGATTTGCAAACCGGCATCCGGCAAGGCCTGCAAGCGCTCACGGGGCAATTCTAGAAGAGTGAAGAGAGGAGATCAGGATGTCGGATTTTCCAGGACCAGGACGAATTGTGGATCGCGAACGCTCGGAAGCCGAGGTCGGCTGGGAGCTGGCGTTGCGGCCGACACGCTTTGAGGAATTTCCTGGTCAGGACAAGGTCAAAGACAAGCTGAAGGTCTTCGTCACCGCGGCCAAGAACCGCAATGAGCCTTTGGATCATATTCTGCTCAGCGGACCTCCTGGACTCGGTAAGACCACGCTCGCGCACATCATCGCTAACACCATGGGGGTGGAGTGCAAGACGACGTCCGGGCCAGCCTTGGATAAAAAAGGAGATGTCGCCGCGATTCTGACGTCTCTGAAGCCGTTCTCGATTTTGTTTATTGACGAAATTCATCGTTTGAATCGCGTCGTCGAGGAATATCTCTACAGCGCGATGGAAGACTACTACATCGATATCATTACCGGCGAAGGCTTGGGCGCGCGTTCGATGAAGTTTCAACTGGCGCCGTTCACCTTGATCGGAGCAACCACGCGTGCGGGCATGCTCAATGCGCCTTTGCGCGACCGCTTCGGAATCGTCGAGAGATTGTCGTTTTATGAGAAGCCGGCGCTTGTCACCATCATCCGTCGCTCGGCGCAATTGCTCGGCGTCGATATTACGGAGGATGGCGCGTTTGAAATCGCGCGCAGGTGCCGAGGCACTCCGCGGATCGCCAACCGTCTCCTGAAGCGCGTGCGGGACTATGCGCAAGTCAAGGGCGACGGACGCGTGACGTTCGAAATGGCGCAGTACGCTCTCGATCAACTCGATGTCGACCATTTGGGCCTCGATGATATGGACCGTCGAATTTTGACACTCATCGTGGACAAGTTCGGGGGAGGGCCGGTCGGAATCGAAACACTCTCGGCCGCGTTGTCCGAAGAGAAAGACACTCTTGAAGAGGTCTACGAGCCGTTCCTGATTCAGGAGGGACTCTTGCAGAAGACGCCGCGCGGACGAATGGTCACGGAGTCCGCCAAGCGACATGTTCAAGGGATCGGAGAGGCGGAGCCCAAACCGGTCTCCAAGGGCAGGCCGTCGGCGCCTGCTCACGACGTGGAGACGTGAACTCGTGTAAGGAACTGGTTACGGTACTGGTCATGGTACTGTGCACTCATAGGCGGTTTTCGAGTACCAGACGCGCGGGCCGACTTCGCTGCAGGTTTTGTAGTAAAACATGAATTCGTTTTTGGCGCCGATGGGCTGTGTTTTGCGAAGCATGAACGCGTCGAAGGCGGGAGCCGCCGCCTGACTTTGCTCCCAAATTCCATCGGGCTCGGAGCCAAAAGCCATTTGCGTGCCGCCTCGGCCACCTTGCGAGTCCCGATCTCCGCTGGCGCATCCGCTCGTGTTGAGCACGAGAAGTGTCAGTGTGAAGATGTGCCATGTCCGTGAAGTCCGACGCAATGGAGCCTCTCAGCCTTGAATCTCATCCTGCATCGGATTCCGTCGAGATGCGCTTGATGCTGAAAATCACACACCCATCGTGTCCTTTCCACAACACTGGGCTCTCTCATGGCTGCCGTCAGGGTCGGGGGTGGAGCACAAAACGCGTTATAATTCAGATGGTTAGGAATTTCCTCGTCCCGAGTCGAGACGGCATCAGTCTTGCTATCTTTATCAGGCAGAACGAAGATTGAGGAACCAGGACAACCCGAGAGGGGCCCATGTTTTTACAGCGTACGATTCGCAAGAAAACGAAAGTCGAAGGCATCGGTCTTCATACTGGCTCTCCGACGAGTCTGACGTTCCGCCCGGCACCGGTGAACACCGGAATCTATTTTGTGCGCACGGATCTGCCGGGAAGTCCGGCCATCGCGGCTTCGGCCGAGCATGTGCGTGCGACGGCTCTGGCGACGACACTGGGTGGCTCGGCCTTTTCCGTGTCCACGGTCGAACATTGCCTGTCGACGCTTGCTGCGTTTCGCATCGATAACCTTTTCATCGAACTCGATGGCCCCGAGATTCCGATCGGTGATGGCAGCGCGTATCCATTCATGGAGGCACTTCTCGCCGCCGGCCTCGTTGAGCAAGAAGAGCCTCGTAAGTACGCCTATATCACGCAGCCCATTTTCTACGGCGATACGGAAAAGCATGCCTATGTCGTTCCCTACAACGGTCTGCGCGTCACTTGTACGATCGAGTTCGCGCATCCCAAAATCGGGAAGCAGAAAATCGATCTCGATATTCACGAGCATTCGTTCGCGCGTGAGCTCTCGCGGGCAAGAACCTTCGGTTTCTTAAAAGACGTGGAAGCGATGCGTGCCAAGGGCCTGGCTCGAGGAGGCAGCCTCGAGAATGCCGTGGTTCTCGACAATCAAGACATCCTCAATCCGGAAGGCTTGCGATACGTCGATGAATTCGTGCGTCACAAGGCGTTGGACGCTCTTGGAGATCTGGTGACGCTCGGCATGCCGCTCATGGGGCATCTCGTTCTTTATAAAGCCGGCCACGACATCCTCAATCGACTGGTCCGCAAGATCCTTGAGTCTCCCGACAGTTACCGGCATATCGAACTCGGCGCGGATTTACCGGAAGCGGCGGCGGGAGCCGGCTCGCTCTGGGCCTTTCGGTAAGGGATTCCTAGCCTTCGATGGCCGGCCGCGAAGCGCTTGCTTCGGGCGCTCTTCTCTGGTGAAATCGCTCCCTCTAGGTAAATTTCAAGGGAGCAATCATGATCATCGGGGTTCCGAAAGAGATCAAAATTAGCGAAAACCGCGTGGGTCTGACGGAAGCGGGCGTGAAGCAGCTCGTTCAAGAAGGCCATACAGTGTATGTCCAAAAGGACGCGGGCATTGGCAGCCGCATTCCGAATGAAGCCTATTTGACCGCCGGCGCGCACATATTGGACACGGCAGCCGAGATCTACGGCAAAGCCGACATGATCGTGAAGGTGAAAGAGCCGCTCCCGGACGAATATGATTTGTTGCGCGAAAACCAGATCCTCTACACGTACCTCCACCTCGCGGCGGAGCCGAAGCTCACCAAAGTTCTCTGTGAGCGAAAAGTGAAATCGGTCGCGTACGAAACCATTCAAAACGAAGACGGCAGCCTGCCGCTCCTGACGCCGATGTCGGAGGTCGCTGGCCGGATGGCGACGCAGATCGGCGCCTTCTATCTTCAGAAAGATCACGGCGGCAAAGGGATTCTCCTGGGCGGCGTGACCGGAGTGAATCGTGGAAAAGTCACGATTATCGGTGGCGGCGTTGTGGGTATCAACTCGGCGAAGATGGCGGTGGGCCTGGGTGCCGAAGTTACCGTGCTCGACGTCAATCACAAGCGTTTGGAATACCTCGATGACGTGTTCCAAGGCCGTTTGACGACTCTGCACTCCAACAGCAAGAACATCGAAGAGTCGGTCGTGCAGTCCGACCTCGTGATCGGCGGGGTGCTGGTGACCGGTTGGAAAGCGCCCATTCTCGTGACCAAGTCGATGATTGAGCGCATGCAACCAGGCTCGGTTGTCGTCGACGTGGCGGTGGACCAAGGTGGTTGTATCGAGACCTGCCGTCCGACGAGCCACCAGAACCCGACTTACGAAGTGAATGGCGTGATCCACTACTGTGTTCCGAATATGCCTGGCGTTGTAGCCCGCACATCGACCTATGCTCTGACGAACGCGACCTTCAAGTACGCTTCGATGCTGGCACGCATGGGTTTGGAAGATGCGACGGCAAAAGAACCGGCGCTCTACAAGGGTGTTAACGTGTATGGCGGCTATGTCACGTACGAGCCGGTCGCACGTAGCCTGAATATGGAATACCGCCCCTTTAAAGTCTAAGAGCGCACGTTCGAGCTCCAAAGCCGATGGGATTTGGAGTTATGTGCCTGACGGGGGCCACTTCAGTCGCAAGTGGCCCCAATCCTCCGTTTTTATAACT
>JAMPXM010000090.1 GCA_023701225.1 Pseudobdellovibrionaceae bacterium | reverse complement strand
TCGACCCGGATCTGCTCGATCTTGCCTCGAACGTCGGCCTCAAAAGCTTCCCGCTCAGACCTCGAAATCTTCGGGTCCGAGTAATACGTCGATGATGAAAGTTGCATGGCTTTCAGCGCCTTCTTTTTGTCACGTCCCACGTAACGGAACCCACCCCAATCCCACATATCGGAACCCACCTGGTTGGTGGCTTTTGTTAGTTCGCCATTTCGGCCATGTCAATGTCATCGGATTGGCCACAGCTAATCCGACCTTTCAGTCTGTAACTTTCGCCCTTGAAGACGACGATTCGCGCCCGCTCAAAGAGTCGGTCGATCGCCGCGTTGGCGATAATCGGATCCGGGAACACGCGCGGCCATTCGTCGACATCGCGGTTTGATGTGAGCAACAGAGCGCAGCTGTGCTTTCGCCGATCGAGAAGATCGAAGATCTCCTCGGAGACATCGCGGTTCATTGAGATCACGCCCCAGTCGTCCATGATCCAGAGTTTTGAAGATAAGATCTGTTTAAAAAGCACGTCTAGATTGTTCCGCGCCTTTGCGATTTCGATTCGCTTCGCCAGCCGCTTCACACTCGTCCATGTCACCCGGTAACCCTTCTGCGCCGCCAGTACCCCGATCGCAACGCCGAGGTGACTCTTCCCCGTGCCGGGTTGACCAAGGAAGAGTCCGATCTCGTTATCTTCGACGAACTTGAGCGTCGCTAGCTCCCGGATCGCGGCCTCGTCGATCTTCG
The DNA here is from genome assembly GCA_023701225.1 of Pseudobdellovibrionaceae bacterium. GTDB lineage: Bacteria > Bdellovibrionota > Bdellovibrionia > Bdellovibrionales > JAMPXM01 > JAMPXM01. The sequence goes on along the minus strand of JAMPXM010000090.1, from coordinate 10,330 downwards.
GGTTAAAGCTCCAATCAAAATTCTCAAGCGAGGCGATCTCCGGGAACTTCGCTAGCTTGATGCGCTTGTTGATCGAGTTCGCACGCCGGGCGTCGATCTCTCGTTCGAGACATTCGGAGAGCCAAGCGAGGCTGACCGCCTTTTTCTGCTTAGCCAGGATCTCATCGAGATCGCTCGCCGCCGTGGTGAGCAGAAGCTTTCGCATCTGCTCTTTGACTACCTGTAGGGACATATCGTTTCCTTTCAATGCAGCAGTTTTAACCGCTTCGTGTATTCGCCGATCGGGCGAACAAATTTATTTGTTTCGTTCTCGGGTCGATTCTCTCTCGTCGTTGGCGCACCGCCTTTCTCCGCGCCTATTGGCTTTGCCGATATTTTCAATAGACTTCGCACCGTCTGATAGCTGATGAGATTTAGCTCAAATGCCTTTCGGCACGCCTCATTGATCGCCTCACGAGCATGCGACTTCTCAAAACTCAAAATCCCCCAGATCTTTCTCGTGTCGACGAAGCCGTCGCCCTGAAGAAGGATTGCTTGCACCAGACGCTCGACATCGGGGCCGATGGCTGCCGCCCTTCGCAGGTAATGGCCGTGGTCTTGGAGTGTGCGTTCCCAGCTTTTCTGGTGATGATCCTTGATCGACTTCGATTGATGCGGGCTCAGCACTCGTTCATGCGTCTCAACGAGTCGGCCCTTATGATAAATCGCGATCCTCGAGCCGCTTGCGACAACGGCAACATCTTCGCCACGCAAGCTATCGTCGACCGAGTAGTGCTTCCCTTTAAAACCGACAAAGCCATCGCGGCGCACTTGGGTTTCGCTAAACTCATCGATCTCGTAGGCGAGCGCCGGGAGCGGCTTTAAGCTCTCGCGCTCGATAGCGGTAAAGTCATCGACCGGCCGCTGCTTCGTCGTGCCATGCCGACGCTCGTTAGCGAGATGCACCTTCTTGTCGATATACGCTTGGCTTTCCTCGATCCCGTGCCACGCTTCTCCATGCGCCTGGTAGAGTCGGCGCACGTACGGCATCGGTCGTTCGACTTTTCCTTTCTTCTCAGGATCCGCCGGCGGCAAACACTCCATTCTGACGCCGTAGTGCGAGGCAAAGCGCTCGATCACCGGATTCAAGATCGGCTCGTACTTACTTGCTTCCAGCGCAAAGCATTTCGGATTGTCGCTTGTAAGCCGCCTCGGCACGCCACCAAGCTCCGCGAGCATGCTCTCGATCGCCGCAATCGTCGTCGGCACGTCGTTCGTCCACACAAGCCGCACCATCATGTACCTGGAAAATCCCAGCACACCCACGAACGCCCACAGCGTGCGCTTCCGCCCGGCTTCAACGACATCGCGAAGCTTGCCCCAATCGAGCAGCAGGGCTTCGCCTGGCTCGTGCAGGATCTCGGGCTTATGTCGGAACGTCTCGCCAATGCGATCGATCCCGTGGCGCTCAATGAAGCGATAAAAGCTCGATCGCGCAACCTTCACCGGGAGCTCCTCCCAGACCGTCACCGGTTGCCAGCCGCTCTGCAGGCGATCCTTCATCCACTCTAGATGCGATTGCAAAAGCAAATCGTTATCGGAGACCTTGAGCGATCGCTTGTCGATCGGATCAGGAAAGACCGCCTCGGGATACGGCGGTAGCGCCGTACCACTGAGGTAACCGGCAAGCTCTGCCTCGGCTCGCGCCCGGCGAACGCGCTTTTTGCCGACATGAAGATCGGTCATGATTTCGTTTTGGCTTTTGCCCTCGATGAGGCGCTCGACAATTTTCCGATCCACTTTTCTTCTCCTGGATGCCTTCGTCACGCTGCTTGTCTCCCTCGATGGCCGTCAGTGGCCAAAGGGCAGCGTAACCCATCACCAGGTGGGATCGTTTATGTGGGATTCGTACCCATTAAACCGGGATCGAATTGGTGGGATTTGGTCAAGCCAGGGTGGGATCCATTACGTGGGATTCAACCCCCGAAAACCGGGATCGAATGTCTGGGACGTGACACTTCTTTTTGGAGCCGAGTTTTTCGTGGTTCTGATCAACCCAATCAATTCGCTCTCGCGTTGAGAGCTCTTCGAGTGATCGAGTTTTTTTAAAAGGTCGATGAGCACAGTCTGCTCGGCGACGGTCTGCTTGTACGCTTCGAGCTCGTCCTCAAGGTCCAGAATGCGTCTGATGTCGCGCGGATCGCGCACGCCACTGGACTCTAGCTCCGCCGCTCGATCGTCTCGACGGGCAGCGTCTGCCTCAGCCTTCCAGCGATAGATGAGATTCGGGCTGCAACTGAACGCGGCGGCAAGCTGTGCTACCGATTTGCGACCTGAGACGTAATCGTCCACGGCTCTGGCTTTGTCTTCGGGCTTGAACTCGCGTCTTACTTTTTTTGCCATTCGATCTGACTCCTGCTCCCGTTATACGGGACGTTTGAGTCAGTCGGCTACGGATCATGTCAATTCTTCAGGCTGAACGTGCTCGCTCCGGCTCCCGCACTCCAACTTTCTCCGAATACCCTCGAACTCCATTACGAGCTTTTGCATCACACGCATCGGATCTGGCCGGAAGGAACACTGAACTGGATTTGTTCGATCTTTGTGCCTGCCATCTCGTTCTCCTAGTCGGCATTGTGATGTGAAAATTCGCTCTCATCGCTCTCCGCTGGTTACCGTTATTTCGGATTCATCAATTTGAGTACGTTTCCATCCGGGTCTTCAAAAATCAGCATGTGCCCCCAGGGCTGATCCGCATCACCGAGGATCTTGCAACCAAATGATTCGATTCGTTTGCGGTCCTCCGGCACGTTGTCTGACTTTAGAGTCAGTGTCGCACCAGCGTGCGCGCCGTGAGAGTCGCGGGGGATATGTGGGATCGGTTTGTCCTCAGGATGTAGGCCCACATTCACGCCATCGCAGTCCAAGGAAATCCAGTGCTCATGTTCAAAGCGGATCTTCATGCCCAGGACTTCCGTATAAAACCGCTTCGCCCTCATCTTATCGGTGATGCTGTAGTAGATATCCTGCACTCCAGTAATCATAAATTCCTCCGGGTTGATTTTTCGTTATTCAAATTCTCAAGTCGTGATCTGGCATCTGCCCACTGCTTAGAAAGAAACGGAGACTCTTCACCGATGGCACTCACTTTTCTTAGCAGAGGAAACAGAGTTGCTGGCTCGCCCCAAGCCCAATCTCCGACCCCGGACGAAGGAGGCAGGAACGTCTTGATGTCCTCGTAGGATAGGCGTTCAGTGCGAATCACTCCGTCGGGAAAGCGCTCGTGCAAATAGGTAACAACATCACTTACCGCTTCATGAGGAATTGCTTGTCTGGTTTTCTCTCCCCACAAGAGCAAAGCGTTCAGCCCACGAAGAACATCATAGAGATAGAAGCGAGGGAAACAAAGCTTCAACCAATCCTTCTCACTTTCTCTTTCGGCGGCGTTGTGCTTCGTTTGAGAGCCAAGCATGAGCTTCCGCCCGATTAAGAACTGTGCTCCCTTTTCGATAAAAATACGCTCGGCATCCGTCCACGGCCTCGACGTATAGAGAAGAATTGCTTCAAATGGGGCAATCGTACCGACCATCGAACTTGGGACTTCGTCTTTCACCAAGTAAGCTTCATTGTCACAGTTGAGTCCGCCATCAGCCATTTGATAGCGCAAAAGCCAAGGACGAATCCAGGGCAGCTCTTTATCTACATCCACCCCCCAAGCGGCCAGCACTTGATAGACGTTGCCAAGTTGGCAATGGCAAGGGTTGTCCCGATAAGGGTTAATGTCAGGGGGCATTTCGCCAGGATGTATCGGAAAAATCTTGAGCGGCACTCGTTTGAGAGTGGCGACATGGGCCTCAATCGCTGACTTGGGGATAAGTTTCGTTTCTCCCATTTCATGCAGTAGAAGCATGTGCCACCAGGGCGAGTCCCACTTGGGCCAATAGGCGTCAGCTTCGAGGCTTTTGATAGCCTCGTTGGAAGCGAGATACTGAAGTGATTGCTGAAGCTCCGTTTGATAATCCATTCCATTCATTCCTTGTGAAAATCGACAGGTATGTTTTCCGTCCAGCGCCTGCCGACGCCGATATTTTCGCCGTAAGCAATCATTTCGTTCCAAGTAGGGCCTTTTTGCTTGGGTAACTCGAACGTCCTTCCGGAAGATTCGCAATCTCAACGAACGTTTTTATTTGGCTTTTGCTTTTTTCATCGCTGTGTCCACTTCAGGGCTTTCAACCGAAAGCATGCCCTTGATCTGATAATACAATTTTGAAAATGAATCCGCTGGCCGATTTCATCGAACGGAACCGGGCGATTGCATGGATCGGAACCACCGGAGCGTCAGCGACGCGCTGTTTAGTTGAGCAACTTTTCTTCCGCAACCTTTTCCCCGGCGGAAGCGGCGATTGCAATTTTTTTCGGTAGTCGTCGCCCTTCAGATTCAGTCGCTGGCTCGGATGCTCCATGCGACTATGGGATGCCGTAGCAATCACGGAGCGCTCGAAAAAGGTCGCCCGCTTGCGTGAAATTATGCGGGGCCCGGAGGGGCTTACATGTGGGAACAATGTACCCACGGGGGGCGAGAGAGAGTTACCGTCCTTTCTGACCATCGAAAATTCCTTCAAATTCAAAGCGAGCCTTTCCGTGTGTCGTCGAGTTCAGAGAGCGGTGGGCCTGTCGACGGATTATCTTTTAACGTCGAGGTAGCTTCCGTTTCTCTACCAGAGCTAATCTTTTGCCTACTTCCTACCCACAACTCAATTGGCTCTTTGCGAACGCCGAGCGTTTTGGAAATAATCGGTCAGTCTTGCTAAGGTTTCATTACTAATCTTTCTTCCTGCGCTCTCCAGTTGCCAAAGAGCGACCTCGGGAAATTCCAGATATATCTGGATACGCTTCATTGTATTCAAGTCAGCGCTCTTTCCTGTCTCCACTCTCTGCAAAGTCGGTTCATTTAGATCGAATGCCATAGCCATCTCATGGCGAGAAAGCCCTGTTACCTTGCGGAATCGTATAATGTCCGTGAAGGTAAAGTCGTTAATAACCACTGGTTCAAAGACGAAAGACGAAGGCCCTCTCCTTCCAATTGTTCCCAAGAGAACGATAGGATTCCGCTCGCTAACAGAGATGCCTTGCGATCGACAGTACTCCTCGTATGCCGGATTCGAACGCGAAGGTATGCGATCAGTAAAAGAGGGAAAAATCTTTCCCTTCTCTGACCACTGAGATTTCTTGAATAGACTCAGATCGGGGCCAATCGGGATCGCCTTGGGCGATTTTGTATATTTAGAGTCATAGACGAACTGATATTGGTCGCGATCTTTGTCGTAGGAGAGTTCTCCCACATATACCCTCCTCTTTCTTCCTTCGAGATATACTTCGATTCGGGTCAGATCCTTATGTAAGGGCATTTTCCAACTCCGCGAAACGTTTCCTGACCAATCGAGAGAGCGCACTCTTCATAAGGTCGCTACAAAAGCTGTGTTCGATGATTTCAATAATCCTCGGGAGCTTAATTTTTGCATGGAAGGATTTGACGACGTCATCATGACCCAGGCGTTTGAACTCATGTACATAGTCCTTCATTCCCGGTTCTTTTTGGTTGCTTTGGGTTCCAATCTTGCCGGCCGGATTGAAATCAGCTTTCAGCATTTGACCGCGCTCAAGACCAAGATATGAAACATTGTCGTAGATGGGCGAAAGCACAGTGGATGACGGCATGACAACAAACCCGAGGTTTCGGCCATGACGGTCGTGGTTTCCAATAAGTGCATCGTAGAGCGCAATCTGGATAAACGTTTCGACGTGGAAAGGCCGCTTTGTTTGCTCCGCGATTATTTTGATCAAACTCTCACAGTCGTATTCATGACCATCTGGCAGATATTTATATATGTGATCGAGGGTTGATGAGGTCCCTCCTTTCTTAATGAAATTCCGGGTAACGAACACCTGATCATCAAGGAAGTTAATAATAAAGTGCTCAGCAACCGGGAGCCCGAGATGAGCACCGATTTGATTGCAGAGATACTCCACCTCAGGAAGCTCGGGAGCGTTATCCTGCCGCATCTTCAAAATGAAAGATTCTCCTCCAAGATCTGCTGAGTACTTTTTGAACATGCCATGGAAAAAGCTGGTGTTGTGGGCGGAGTCTTTACCGCGCTTACCGGGATCCTGGCTGGCAGAGGCCTGCTTTTGAAGACTTAAAAACTCGTCATCCTGCGACGCCTTAAACCATGTGGTAAAGCACCCTACATGAAGCCCATATTTAGCCTGACCTTCCGGAATTGACTGCAGGCACTTAAAGCAGCGTGTTGTCGTCAGGTGAGTTATCATTGGAATGGATCCCATCATAGATGATATCTATTGATATCATGATAATATTCATATCTATTGATATCAAGATAATATTGACATCAATAGATACGATACAGACAGATTGTTTCAGATTGATATGGCTAGGCCAAAGGTCTATGTACGGCCACACGAGGGGAAGCTGAACACTCTATAGCCTGTTCCTCTCGGCAGCGATGTCCCTGACCGACCTGCCTCTCTGAGTGCCGGTCGGAGTCGCAGCCAGCCTGAGGGGTCAGGGTCGGAGTTAGTCCAACTTCGATCAACTCTCGCCGGCCAAGCTGACCGAGCTCAACGAGCTCAACGAGTTTGTCATCGGAGGACAAGGTCCCCTCATCTCCCAGTTTTTTCGACGAATTAAAACCAGTTTAGTCGACCTTCGTTGGGCTGTGAGACTTTTCATCTTGTTTCGTAAGTTTCAACGGATCACTCCGTCGCTTGAGCTCTGCAATAGTCTCAGGATTACAGTGTTGAGGCTTGCCAAATATCTGAGTGATGATGTCTGGGTCAATAACATGGTAGCTACCTTTTGCTTTACCAAATGCGGTGCGACCTTTTTTACGTACCGAGAAAACCCGCCCATTGCATTCGACGTGCCCCTCTTTCATCGACTCGTATATTTCTCTGCCAATATAAAACGGGGCGTTGACCACAACCACCGATGCCCCGACGGTTATAGCAAACAACACCGCCGCTCCACCTGGCGTAAAGGCATGCGCAGGCGGCGAAAAAATTTGATCGCCAATTTTAAAGGTGCGATTCGGCAGTATTTCCAATTCAGCTTCCGACTTGTCTGAGCGGAATACGATATCAAGAGACAGAAATCAAAGCTTCACCGCCGAAAATCCCCCCCACTTGAATTATATTGGGTCGGTACTTGTCTCAATTAGGAAGCCGAGACCTCCGAGCGGAAGATGCAAAATGCTTTGTGTGTGCCCGACTTCCCTAACTCTCTTAACGCTTCCTTGTTCAATTGTTTCTTCTTGAACATCTCGGAACTGGAATGTACTTGGCATGCTGATTGTGGGGACTTTAACGACTTCCCCCAATTGATCGTATAAAGATATTTAGTTGAGCCGCCGAGGAAGTTCCGAACTTACTCAAGGAGGCGCAATGCGATTACTGATGTCGTTTGTTTTAACTATCGGCAGTTTATCAGCCAATGCTTCCGACAATTCTTACTGTCAATCGGATTCGCTAGCGTCTATGGAGATTATTTCGATTCCAGAACCAAGTGCGCGACCTCTCATCTCGTTTGTTGACCTGACAAGAGATACAATCGAACGTCGCGGTTGCTGCTCTTGGCACGGCGGTGTCTGCGGTTGCTCGAATGGCCGCACGAAGTGTTGTGATGGAACCTTAAGTCCAACTTGTGGCTGCGATTAATCTGATTTGCGTTTTAATTCAATTGGCAGATCTCAATATACTCCTGCATGACGCCAGCAATGCGTAAGGAGCAAATGAAGCAGCCGCTTGTCTTCATCGCAGCGATCACGTTCGCCTTCTTCGAAGTGGTACGTCCCTCGGCCGTCGCCGATACCTCTCTTCGCGCCGAGCAGGTACGAAAAATTATTCGCGAGAGCCAACATGAGGGAGCTCATGGACCGGGATACGATGCTGAGTCTCTGAAGGAGATGTCCGCTCAGTTGTCTCCCTCGGACTCCCGAGTTCTACTGGATCTGTATCAAAGATCTTCTGAGCCCGAACACAAAGATCTCGGGCTTCGCACGGGGGTCGTATTCGCGCTGGCTTCACTTTGCCAAACGGGAATTGAAACAGTACTCCTCGCTGTTCAACAAAACATCATGGACGAGATCGATGCGATAAATGGCATGAATTTGATCGCGAAGACCGACCATTGTGACTCCAAAACGAAGCAAAATGCGGTCGTACATCGGCAAAAAATTGAGAAGATCAGCACCGAGAGGCGAACCCGCGCTCAGAAGCAGCGCCAGGAAGACGAAAAGAACGATGCGCGTATTCAGGAAAACGGACTTAAAATGCTTCACCCCGAAGAAAGCCGCTCTTTGAGTCGGCAAGAACGAGAAGAAGTCTTCAAACGCTCCATCAAGGCCATTGGACTTGATGGCCCACGCACTCCGGATCAGGAAAAAATGTATCGTCAAATGTACGAGGCGATGGTCTTAGGAAAAAAACAGACGAGCTCAGGACAATAGGAATGCTGATGACCGACCTTATCTAGGCCTAATCGGTGTAAGGATTGCCTGTCAGAATCCTGACACTTGGAGAATCGCCTTCGTTTCTTTACTCTCCTGGTTCATTGATTTCATCCGGAGTTTAAAATGCGATTCACTCAAGTGCTCGTCTACGCGTTTGCGATGATCCTGCTTTCCGTTTCCACCGCTTCAGCGGAGCCCAGTGAAGATGACAAACTCTGGATCACCGCAGCAACGCTGAATTATCGCAACTCAAAAATCCTCGAGCTTCCTAGAGCCGGCGGACAAGTCGACCGCATTTACAAACACCTGACAGCGATCGGAGAGCAGGGGTCCCCGCGGACCGCAGAGCACTATACAAGCTCTGGACTGCCGAGGAACTTCAGCTTTGGAATTCCATATAATCTGTATGACGCCAAAAAAGCGCTTCTGAATCGCTTCAATCAAGATCCGGAAGGCAGCCGTACCGAGAGACCTTTACGGAAGGGAATGCTCCCCGGTTTAGATGCAATCCTGAAACAGTTCCAGAAGACTTCTTTTGAACTCCGGTTCACTGGCATCGCCAGCACCGGACAGCCGGCGACGGATATCGAAATCCACGTGAGCACATCCCTTGATGACCTGCGTGGTCTTCTCAAAGCGCTCGGTTCTGTTGGTGTTTGGAGCGTTGAGGCAAGCGAAGTTGGGCATGGGATGGCGATCGGCACTTCGACTCCCAGTATTCAAATGATGGATCTCGGCGACGACGCACGACAATACATTTATGTGTATTGGTACGCGATCGGTGATTGCATGGCCGGTTGCGCGGGTGAGTATGAATACTACCTCGTCGAAGAGCGCGGGTCCGCGGGCCCACGCGTGTCCATTCTTACGCCATCGGTGGCAACTAGCCTGATCCAACACTAAATGATGTTGCTTATCCTGTTCCAGCATTCTTATGTACGCCCTGCCGCACTCTGTGCGGCCCATGTTTAAAGAGGCGCCATCCTCTCATTTGTTCAGTGCAAAGTTCAAATTCTGCTCTTCGATCCTTGCCCAAGCCGAGTTGGAATCAATGTGAGACTTCGGCGCATATTGCGTCCTACTTGATCGACTGAAGATGGCGATTGCGAATGCAATGCGACTCCGCACGCCCTGCGGGTCACTAAAGTCACTCTTATCTAGGTAGGACACGTGACAAGAGGCACTCACTCACATTGCGAATAAACTCATTTCAAATCGACATCTCCCGGCCGCCGCCGGTGTTGTTTTCGCGATGAAGGCCTTTCCGGTGGCGGATGCATGCCCCCTGCCGAATCCTAGAGCGATAACACAACGGAGGTGTTTGATGATCACGAGCAGGACGACCTCCCGGACGAAGAACCGACGCCGACGCCGACGCCGGCGCCGAGTCCGACTCCTTCGCCCACACCGGAACCAGGAACCGGACCTTCTCCGCCCCCCTCACCTACACCTGCTCCCTCGCCCGCTCCGAGTCCGCAAACAGTCGATGTGAGCGCAACAAACAACGAACGCTTTGAGCCTGCCACGATTTCGATTCGTGTCGGTGACACCGTCAGATGGACAAACACATCCAGCAGTCTCATCCACACGGTGACCTTTGATGCGTCGCTCGCCGATGATCCGAGCCACGTGGAATTACCTGCAGGCGCTGATCCGTTCAATTCCGGAAATATCGCTCCGGGCGGTACATTCACGAGAACCTTCACGGTGCCTGGGACCTATCGCTACTTCTGTATCCCGCACGAAGATGAACCGATGGTCGGCTCGATCACCGTCTCGCCTTAATAAGTCTTCGGATCCAAGTGTCGCACTTCTCCTTCGAG
>JAMPXM010000001.1 GCA_023701225.1 Pseudobdellovibrionaceae bacterium | reverse complement strand
CCGCAAAAAATAAACCGATCTGGTCTTTCCGGTGCGAGACGCCAGTTGATACGCTTGAGCTATGACGATCACCGCGCCTCGTCGTGTCACGGGCTCGCCGCATAGGCCAACTCGTAAGGGCGAATGCTTTTCGTTAAATGCCGTGGACCCGGTGCTCGAAGTACTTCAATAGGCTTTGGTACATGAAGGCGTTGAAGGCCTTCGGAACATCCACTTCGATCGTTTCATTATCGATGCGATGAATGATCTCGCGTTTCGCCATTTCTGCAAGGGCTTCATCCGCCAGAGGCATGTGCTCAAGATTCAACTCGGAATGAAGCACCTTCACCTTCGGCGTTCCGGAGTAGGACTCGTCATCAGCGTGCAGATGGCCGATGATACGCCTCAACAAAGCAACACTGGTATGACTGAGGAGTGTGTACGTTTGCGCGGCGATCTCGGACTTCAGCTCTTCTGTCCATTTATCGAAATTCACTCGCTGCAAGGTGAGATCGCCGGACTCGGCCTCATCGAGAAAGTCACATTCGCACAAAAGCTTCCAATACGTTTGCAAATTCAGCGTGTGGTCACCCAGCACCTCATCCAATTCACGCAACACGTTTTTCGCCTGAGGCTTTCCTCCTGTGGTGCCGGATCGCTCATAGACAAGCAGGAAAACGCGGTTCAACCGGAGCAACTCGCGGTAAAGATCTTCCGCGACGGAATCTCGTTTGAAGTGTCGCTTCTCGATTTCGTTCATGCTCGCCAAAACCGTGGTCCGCGTATCGGCGGATCGTAGACGGCTGAAGACGGTCCTGACGATCGGCATGAGCCATTCCGGCAAGCCCTTGAATTGTTGTTCCGCTTCGGCGCTGTCCAAAACAAAACACTCGACGGGCGTCAGTGCCTCGATCGTTGCCGAGCGTGGCTGACCGTCGACAAAGCTCATTTCACCAAAAATCTCGCCCTCTCCTAAAATCGCCAGCGTGATTTTTTGATTCATGTACGCTTTCGTCACACGTACCTTGCCCGACGTGATGACGAACATCTTTCGCGAAATTTCATTCTCACGGATGAGAATCTCACCCTTCGCGAAAGTCTGAACGTTTTCCGATGGCATCCGATTCATACTCCGCCTCTTTGTCATCTGACAGATTTGGATTCGCCCCGTTTGTAGGGGTTGATTGAGATTCCATTGATATGCTTCAGGGTATCAGTTAACCTGCATCTACCTCAATGCCGATAGATTTCGAATTTTTGACGGACCTCGGATGGGATCCGCACTTCAGCATTCAACTCGCAAGCGATGAGCCTGGACAGCCAGGTCGCGTGATCTCGACGGCCAAACGTTTGTTTCAGGTCTTAGTTGGTCCAGATCAGGTTCTACGGGCGGAAGTCAGCGGGCGTTTCGCCCACGTCGCCGCATCAGCAAGCGACTTTCCATCCGTAGGCGACTGGGTCATGGTGGAGGCTCTCGACACCAGTCGAGGCATTATTCACCGACTGCTCGATCGAAAAACATTACTCGTGCGAAAAGTCGCCGGCGCGGAGCTCAAAGAGCAAGTTCTGGCGGCGAACGTTGACACTGCGTTTATCGTGAGTTCGCTCAATCAGGACTTCAATCTGCGCAGAATCGAACGCTACCTGACACTCATTTTGCTCAGCGGCGCGCGTCCCGTCGTCTTGCTGACGAAGGCGGATCTTTGCGCTGACCCTGAACCGATGGTCGCCGAGGTCCAGACACTTGCCCAGGAACTCGTCGCATTGCCCGTATCCAGCCGGACGGGGCAAGGCCTGGATGCGGTTCGCGCTTATCTGAATCCTGGCTCCACCTCAGTGCTGCTCGGATCGTCTGGCGTCGGTAAATCCACATTGATTAACGCGCTTTTTGGCGCAGAGGTCGCCAAGACCGGCGAAATTCGCGATGACGATGACAAAGGTCGACACACGACGACTGCGCGTCACTTGCTCCGGTCTCCGACCGGCGCCCTCATGATCGATACGCCCGGGATGCGAGAGCTGCAGGTCTGGGACGACGGACAAGGCATCGAGGCTGTTTTTCAAGACATTGAATCGCTGGCGCTGCAGTGCAAATTCACCGATTGTCTTCACAACAGCGAGCCCGGCTGCCGCGTTCGCGAGGCGCTCGCCTCCGGTACCCTGACTCCAGATCGACTGGAAAACTACCGGAAGCTGCAACGTGAGACAGAAGCGCAGCGCCGCAAAACCGATAAAGTCGCCGCAGCAGCCGAAAAGAAGAAGTGGAAAAAAATCAGCGTCGAAATTCACGATCACATCAAACGCAAAAAGCGCGGAGAGAATTTCTGAAGCACGAATGACGGCCGAAAGTCCTGACGCCGGACGTTTCTCGGGGTCCTGGATGACGGCTCTCAATTGTGGTTTTTTGGATTTCCTATTTACCAAAATCATTCCTCGACCGAAGAGACCTGAGGCCACGGGCGCGGAGGCGGACGTTGAAACAGTGGGTTCAAAAGCTCATCGAACAACTCGACTATGGATTCAACGGGAACCCTGAGAAGGACCATTCCAAGCCGAAGCATGAAATCTCCGAGGACCGTGCGACACTGCTCTACGTGATCGACCTGTACAACAAGCACCTTTTTGAGATCGACACCCACCCGGTGCGTAAGGTTCGCGCGATCCTCGACGAATTCGCGAAGGAACTCGTCAATCCGGAGGCCGATTCCGAAAAAGTCTTGTTCCGATTGCGGCAGTTCTTCTCGCACTACCGTGTCGATGAATACACCTATGTCCGTAAGACCTTTGAGGACTTTAAGGGAATCATCTGGGACTTCGTGGATCAACTCGCTGAAGATGTTCGCCACGAGCAAATCGATGACAGCGAAATCGCATCCAATCTCGAAGCCTTGCGCGAGGCCGTGCAGGCGGACTCTATCGAAGTGCTCCGCGCGAAATCGCGGGAATTCATCGATAACTATGTCGAAAAGCAATCGCGAAAAGACGTGCGCCGCGAGAAACGGATCCGCGGAATCAAAAAAAATCTGGATTCCGTCAAAAAGAAACTCGACGAAGCCTACAAATCCGCACGCCAGGATCATCTCACTGGCGCGTGGAATCGCAAGAGCTTCGATGAGGCATTGAAAGAACAGATCAATCTGTTCACGATGTCGAAAGTCCCGGTCACGATAATTCTTTTGGACATCGACCACTTCAAAAAAATCAACGATGGCTTCGGACATGACGTCGGTGACTTCGCGTTGAAGGAATGCGTACGCATGCTCCATGAGTCATTCTCACGCGAGCACGATTTCGTCGCCCGTATCGGCGGCGAGGAGTTTGCCGTTCTCCTTCCCGAGCACACAGTCGAACACGCAATCAAACGCGCCGAAGACACCATGGCTAAAATCCGCAAGGAAGTTTGGCTTGTTCAAGACAAAGAACTGCGCTTCACGATATCCATGGGGATCGCGCAGTTGCAGCCCGGCGAAAGTGGCGAACAATGGCTCAAACGTGCAGATCAGGCTCTGTATCAGTCCAAGCATGGCGGCCGCAATCGCTATACGGTCGCTGCGGACTCCAAGTCGCTTGGTCAAGTAGCTTGAACTACTTATGATTTTCGCCTGTCAAAGATTCGCTCAGGTTCGCTGACCTTCGACATCCGCAGTGCGAACTGACAGTTGATCTCACGAGCGGACGTACGCCGATCTTGGCGACAAGCGTCCGCTCACTCACTATGCATAGAATTTGATCGGCAGACGTCGAGGTCGCAAGCGCCAACCTCCGTTTGAATGGCTTTTGGCGCGGGCACGCGTTTGCAAAACCGTCGGGCATGAAGACGCCTCTCTTTTGCTTTCTTTTTCAAGTCGCATTTCACTTCGCCCTCGCTCTTCCCGCATCCGCCGGTGTGGATCTCAAAGACGCCGGCTACTCCAATGAGTGGACGGATATCGAGACCGGCCCGCCGGGCGCACTCGCGCTCTCGCGTGTTTACAGGAGCCGCACCCAGTACAACGGGCTGTTCGGTTTCGGATGGTGCACCCGTTTTGAAATCCTTTTGGAACGGCTCGATGATCGTCGGCTCCTTTTGCGTGATTGCGAATCTGGAGATTTGGTCTATGCGCTCAGTCCGACCGGTGAATACCTGCACCCTCGGCGCCCCGGTGAAAAAATCATCATTTCTCGTGAACAACACATTCGGTTTCTCACCTCGGGAGATCGGCAAGTGTTTGCAAGCTCGGGTCGGTTGCGGACATGGATCCGCACAGGGAGGTGGCCGATCGAGACCAGCTACTCATCACTCGGCCGACTCGAAGAACTTCGCGCCGGCCCTACGAAACTGCGCCTCGTTTACGACGAAAAGACTCAAAAGATCACGCGCGTGATTTCTTCGAACGGCTCCATCGCATGGTACGAATACTCCGGACCCGATCTCATCCGAGCGCGCTCTTCCAAAGGCCATGTCCATGCGTACCGGTACGACCAGCTCCATAACCTCAGTCGAATTCAATCCGCTGACGGCCTCTCTGAGGAGCTCACTTACGATACAGAACATGACCGTGTGATGCGCTGGAAAGACTCCGAAGGCTGCGTGACGGAATACACCTACTCGTCCCTCTCCGCACAGGGCGAAGTGGGACAGACGACAGAGAGTCAATTCCGATGTAAGGGTGCGCCGACTCAACGACGCAAATTCGAGTATTGGTGGCGGCGCGATGCGGACGGCTCTCTTGCTCTGATTCGTACTCGCGATGTCAGTTTCAAGTCGGTCACGGAAACTTCGTTGGATCCACGCCATGGTCTCCCGGCTCAAGTCACGACGGGTGCTGGGCAAACCTATCATTTGTTTTACGACGCGCGTGGACGCCTGATCTCGATTTTCGAGTCCGGTCGCGAGCAATTACGGTTGATTTACGAACGCGAGACGCGGCGACCGGCACAAATTTTACGTCCTGGCTTCGGCCGCATCCTCCTCCGCTACGACGCCCAGGGGCGCATGCAAGTCCACTCATCCCTCCGAGACGCGACCCTTTTGTCTGAAGTCGCCATCACGCTGCAATCACTTCTCACCCCGAACAGAATGGCGGGATCATGAAATCCGTTTTGATTTTCCCGGCGCTCCTATTTTGGATGATGCACACACCCTCACGCCAAGTTGCCACCGGAGAGACACAGCCGACAGAGAAGTATGATGTTTTACAGCGCGACCAAGCCGCGGCACGCTATTGGGGACAGGAGACAACCGAAGCCATGCGGGCGTGGCGTATCACCAGCGGCGCGCGCACTGTGATTGTCGCGGTCATCGACACCGGCATCGATATTCAGCATCCGGACTTAAAGGCCAATATTTGGACCAACCCCGGAGAATCGGGAATCGATCGAAATGGTCGCAAGAAGGAATCCAACGGAGTGGACGACGACCGCAACGGATATATCGACGACGTGAACGGTTGGAATTTCGCGGCCCATTCTCCAGACGTCTCGGACCGACATGGTCATGGAACGCATATCGCCGGTATCATCGGAGCGGACGGTGTCGCTGGGCGAGGTGTTCGCGGTGTGTGTCCACAAGTGACTTTGATGCCATTGAAGTATATCGAACCCGCAGGCGAATCCGGAAATCCGGTTGCCAATACCGTCGCGGCGATCCGCTACGCGACTCGTATGGGCGCACACATCATCAATTACTCTGCCGGCGGCCCCGCGCCGAGCGACGAAGAGCAGGCGGCAATCCGTGAGGCGGGCGAAAAAGGAGTTCTCCTGATCGCGGCTGCCGGAAATGAAAAGTCCAACTCGGATCGACTTCCGTACTACCCGGCCGACTACGATCTCAACAATATCCTTTCCGTGACGGCCTTCGATCAAAAGCGCGTCCTTTTGCCCAGCGCGAATTACGGCGCACAGACCGTTGATTTGGCCGCGCCCGGCAAAGACATTTACTCCACGCTTCCGGGAGGACGATATGGTCAACTCACGGGCACCTCACAGGCCACGGCTTTTGCCAGCGGCGTCGCGGCCCTAGCGATGGCCAAATACGGATTGCAACGAAGGCCCGAACACCTCGTATCAACACTGACGCTGACCGGAGATGTCGACACGCGGCTCATTGGGAAGACCAAGTACAAAACAAGGCTGAACGCATACCGCGCGCTCACGATCGAAGGTCGCGGCGTCTCCGCAACAGGCGTCATCACCGAACCCTCTTCCGATGGCTCGTCAACCTGGGGAGAGCTCGCCACGCTTCTCGATGGTTTGAATTCACTGAAAACCCAATCGTCGTCGGAATTGCGACAGGCCCCCAATCGAAGACCGGCTGGCCATTCTGCAGACGCCTCGAACCGAGACGAAAGCACACAGCACTCCCCTCCTATCAAGACGTTGGACCAGCACTGACCAGAGTTTCTACACCGACCATAAAGTTGTCCAAAGTTTTGACGATAAGAGATTGAGCAGTTTTTCAGAGATCGCGACTCAGAGGAGATTTCATGATCAATTGGGATGAGTTCGAACATATACACGTCATCAAGAAGCTCAAGCAGATCCTCGCCGCTTGGTGGAACATCGATGTCGTGTTCACGGATGAGCGTGGTCACCTGCGCGGATTCGACCGCACGAAAACCCCACTTTGCAATCCTGCGGTCAATGCGTTTCTCAACAAAGAAGCGGCACTGGAGAGCTTGGCCGAAATGGTCACGAAGAGCATTGACGATCTCCGCTTATCCGAAAACCGCTACTCGGTCCGCAAATGGGACATGGCCGGATTCGATGTGGCGATCT
Organism: Pseudobdellovibrionaceae bacterium; assembly: GCA_023701225.1. Taxonomy (GTDB): domain Bacteria; phylum Bdellovibrionota; class Bdellovibrionia; order Bdellovibrionales; family JAMPXM01; genus JAMPXM01. Next base: position 42,371 of record JAMPXM010000001.1, on the reverse strand, counting down.
TTCCGATCATGATCGACAACGACTTCATGGGCACGGTCGTCGCGACGGGCTTCATGAAGGATTCCGGCGCAGGCAACCGACTGCAAGAAATGCGCGAGCGTCTTGCCGCATTCGGCGCCTCGGGCGACACGATCGAACAGTCTCTCTCGAAGGTGAAATTCCTCGACGACAGCGACCGCGATCACTTCGTGGAGCTTGTCGAATTGGTGGCTCAAGAGGTGGTCACTCTGCACGTCGAGATCACGACGCGCGAGAACCGCATCCGCGAACTCAATAAAGAACTCGGTTCGCGCTACAAGTATGACAACATGATCGGTAAGTCCAAACCGATGCAGTCGCTCTACGCACTGCTCGACAAAATCAAGGGCGCCGATTCCACGGTTCTGGTGCAAGGTGAAAACGGAACGGGTAAGGAATTGATCGCCAAGGCGATTCACTACAACTCAGCCCGCAAAGATAAGCCATTCGTGATTCAAAACTGTTCGGCGTTCAACGACAACCTCTTGGAGTCGGAACTCTTCGGTCACATGAAGGGCTCATTCACCGGCGCAAACCGCGACAAAAAAGGTCTCTTCGAAATCGCGGACAAGGGTACGTTCTTCCTCGACGAAATCGGCGACACATCACCGCAAATGCAGGTGAAACTCCTGCGCGTTCTTCAGGAAGGCACGTTCATGCCGGTCGGCGGCCTCGAAACACGAAAAATTGATGTCCGCATCATCGCGGCGACCAACCGCCACCTCAAAGAGATGGTGGAGCAGGGCACTTTCCGCGAAGACTTGTACTATCGCCTGAACGTCATCAACATTCGTGTTCCCCCGCTCCGCGAGCGCAAAGAAGATATTCCGCTACTCGCAGAATTTTTCTTGAATAAAGCCGCCGAGAAAGGCGCGCCCAAGAAGATTCTCACCAAGCGGGCACTTGAGAAACTGTACGACTATCCGTTCCCTGGTAACGTCCGCGAGCTGCAGAACGAAATGGAAAGACTCGTCGTTCTTTCAGGCGTGGAAACGAAACTCACGGCCGACATGCTCTCGCCGAAGATTCTTGAAGCTTCGGAAAAGGGCAAAGTCCAAGGCGCTCGCGTCCACGGCAAACTCAAGGACGCGCTCGAAGATCTGGAACGCGAATTGATCAAGGAAGGCTTGCGCCGCACCGGTTGGAACAAGTCCAAACTCGCCAAAGAACTCGGCATCAGCCGCGCGGGCCTGATCATGAAGGTAGAAAAGTACGGGCTGGATAAACGCCGGCTTTTGAAGCCTTAAGTTTCGAAGTTTCTTCTTTTGTAGAAACACATGCGTGCAGCGACCGGCGTAATCCCCGGTCGCTGAGGGGCGCGCCGGTTTCCGAACACTCCTCTATACCTGGCACTTAGCTTGTCCTCGCTACGCTTGCGCGCGAAGGACATCGATGTGAATCGATATCCGAGCAGCCTTGCCCGGGCAAGTTTTACTCAAGCCTTGTAGTTCCGACGCGCGACCCCTCCTTTGGAGAGCAGAATGATGCTCAATATGATGCAGACATTGAAGAAATCGACTTGTGGTTAGATCAAATTTTATAATTTGATTCTGTTTATGTCCAACCGCCCAAATCCGAACTTTTTCCGTTATCGATGAAAATTTGTTTGACAAGGCGTTTTGAGAGATTTGCCCACGCAAAAGGGGATTTCGGTTCGTTCGCGGGCGTCGTACTTATACGCACGTATACGGCCTCTGTGAGGTGTTTTTTATGTGCGAGTCGCGTTTCGCAGGGTCTCCTGGCTTGATACCATCAAGCGAGAATGTGAGCGAAGATTTTGATCTCAAAAACCCGTGTTAAGGTGCTCTCGCCGTGGGCGACAGAGTCCGGTCGCAGAACCAGGAGAGCGCATGTTCACACGCCTCAATGAAGTTCAGAAAACGCAGAACGAAAAATCCCTCCGCGCCATTCACTCACGCACCTGTGAGGTCGTCGCGAAACTCAAGTCCTGTGAAGCGGAACTTATTCTTTGTCTGCAGGAGGTCGATCGGTTTCTGGTGCATCGATTTCTCGGCTATAACAATTTACACCAGTATGCCATGCGAGCGCTGAAACTTTCTGAAGCGCAAAGCTATGCCTATATCACCGTCGCGAGAAAAGCACGTGAGTTGCCGCTGTTGCAGCAAGCCATTACGGCTGGCGAACTCACCGTTTCGAAAGCCGTTCGGATCACTTCAGTGATCAACGGAGAGAATCAGCGGAAATGGATCGGGCTTGCGCTCGAGTTGCCCAAGCGGGATTTGGAGCGCGAAGTTGCACGCGTCAATCCGCGAGCGGCTCGGCCCGAGCAAGCTCGGTTTCTGGATGCGCACACCTTGGAGCTCAGTACTCCGCTCTCGGAATCAGGCTATAGGAAACTGGAGCGGGTGCGGGAGCTGATGTCCTCTTCGCAAAGGGAATGGGTGTCTTTGGAGCACGCTATTGAATCTCTGGCTGAGTTTTATTTGCAGAGAAAAGATCCTGTTCGGCGAGCTGAGCGGGCAGAACGGAGGCGGCGAAGAACGGATTCTATCTCCGGCTTCGGACATGACGTAACTGTAGCGACTTCTATAGCGAACTTTGGGGCGACCGAAACCACAGAGGCGAGTCAGACTCCAGTGCTAGGCAATGCAGCAACAAATACGCACGACCAAGCTCCAGGCTTTGTAACGCCCTCGCCTTCAGACGAAAAACTTGCCCGGGCAAGGACCTCGGAGGTTGCTTTGTCATTCCTAGAAAAGCAGGCACATCAGGGTTCTCCCGAATTTTCGCTCCACACCTCGTGCAGACCCAGTCTTCGAACGACGCCACAATCTCGGCGTCGTCCCTTGCCTGCGGCCAGTCAGCATCACGTCCATCTACGTGATCAGGGCTCATGTCAGGCGCGACTTCCGGATGGTGCTGTCTGTGGCTCACGCGTTTGGCTCGAGGTTCATCACCTCACCCCGCGCTCAGAAGGTGGGACCGATGCTGTGGACAATCTCCTCACACTTTGTCGGGCGCATCATCAGGCTTGGCACCAGGCGGGGACGACCTCTTCTCGTCCTCACGCTTGAACCCTGGCGAAGATACGCCTGGCCGACATCCTCCACCGGAATCCCCCAGGTTGGTAAATTGTTCCGATTCGCCAAGGGTCTGACAGACTTGCTCGCGAGCGAGGACCCTGTAGAAAAGTGGCGAAACCTTTAGACATCACGGCGGTTGGGCTCTTCCCCCGTGGGTATGTGGAGCATTCCGCTGTCGTTCCGACAGGTTACTACCCAGCCCGGTGAAAATTCACGATGTCGAACTCATCGACATCTCGCGGTTCCTGACCGATCAGAATTCGGCACAGGTCTTGGATAAGCGTCGTATCGACTCCAGTTTCTGAACGTCAGTAGGGTCTTTGGAGGACCGTGAACGATATGGATGCACTTCTTGTACGACTCAATCAGATCTTTTCCAGCTTAGTTGGCAGCCGGCTGACCTACGTTCCATTAGCGCAGATCGATGTCGAAACCTGGGGCGCGGATGAATTGGCCGCCATCGCCGGTCGTGCGAGTGGTGCTCCCCCTTACCTGACAGATCAACAAGGACGCAGTATCGGCTTTCCGGTTCGCGATCCGCAAAACGCGCTGGCTGGCCTCGCCATTGTCAGCGAATGGCGATTAGCCGATTCCCGGCGCGTGTTTGATTTGGCGGATTTCGCCGCAGCTTTGATCGAGCGCCGTTTGTCAGGCACGAACGACCAAGGTGAAGTGTTGCGCCGAACGGAAGAGCATCTGCAAATGCAAACGATGCCGAAAAACGTGATTCCTTTGCGCCGCAATCGACTGCCGCAGTCGGAACATCTTTGGCCGGTTCCGCCGCCTCCCAAGATCAATGCGCCGTCATTGATGATTCAAGTCAAGCCCGGCTTCCCCGTGCAACAATTCGCGAGCGAAGTTCACTCGCGCACCGAACGCTGGGCATTCGTCGCATGGACGGATCTTCCGCACGATTCCTTGGATTCACGCGAAACCTGGAAACAGCTCGGTGCGATCACATTGTTCATCGAGGATCTGACTCAGCTCTCGCTGGAACGCCAAGCGCAGCTCGCCGCCTTCGTTCGCTCTTTGCCCAGTGAGGAAACACCGCTCATTCTCGCCGCGATTCACGAGGATCCGGACGTTCTCGAAGAACGTGGTGATCTTGATGCGGGACTGCGTGCGGCACTGACATATGCGCGGATGCCTTGGAATCCGCAAGACAACGACTCTCTCACGATCCGCAAAAGCATGCGCCTGCTCATCGATGGACGCGCTCCGGAGCAAGAAACTCGCTTCGTGCCCTTCCACAAAAGTCTCATCGACGACGATCAGCCGACTATGCACTAACCCTGCACTAACCAAGCACGAACGCCGCACCGACCGTGTCCTGACCTCGAGCTCAGGACACGATCGTCTGTTCGCCAAGTTCCTTTTGTTGCCCCCTGCCAGATTCTTTGGCAGCATTTTAGAAGGTCCGGCTCAAAGCGCATGCTCCCGGGAGTCACCACCACGTGACAGGAGCCACACGACTGGACCAAGGGCGTACGAACAAGGCCGCACTATAGGGACCGAACGATAAGGGCCTAACGACAAGGACGACGGGCATGAACTTGGTTTCGCCGCAAATCCATGCGACGTTTCAAAACTTCTTAGCGGAAGCGCTCCAGAGCGAGAGCTTCGAAATCTTCCAGCTGGCTGGCGACGCCTCTTCACGCCGCTACTTTCGGGTCGTGGCCGGTGAAGAGAGCTCCGTGCTCATGGTGTGGGAGCCCTTCACGGACAATCACCGCTACCCGTTTCTCAGCGTCCTCGACCATTTCGCGAAACACGATGTTCATGTTCCACGCGTCCTCGCGAAATCTCCGAGTCAAGGCTTGATCCTACTCGAAGATCTCGGCGATCTGACTTTGGAGCGCAAGTTCTGGGAAAATCAGAATCAGCAACTCATCATTCCGGCGTATCAACAGGCCATCGATGAATTGATCAAGATTCACTACCCTGCGTCCGCGGACGAAACAGATTGCGTCGCGTTCAAGGTCGCGTTCGATGTCGACAAGCTTCTCTGGGAAATGAACTATGGGCGTGAACACCTTTTAGCGGGATTATGTGGTCTGCGTCTGACCGAATCACAATCCAAGGCACTGGACGAGGTGTTTTTAAAGGTCTGCACCCGCTTGCACGAAGAGCCCAAATTCATCGCGCACCGGGATTACCATTCCCGCAATGTGATGATCAAGCTCGGTAAGATGCGCGTGATCGACTTTCAAGACGCACGCATGGGCGCAGTTCAGTACGATCTCGTCAGTCTGTTGCGAGATTCGTACGTCCGGATCGATGATGGCGTTGCACGCGAACTTTTGTCGTACTATCTCGAACGCCGCCAGGAGTTTGAGGCCCCGCTTCAACTGCCCGCGATCAGCCGCGATCATTTCGATGAAATCTACGAAACGCAGACGATTCAGCGCTGCTTTAAAGCTTGCGGCAGCTTCGCGAGCTTTTTCAATCTCCGGCAGGACACGCGCTATTTGAAATATATCGCGCACACACTGCAGACGGTGCGTAAAAGCCTTGGCTATTTCCCGGAATACAAAGCCTTCCTCGACATCATGGAAGGCCACGGCATTTTCGCGCGAAAGTTCGACTCCCCATGAAGCTGATGCTGCTCGCCGCAGGCCTTGGCACTCGCCTACGTCCGGTCACGGACCGGTACGCCAAGCCTGCCGTGCCATTTATGAATATCCCTTTGCTCTATTACCCGTTCACTCTATTGGAGCCCGCCGGACTTTCGTGCCTGGTGGTCAATACTCATTACAAGCCGGAACAAATCGAGCGGCTCGTACACTCGATTCCCGGCTATCGTGGCCAAGTCCAGATCACGCACGAAGATGGCCAACCGCTCGGCAGCGGTGGCGGAGTTTGGAATGCGCGTGCGCACTTGGAACGCGAGACGGATTTCTTCGTTGCCAACGGTGATGAGGTGATTTTTCCGTCGCGCGCGTCCATCGCGGGTGATCTGATGCATGCACATCGGGCCTCCGGCGCGCTGGCCACGATTTACGTCACTCGCCATGCAGACGTCGGCACACGGTTCGGCGGTGTTTGGACACGTGCCGATGGCGCGGTCCTGGGTTTCGGTAAACAGCGCCCACAAGGCGTTCCGTCTGACACGATTGGCTTTCATTACGTCGGCGTTCTCGCGCTCTCGGGCCGGATTTTTCGCTTCCTGCCCGAAGGCGAGAGCAATCTTCTTTATGACGCGCTCATGGCCGGCATCAAGGCTGGTGAGCGCGTGCGGGTTTTCGAAGACACTTGCACTTGGTTTGAAACCGGCAATGTTCCGGATTTTCTCTCAGCCACGAGGCAAATGATGCAATCTCTCGGGACCGCGCAGGAGTCACCTTTTTTCCGTGTGCTTCGTGAGCGCTTTCGACCGCAAGACGGCCTCCACCTGACGCCACAAGCGCGCGTTTGGAGTCCGGTGCCACCTGACACGTCCACACATTCCGAATTCCGGGGATTCGCGGTCCTCGGAGATCATTGCCAAATTGGATCCCGCTGCCGCATCGAGAACAGCATTCTGCTGCCGATGTCTCAGCTCGCGGATGGAGCCGCGATCCAGAACCAAATCCTTGTTTAGATGGGTCGATGACGAGGCGAGAGTTACGGGCCGACCGTAGCTGGAACTGCGGCGCCGACGGGCGCGATGAAGCTCTGCTTGCCTTCTTCTTTCTTGTACTGACGAGTCATCATCTCGAAGATGTTGTCCGCTTGGACCCCAATCCGATCATTGCCCAACTGCTTGGACAGTCCTTTGACGCTCGCGGTTTTGCGGTCTTTTTTATCGCCAAACAGACTGCCGTAATTGAAACCCTGGTTTTCGTCACCCGCGCCACGCCCGCGACGTCCGAACGCACCACCACCACCGGCTCCACCGCCACCGCCCCCACCTTCATCGGCAGTGAGCGCCTTGGCCTTTTCTTTGAGCGAGGCCGCGATCGCGGCCTTGTCCTGTTCGTAACTCGCAATCTGGTCCGCCGTCAGTCCGAGACCCATCAGACCTTGCTTGCTCGTAAAAGCAGAGGTCGGCACTGTTTTGCCGTTCGGCAAAGTAACCGACTTTCCATCCGCGCTGACGGTGTAGCCTAAGTTGGCGAACTTAGAGCGCAGATCATTGAGTTTCTGCTCTTCTCGATTGAGCTGTGCATTGTACGCACGCATCTCTTGGGCATCCGGAATCCCATTACCATCCATGTCCGCGCCGGCTCCTGCGCCATCCGCACCGTAATCACCATACTGATCATAACCAAAACTTCCAGCGGCACCATACATCGTTGCCGCCTGCGTCTTGCCCGCGCCCTTCGCTCCTTGAAGCATCATTCCCGCCTGGACGACATGCATGGCACCCAGGACACAGGCGTAATAGTTGTTACTTGAACACTTCCCAAACCACATCGCGGCGGTCACGCCGTTAAGTGCAACACCCATTATCGCTTGGTTCTTCGAGTCTTTGGCGCCTGAATTCATATTGCCGGAACTAGGGCCATATCCGTACTGGTTAGTGCTCGTCGGCGATGTCGTCTGCGTCGTGTTTGATGTGGTTGTCGTCGAAGTGGTCTTCGTCGGTGCCGTCGCGGTCGTCGTAGACCCGGCCGTCGTCGTCGTTGTACCCCGTGCCGCGGAGCTCTGAGCCCTGGTTGCCAATGGCACAAGAAGCGTAAACGCCGCAAACGAAACGATCCCTACCTTCGCCGCTTTCGCGCTGAAGCTCATCCGTCCCCCGCTCATTTCAAGAAGCCGCCACCGCGCTCTTGGCTGCGGTACTGACGAGAAGCCTTTTGCCAAATCGATTCGCCCATGGCGCCCGTGATGCCGTCCGCAGCCGCGTTGGCACCCATGCCCGCCAAACCTCGCGCCAGCTTGTTCTTGTCAGGTAGAGCATCCTTGATATTGAACTTCGCCTTGAGTTTGCTCATCCACGAACTGTTGCCACCGGAACCCTCGCCATTGCCGCCGGGGCGACCGTAGCCGGCAAAACTACCGCCGCCAGAAACACCTTGGATCACTTGCGTACCCGCGCGAACGCCTCCGGCTCCACCGCCGCCAGCGCCGCCGCCAAAGCCACTGCCACCGATCAACGAAGGACCGCCGCCTCCGCCGCCGCCCGCACCCATGCCGTTATTACTACCCGACCCGTTTGCGCCATTGCGCGATCCGATTCCACCAGGTCCCATGCCTTCGCCATCGAGAGCGGAGTCACCGAGAGACGTGAGTCCCGCAGTGCCATCGATACCGCCTGCGGCGCCACCACCACCGCCCAACGTGCCTGATGCTCCCGGATTGTAACCGCAACGCGCGTCGCGCGGATTGGACTGACAGATGCAATAAGGATTGGTGCGCTTAACGGTTTCGTCGGCGCAGTTCGGAGTTCCGCTTTGTGCCACGACCGCCTGGTTCTTTGTCATTTCCGCACAGGTGCGTGATTGCAACATGCTGTTCGCATATTGCTGCGCTTGCATCAGCTGGCGAGCGAAACTCTCTTCATAGGCATTGCACGCGCGGCGATGTGATTTGCTTTTGCGTAGTTGCTCTTCGTACTGCGCGCGAACAGTTTCGGCTCCAGCTGCTTGGAGCTGGGACGTGCTGAGCGCGTTAGTGTAAGTGGTAATTTCACCTTCGCACACACTGAGACAGCGACTCTGCATGGCCTTGCACGCGACCGCGCGCGAACCCTGAATCCCCATCATCACTTTCGTCAACCCTTCGGCCGCCGAGCACATCTCATGCGGGCTCTTGCCCGCATTGGCCATACTGCCCGCGGCCATCGCGGTTCCTTGGACGGCAGCCTCGACCAAAGCGCTCTGATCAGCACTTAAGCCAGCGCCGGATAGCGGATCACATGCCAGCCGGGCTCGGTCGTACGCGGACTCGCACACACCTGTTTCGCCCTCGGACTCAATTCCGCCTGGCTCCGACGGCGCCGCGTTCGCGCCGGAGTTACTCGTGTCCCCACCGCCGCCCTCGCCGCGCACGCAAGAATCGCCTACGCCCCAAACACCGCCGGAACGTAAACACTGTTGCTGCAACTCTTCAGCGGATGGAAGAAAGCTCGAACCGTTGGTGCGAAACGACTGCCCGCCTTCGGCGTACGCCAGGCTTCCCGCGCTCCATACCAGTGCCGTCACAATCAGGGTGTTGGTCTTCACTTTCGAACCCTCCACTCTCTTTTCTTATCGGAACGCGCTTTGTATCGCTTAAGAACAAGGGGTGTTTCCGCCGCATGCATCCGCCTTCGAATTCGCTTCATGTTCTACGCCAACTGACGTGCCAGCTCAGCTTAAATGGCCGAAGAACGCTGAACAGCTGTCTACGCACTCGACACTTCCGCGTTTCTCATTTTGAGACCGCCCAACTTTGGGCTAGAAATCCGAAGGCGGCGGGTTTCTCAAAGGCGCAGAAGCGCCGTCCGCTCCACCGAGACGGTGCGCGCCGAACATCAAAAACTCACGATGCACGAGACGCACGGAATACCCCGTGCGACCGCCGGCGATGCAGTCGCCCAGCGTCGGAGGCTGACCCACTTGTTTGTTCGGCGCGGCATGGCACCGGCCAAAATGATTGTTCGGGAATCCGAAATCGACCGCGCCTTTTTGAGTCCAAGCGGTGAGCGTATGCGCGGGGTCCCTCACCATCCAATACGCGCCTTGCTCAATGTTCGGAACCGCGACTTCGACTTGGTTTTTCACGTTGAATGCCTGAAACCCAGGCACGGAGACATCCGCGCCGAGATCTGAAAATTGATTGGGCAACGCCTCTTGCCGATAGCGACGCCGATCGGGCGTTAAACTCAACCAATAGTAGTTTCCAAAATAATCCGCTTCGACGGAGTAGTAGGTGACATCGAACAGGTCAGGAGCAACGGCCGCGATCTCCGCCGCACCCAGCTTCGGGCGTGTCCCCGCCTGCGAGTTCCAGGCGATCGGGTTCGCCGTTTGCGCCAAGAACGGCAGATGACTGTAGAACTGCGCCGTCAGTGCACCTCCACCCTCGGCGATAGCTCCCATCAACGCGGGTCGCGTCGCCGCCATCGCAGCGTTGGATTTAAGTCCCAGATTGTCGCCTGGAAAACGCGAATAGTTGGGAACAAACTCCGGGCGGCCCTGTCGATCGGCGACCGGTCTTCCTGGATCCGTGCGCGGAACCACCAGAGGATCCGTCATTTCTCCGCCGGAGAAGTCAGCTCCCGGCGACCAAGATTTTTTATCCCAAGGCCCGATCCGCCCGCCAAAAGGCGAAGCAAACGCTCGCGCCGTCAGCTGAATCGGCGAGCCGAACGGACTGAACGGCTTACGAGGGCGCGAGACGGCTTTCACGCCGACATACGCCATGCACCATGGGTTTTTCTCAAAGCCCCGGGATGAACGCAGCGGATCCCCAGGTAAATTCGGCTCGCTTTTAGCGTAGTAACGAAGTTCGCGCGTAGGATCACCAAGATCGACGTAACGAAGATTGCCCGGCACATCCACGCCGGGAACTCGGAACAGAGATTCGATTCTCGTTTTACACCCACCCGGAATATCGATCATGTTGGTGTAGGTCAAAACCGGATCGATCGTGATCTCCTTGAGCCAGTTGGGAAATTGCGCGACGTGCTCACCACAGCCGGGCAAAGATAAGCCGTTCACGATCGTCAACTGCGTCGGATCTTCGAACGACGACCGATTCGCCTGAGTCATGTTTTTTTTCACAGTTTGATATACGCCGGTGAATACGGTCCCAAACTTCAGATCGCGCATGGTGTTTCCGTCAGGAGCGATCGGATGCGACAGGTTTTCCGCTAATGCGCGGATCATCGATTTGCGCGCGGCGACGGACTTTCGGAAAGCCATCAACGAATTGGCACCGAAGAGCCAATTGAAGGCGCCTTTTCCATCGCAAGCACGCATGAAACTTTCGCGGTATCCCTCGATGATCGAGGCAACAGGCGCATTGAAACCACCGGTATCGATAATGATCGGAATCGAAGGAATCTGCGGAATGGTGGATTCCGGTTTTTGCGTGCAAATGTTCTCCCGGGGGGATATGCGCCGCGATTCGTGCCAGTAGGGATGTGAAACACAGAAGCCGGGAAAATCCGCGACTTCCATATCCCGGTTCGCAACATCGGCTGCCGGCAATCCCGCACGCTCCGGATAGGCTGGGTGATTGTTCCGGCCAAAATTGCCAAGCACGCGCAAGCGCCAACTGAGCAGCTTATAATCCTGACGGATTTGATAATTCACGTGGCCGATTTCGTTGAGCATCTCCGCCTGTCGCTGAGCCGCGTAGTACGCACCCAGATCGACGGAGTTCTGCAAATTGATTTTGTCGTGGATGATCAAGCCGATGTTGATCACCATCGCGAAAAATACGAAGAGCACTTGAAAGATGAGCGCGATAAACACGGCCATCTGACCGCTTTCATTGCAAGCGACACCGCAGCGCTTCGCTGGCGTAAACGGATTCATCCCAGACTCCCGTGGCACTTCAGTGTAGGGCGTTTCCTCAATTTGAAATAGTGCTCATTCGTCTAGACTTGAGCACGATGTCGAATTGAGGAAACACCCTCGCATGTTGCTTCGGGGAATTGATGCTTGGTATCCTCTGCAAGAGCGGCACGACGCCGCGTCTGCAGGCCTCCACTCACACGCATCCCAACCGAGGCTGCGCGGAAGGAAGGCCACCGAAAGGAATCGGACTATGGTCGGGCTTCGTATCCGCGTCGCGGCTTACTTCGTGATGGGTTGTTCCGCTGCTTGTGCACTCTGCCTCATACCAGGACCTGCTCAGGCACAAGGGATTCCCACGCAAACCGTACCTGTCACGACCGCTCCGAAATCCTCAGAGACAAAGGCCACACCCGCGAAAACTCCGAATGCTCCGCCAGCGGCGAAGTCGGGCAAAAAGCCGCCTCGCCTGGAAGCAAAATCGGCCGCGAAAGCGGCAGCTATCGCTTCTGCGAACGCAGTCTTGTTCGAAGGCTATTCCAAAGTCCTGCTTGGCGGCGTGCATATCGGCTTTACGGTTTCGCGCTACGAATTTGACGCGGCCAAGAAAGAATTCGTCTCCACGTATTTTCTGAAAACCGGCGCGCTCGGAAATCACGTCACCGAGAGCCTCAAAGCGCGAGCGACCAGCGGCTTCCGCCCCGTCAGCTACCAGTACACCACGATCGTCGGCGGCAAAACGAAAACCATCGATGCGTCCTTTCGCGGTGACAATATGACAGCGGTGGTGAACGAAGACGGAAAGTCCACGACCGTACGAAAGACCATTCCCAAGACCGCGTTTCCATCTACTTTTCTTGTTTATATGATGCTCAACAGCAAAGACGGTATTAAGCCGGGCTTACGTTATGCCTTCGTCGCGATCGCCGAAGAGGATGCGGCTGTTTATCCGGGCGAGGCGCAGATCGTCAGTCCGGAAGCGCAAAATGGAATCGCCGCCTTCAAGGTCTTCATGACATTCAAGGGCGTGCGCTTCGCCAGCTTCGTCACGCAAAAAGGCGATGTCCTTGCGACGCGGTCCACGATCCAAGGACTGGCGACAGAACTTGTTCCTACCCTGCAAGAAGCGACCGCAGGACAGTCGTTCAATCCCTCGATGCTCGTCACGCTTTTTGGCCAAATCCCGGAAGGAAAGCAAAACGCGTTGGTACGCCAAGAGGCGATGATCAAGACGACCCCGACAATAACACCTCCGGCCGCGACCGCCGATACATCGCCGGCTCCCACACAAGCTTCAACTCCGGATGCCGCCCCCGCGGAAACGTCAGCAGAGGCGCCAGCGAAAGTCGAAAAGAGCGCCACGCCCGAAAAGCAATGAGGATGAGATGACATATCTCTTGCGAAGATTGGTGATGACCTTACCCGTGCTCTTCGGAGTCATTACCATGACGTTTTTGCTGATCCACTTTGTCCCTGGCGACCCAGTGGATATCATGTTAGGCGACCAGGCTTCGGCGATGGATAAACAAGCCCTGCGGCAGGAACTCGGTCTCGACCAACCACTCGCGGCGCAATACGGAAACTTCTGGTCAGGTCTTTTGCGCCTGGACCTCGGCCGATCGATGCAGAGCAAGCGGCCAGTTTTGGAAGAAGTCGCGGAACGTCTGCCGGCCACTGTTGAGCTCACCTTTGCCGCCATGCTTTTGGCGAGCTTGATCGGACTTCCGCTGGGAGTGATCGCAGCCGTGCGGCGACGCGGCTGGGTGGATCGATTGATCCTCTTTTGGGGATGGCTTGCGATGTCCACGCCTGGTTTTTTTCTTGGTCCAATGTTGATCTTAGTCTTCGCGATCGAACTCGATCTGTTCCCTGTCAGCGAACGCGGTGGTTTGGAACATTTGATCTTGCCCGCCGTGACTCTCGCGTGGAGCCTTTCTTCCGTTTTGATGCAAACCACGCGCGCGTCCATGATCGAAGTGGCGAAGGAAGATTATCTCAATACCGCGCGCGCAAAAGGTGCGAGTCCCTTTCGCGTCTGGTTCAAACACGCACTCGGAAACGCACTGATGCCAATCATCACCGTGCTCGGCCTCCAATTCGGAGCACTCCTGACGGGCACCGTTATCATTGAAACCATCTATGATTGGCCGGGCCTGGGTACTCTCCTGTTCCAAGGAATCCAACAGCGTAATTATCCGCTCGTACAAGGCTGTGTCCTTTTCACCGCCTGTATTTATGTGCTCGTGAACGTCGCTACCGATCTCGCTTACGCCGCCGCCAACCCGAAAGTGAGGCTGTCATGAAACTCGGCACGAAAGTTCGCCTGAGTCTCGGCGGCTTGCTGGTCGGACTCATCGCAGTCGCCGCGTTGTTCGCACCGGCGCTCTCCGAAAGCGACCCCTCGCTCATGGCCTTGGCGCAACGCTATTCCCCGCCGTCACTCGCACATCCATTTGGGCTGGATCAAAACGGAGCCGATGTCTTCGCTCAGGTCGTCTACGGTGCGCGCATCAGTCTGTATGTTTCCGTGACCGTGATCGCCATCAGCGTTTCGATCGGTCTCATCGTCGGTTCGATCGCTGGCTACAAGGGTGGATGGGCTGACCAGATACTGATGCGCTTCATCGATATGCTCTATGCGTTCCCCGGTTTTTTATTGGCGCTCGCCTTGGTCGCGGTCCTCGGACCGTCCGTAAACAATTTGATTCTTGCCATGGGCGTCACTAGCTGGACCGCATACGCGCGCCTCGTTCGAGGCGAAGTTCTTCATTTGCGCACGCGCGAATATGTTATGGGCGCTGTCGCGATGGGGGCGGGTCCGGTTCGAATTCTCACTCGGCATATCTGGCCGAACTTGATCGGGTTGGTCGTCGTGCAGGCCACCTTTGGTATGGCCGGCACGATCATCACGGAGTCAGGTCTCAGTTTTCTCGGACTCGGAGCACCACCCTCCGTTCCGACATGGGGCTCCTTACTAAATGCAGGGCGTCGGTCCCTGATCGAAGCGCCACATATCAGTTTGTTTCCTGGCCTCGCGATTCTGTGCCTAGTCTTTGGTTTTAACTTGCTGGGAGACGGGCTACGCGACTGGCTCAATCCCCGGCGCTGACAACTTCACGTCGATTGTGTCTAAACGGGTGTCTAAACGATAGCTATGGAGTTCGACGTGCGACGTGGGAATCCACATGAACTCAGAATCTTATCCACATTCACCATCTTGCCAGTGTGGAACCCTCGTGATGCAATAGTTCATCATCGGACATCGGAAACGGGTGCGATTTGAAACAGTATATCGGACAACAGCTGGTGATCGGTCTGCAGGGCACGAAGCTGACCAAGGACGAAAGCGACTTCATCGTCCAAAACAACATCGGCGGCATCATCCTGATGAAGCGCAACTGCGAATCCCCGCAGCAGGTGCGCGAGTTGGTCGCTGAACTGCAAAACCTGCGTCACAAACAACCTGACAAAGCCCCGCTTTTTATTTCGATCGACATGGAAGGTGGACGCGTCGCACGGCTGAGCGCGCCGTTCACGCAATGGCCACCCGTGGCTGAGCTTGGTAAACTGGACTCGACTTCGGTCGCGTTCAAATTCGCGTCCTTCATGGGAGCTGAGCTGCGCGCCGTCGGTATCAATCTCGATTTCGCACCCTGTATCGATGTTCTGACCAACAAAGACAATCCGGCGATCGGCGACCGCTCCGCGGGCAGTGATCCGGAGCTTGTGAGTCGTATAGGCTCCGCGCTCGTGCGCGGCTATATCAAATCGGACATCATTCCTTGCGCGAAGCACTTTCCAGGCCACGGCAATACACCCGTCGATTCGCACTTCGAGCTGCCAGTCGAAGAAAAGAGCCTCGCCGAGCTGGACGCGATCGAGCTCGTGCCATTTAAGAAAGTCTTCCGGGCGCGCCTGGATATGGTCATGACCACGCACGTGAAGTTTCCCAAGCTCGATCCGGATTGGCCTGCGACCTTATCGCAAAAAATCCTCACGGATCTGCTTCGCACGCAGCTGCGCTACCGCAATCTGGTGATCACCGACGACCTCGATATGAAAGCGCTGACCAAACACTTCGACAAAGCGCTGATTCCGGTTCGCGCCCTCCAAGCCGGCGCGAACATCTTGCTCTACTGCAATGAACCGGAAAGCCATAAGATCGCCGTCGAGGCCATCGCCGCCGCGATTCAAGATAAAAAGCTCGACGCGAAGGTCGTCGAAGACAATCACAAGCGGATTCTCGCACTCAAAAAAGAAAAACTCGCGCATCCGGACCCTCTGCCCATGGAAGAAGTCGGTCGCATCGTCGGACATCCCGACCATGTCCGCCTTTCCAAGGCGATCGTGGCCGGCGCGGTTCCCCAAGACTTGCTCACGACATAAACGCAACTGACGTTCTCAATTGCCGAAGGAAACGAAATGAAAAGATATCTATTTTTCCTGCTTTGTCCTTTGCTGCTTCTCTCGTTCGTTGTCCCCGCTCAGGCGACAGACGATTTTTCCGAGAGCATGGCCTACACGGGACTCTCTCTGGCCAGAGCGGGCACTCTGCAGAATTTTCTGCTCACCACTGATCTGAGTGTCGATGCCAAAGCGGATCTTTTACGCCAAATACAACGCAAGAAGTGGGCGGATGCGGATCTTTCAGGAGTCCGCGTCGAGCTGGAGTCCAAGGACGGTCAGCGCGTCGCGCAGTTTTATTTAAACAGCGAAAAATCCGTGCTGATCAAATCAAATGACCGCTCACTCTGGATCCATCACACCAGACTCGACCGCCGCGCCTATCAAAGTCCGGAGACTTTGTTTTCTGAAATCGAAAAACTTGCGGCGAACAAAACCGCCGACCACCTTATCCTGGAGATGCTCGTCCCCAGAGCCAACGCCTTGGTGCCCGCGGCGGCCGTCGCCGGTGTAGTATTGGCTGGAGATCTGATTTGGGGTCTGAACGATGGCAAGTCCATTTTGAAACAACTCTATCAAAACGTGACCGTACTCAACGGGATCAAGCGCGAAGAGTTTTTGATTGGCACAATGCAGGTCTCAACCCTGAAGTGCGGGCAATTCAGAACCAAGAACGGTCTGTCTTCTCGGCCGACGACCGTGGTCATCAGCCATCACGGTAAAGGATTAGATGGAAAGCATTTACGCGGCGGAAGGTATGACTTCACCTACAATGCTGAAGGCGTTCTGACCAGCTTCAGCAAACTCGACTGCGTCACGCAGCGCCTCGTGAATGGCTCTTACCAAAACACTGGAAGGAGTTGTCCATATGGTGCACCTGACGAGCAGTCGTTTGACGATCGAGTTGAAAGCACAATGGGCGCTTCCATTCTCATGAAGCAATGCGAACTCGATCCGAAGCTTGAGAAATTCAAGGCCGCTCAGGTGGCATGGAAGTCCGCAGAAGCCAAGAAACAGAGAGACCTGCGAGAAAAAGAAAATCTCGCCGCGCTCGAGAAAGCGCGTGGCGAACAGCCCGTCGTGGGCAGTGAAAAGCCAGTTTCCTCGCAATCCAGTTCCGTCGATTAAATTGCCGATAGAGCCAATTTGGATACAGACAGCGTCGCTTTGAAAAGTTTAGATCGTGCCGCCCGCGCAACGATAACTCACTGTGACGCTCGTATCCGGCTGGAGAGCCGGCGAGAAGAGCACTTTGTTACCCGAGGTACTGATGGTCACGTTCGGCTGCGCCGGCGCAAGCGTGACTTGCGGCTTATCGAGCGGAACACAACGCAATGTAACCGAGTCCAATGCTTGGCGAATGTTCTCAGCGAAACGACCGAGTGACGCCGAATAGTCAGCCGAGCAGATACTGCCCTTTTGACCGCCTGTGAGTCGCGTCAGCTCCTCATACCAAGTTCCGTAAAAGCCGCGACCATCGATACGCTGTGCCGCCAAACAAGTCGTGTCGTTCGACTGCACGACAATCGAATGGCCGGTGAAGATCTTGTCTGCCCCGAAGCTCGTGCGGACGCTGGTGAGAAGATTCACCGGCATGTTTTCCGGATTGAGCGGAGCGTACTGGGAATCTGTCTTATAGATCTCGTACCCGCCGACGCTACGCTCGTCTTCGTCCGACAAAATGATCGCGGCTAGCGCCGCATCCGTTCGGAAACACTCCGGATGGCGCTTACTCACCGCCATATTCAACGCCCGAATTCCCTGCTCATCGCCACTGCCCGATGGCACGTTGACAATGCGATCCAAGAACGAATTCGTATAATTCGGGTCTGCTGCGGTTAATACTTTCGTCAACCGCTTGGTTCCGTTCGCTTCCGTCACCGTGAAGTTCAGGAGGTCGCCCTTTTCTTGGTTGATGTCCGTCGTGGTCACACAGAGCTGCCAATCGAGTCCACTCAGGCTGGAGGTGAAGTTTGCGAGGCGCCGTCCGAGCTCGGCGCGTTCCGTGTTCATGGAGCCCGAGGAGTCGATGACGAAGAGCACGTCGACTTTCGTGGTCAGACGCATGGTGAATGTTTCGGACACCGGAATTGCCGGTGGTGAGTTGGGATTCGTGGATGGATCCGAAGTCCCGGGATCCGCCGGAGTTACGCCGCAGTCGCCATTTTCACTTGGAACACAAAGGTTCGCCGCCGTAGCTGTCGTGGGTGTCGAAAACTGAACTTTGCCGCAAGAGCACAGCAAAACCATCAGAAGAAAGTAGCTGAAGCCTCGGAATGAGACAGCGACAAGCGGATGGACGATGGGTACGTTCATATCACCCTCCCCATTCACCAATGAATTCAATCGCAGTGCCACTTCACCTCTGTCTCAATTGATTCCTACGTTCTAGATTTAGACACCTGCCAATCAGATGGTCGACCGTGATCGCATGCCAGCATATGTGTGCCGACTGTGTGTACGACTGTGTGACGATGCGCAGGTACCATTTCTGGCAACACCTTTTGCAAATCTTGCAGGGCTGATTACGGATCGGCCAGGCCATTTGAGAATGACAGCCTTCCGGCGCTGGATTTTGCCACTTCCCCGGTGGCCTCGGAATTGATTGGCATCTGGGATGGTTCCGTGGATTTCGTCCGGGAACTCGAAGGAGCACGCATGTCTTCTACCCCAATTGCCCCTCATCACACCAAGAAACGGCACATCACCGGCCTGAGCCTTTCCCTCTTCCTGCATGGAAGTGCCGGAATTGCCATCGCGCTCGCGCCCGCACCCGTTCTACAAAACGTGCAAAGCTTGGCCGAAGCGGTGTACATCGACAGCACCGAGGGCCTTCCACAAGGCGAACAGATTGCCGCATTGCCCGCAGCTGAGGCGACGCCACCGGTCGCTGCCCAAGTCGAGGCTCCAGTCGAAACTCCACGTGCCCAGAGCCCACCCGAGGTCCAAAAACCGGAGCCACCACGCACACTCCCCGTAAAAGCTGCTGTTCACAAAGCCGCTCCCAGTGCGAGTCCGAACCCACCCGCTGCCTCAGCTGCGAGCGAAACCCAAGCTCCCGAGGTCATAACGTCAGATGATTCCGAACTCAGCGTGCGCTCGGCAGTTGAACAAGCGCGAAAAGCCAAAACCACGGATCTTGAAGGCATCGAGTCCGATACAGCAGATGAGAACAACGAACGCGAAAGCCCGAGCGAGCCGACCGAACCCACCGCGCTCGCCAGCGCGAATGCGGATCGTGACGACACATCAGAAGAATCAGAGGAAGAGGCATCGACCGTCGAGCATGAGGAGTCGCCCGTGGCTCCCCTCCAGGCAGAGATCAAATCCGAATCCGAACCCGATCGCCCGCAAACGCCGCCATCTTCCCCGCCAACCCTCACGCAGCCCGTATCTCAACCCGCGCCTCGAACCGCACCCCAATACGCGCAAAGCGTGCGATCTGGCACGGGCACGCAAAAAGGCCCGGGAGGAACCGGCAGCACGCAACCGTATGGGATACGCGATGCCAGCGAGCTACATGCGGCACCCGGTAACCGTGTCCCACAGTACCCAGAACGTGATCGCTTGATGCGCAATCAAGGCACAACGGTGTTTATCGCCCGTGTTCGGCCTGATGGAACGGTGACGGATATTCGGATGGAAAGAAGCGCGAACTCAAGGTCGCTGGACGTCGCGGCCCTGGACGCCATGAAGAAGTGGCGCTTTTTGCCGGGACAGCAAGGTTTAGTCCGTAAAGGCTTTACATTTAGCTTGGAAGGCGACGCAGAAGAACTACCGGCGCGCCTGCGCCGGTAAGTTTCGAGAACCGATGGCGGAAGAAATCAGTCGCCGAACAGTTCTTTCTGGGACTTCGTAGTGCCTTTGTTCCGCTTCGCAGCTTTGGTTTTCTTGCCGCTGGTCGTGCGCTTACGGCGACGGATCGTTTCCGTGCGAGTCGTCTTAGAAGCCATGAGTGTCTCCATGTCGAAAGTGATCAGGTTCGACACGGGTTATCAAAACGGTATCCACAAGTCAATGAGATGCCGGTCCTCACGGTCCAAGCGGGCATCCGTCTGATAGGCGTAATCCACCTGTAACCGAGGGCCTCGATATCCGATTCCGGACCCAAACAGCGTCTGCCCCGCGCTTTCTTTCCAATTGCAGCCCAACCGCAGAGACAGGCCCGAGCTAAATATGGTCTCCAGGCCGGCCCCAACATCGATGCGCCGGTCTGGATTCTGGCGCTCGGGCCTAACGATATCCAAACGGGCGACGAGTCGCTCGTTGTAGTTCGAGCTCACTCCGAGCCCAAGCGTCGGGGTGTCGCGTATGTTTTCTGGAATTTCGGCATCGGTGGACAACACGTTTTGCGCCGAAAACCCGAGGCTGAACATCGGCACTGGTTGCCAAAGCACGCCGAAATCCGCATTGGCCTGAAAGTGGTTCGCTCCGCCTTGGATTTCATGCTCTCGGTAGTGGGCCCCGAAGCCCACGCTGAAGCCGGGATAGGCCAACTTTGCGATCGATAAACGAAACTCATGATCCCGAGACAAGGTTCCGGTCGCGCTCTCGGTCTTCTCCCGGATATAGGAAAAGGCGCCTGGCATCCATTTGTCGGTGCTGCCATCGGCCAAGACCACGCCCCAGGTGTGCTCATCGCCGGTGCGCGCGCTCTCACCCAAAAGTCCATGGGCGCCGACCACCAGTGTCGGCGGCAAAAAGCCGGTCGCCGCCGGATTGAGAAACATGGATTCCGCGGGATCTGCGGATGCACGACCCGTTTCCCCGAGCGCACGGCTCACGGGCCCATGAAAGCGTTGAGCATGTGCCGGGGTGGTGAGAGAGAAACACAGCGCGGTCAGGAGCCAATGACGAGCTTTCATCACTCGCCATCGCAACAGACTTCCCGGCGAGGGTCAAGTTCACTGGCGGACGCAGATACTCGCCCAATGAACGCAGTCTTGAGTATTGGTTCCTGGGGTGCACGCGTTGGCCAGATTGTACTGCACGGTTTGAATCGTGCCGTAACAATTACGGCCCATCTGTTTTTTCGGAGTGATACAACGATTCGCCATATCCACGTACCAATCTTCCACGCGCAGCGAGCGACGCACGATCGCCAGTTCAGCGCTCATCACCGCCGGATCCGGACCCGCCTGGCATGGAACCACGGGGTCATCGCCCGGCCGTACGATGCGGAACTGCATAGAAACCGGACAAGACCATGGCCGAATATTGGAGGTGTCGGTGCGGTTTTCCAAATTGAGTTCGGTGATCTCCCGCAAAGCGTAGTTCGGGTACTGTCCGTACACAGCGCCCGAGGGGGACGTCGGTTGCCGGAAACTCAAGATCAGCCCTTTGCCGAACGCGGAGTTGCTGGCATCGCCGCCCGCAAGATCGGCCGGACCGCGAGCATAACTTGGGCTGATCTGCGCATCACTGTACGTGAGCGCCAACATGCCTTCCGACGAGAGCATCGTGCGCACGCTGTCCGCGAGCGCCGTGGAGTCACCGAAATGCAGCGAACCTTCGAAGCGGTTACCTGTCGGATACCCGTTCCGCATATAACGCGCGCGAGCGCCTGGCAGGAGACCGTAGAGTGTCTCTACCAGCTCGGGCTTGCCCAATTCCGTAAAGAAATTGGCAAAGTCCTCGTTCGCCTCCGGTGAACCGCTTTGCGAAAAGACGGCTTGGAAATTCGCCCGACTCCGAATGGACATCTGCAAGAACGAGTTGGAATTGATCGGGCTCGTCGAAATCAGATCGACTTGATCTTCAGGCAATCGAAAATCTTGTTCGATGGACGCCAAGTATCCATCGCGAATTTTCAAACCGCCTGTCCGATAGGCGCCGGCGCGAAATGTAAAGTACGCGCTTGAGTCGAATGTTTTCGAGGGCATCTCCGAGCATGACATGTACGCGAGTTGATCGAAATGCGCGTCATAAGCATGCTGCGCTTTTTCCGCGAGCGCGCTGATGTCGGACTTTTTTTCGACATGCGGCTGCGAACAGTTATTGAATGCCACAACTGGAATCGCGAGCCCGATCGCGAATTGGATGGCGCGAACCATCTTCCTCATGGACCCCTTTCGCGCGCTCAGGAGTGAGTCGCGCCGCGCATGGTACTCCTATCGGCTCAGAGCGAGAGAATCTTTCGCTTTTTTGATAAAAACCCCGTTTTCCCGCACACTTCGATGACCATCGTTTTGACACGCGCGACGAAAGCCCAGTGGGATCAGATCTTTGAATGAGACGAGCGGGAGAACAGGGAACCGTCTCAACACGAGACGCTCCGGGTGTTCCTCGCGACGGAACCTGAGCCTTTCATGCGCCATTTCACAGATGACTGTGTTTAGTTTCTAAAAAAAGCCATCCTCGCTTCGCGTGGCGGCTTGTCTTGCCTGCCCGCGCATGGTCTTTTTCAAAGCATGAAACGCGTACGCAAAGCCATCATTCCCGCCGCCGGCCTAGGAACTCGCTTCTTGCCGGCAACAAAGACCGTACCGAAGGAAATGTTGCCGATCATCGACCGCCCGACTCTGCTCTACATCGTAGAGGAGGCCGTGCGCGCCGGAATTGAGGACATCGTGCTCATCGCGGGCCGCAACAAAGAGGCGATCGAGGATTTCTTCGATTGCAGCTACGAGCTCCAAGACAAACTCGCCAAAGACGGTAAACATGAGACCGTGGAGATGCTGATCAAAATCCAGAACATGGCCAACATCATCAGCATCCGCCAAAAACAAGCCATCGGCCTCGGACACGCGGTTCTTTGCGGCCGACCGATCGTCGGTGACGAACCTTGCGCGGTCCTGTTGGGTGACGAGATCATGATTTCCGGACCCCAACAGCAAACCGTGACTGAAACTCTGGCGAAGTCCTACGTGGCGACGGGCCTTTCAACGGTTGCCATCATGGAGGTTCCTGAAAACGAAGTCTCCAAATACGGCATCGTCGGGGGCACGATGCAAGGCGATGGCCGGCTGCGTATCCAAGCGGTCGTGGAAAAGCCGGCGCCCACGCAAGCGCCGAGTCGATGGGCATTGCCCGGAAGATATGTTTTCTCGGCCGAAATTTTCCAGTATCTTGAGAAAACCAAACCCGGAAAGAACGGTGAGATTCAGCTCACGGACGCGATGGTCGAAGTGGCGAAGGCGCATGGCCTCTTGGGTGCTCCGCTCCTCGCGCGACGCTATGACGCCGGAGATAAGTTCGGTTACCTTCAGGCCAACATCGAAATGGGTCTGGAGCATCCCGAGGTCGCTCCCCGACTGCGTGAATACTTAAAGGGCTTGCTGCAAAGGATCTGACGCCATGAGCACCTGTACGTTTGCCCCCCTGACTTGGATCGCGTCTCTCGCCATGCTGTTCGTGTCCGTGTTTCTCGTTCCAGAGCCGTCGCTGGCTTATATTCCGAGCACGCGCACGATCTTAAATCGAATGGCGCGCACCTCGGGCCGGGGCATTTTTCAGATCGAGCAAGACGTGCAATTCCGTACGGAAGGAGATCCGATCGTCTTGCGTGAGCGTTGGTTGGTGGAAAATGGCGACTCCATGCATCTCACCGTCAGCAGCGTCAAAGGGTCCATGGAAAATTGGTCGCACGAAGTTCGTTACAAAGATGGAAAGCGCTGGATCGCGGAACCCACGGGGCAGTGGAAGGCGGCGGCGGTGAGTCTTGAATTTATTGAACCGTACCTCCATTTTCGCAGCGGCAAGGGCGTCCTCGAGTCTTTGATCCGCCAACGTGTTCTTCCGACAAATCTGACCTCGATGCAAAAACGCGCCAAGAGCGTCAATGGCGTGAATTTTCAATATGAAACTTTCGTCCGCCTAGCCCGCACCGGCGGTGTCATCACGTATGCGTTCGGTCCCCCGGCCGCGCCGAACGGGCCCAAAGTGCCTCCCGGATTCTGGGTGGATCAGGACGCATTCCAGTTTCGTCGCCTCCGTCTGCCTTCGGCCGCGGAGGTCGAAGCGAGCAATCACTTTTATGCCTCTTCGGGTTTACGGATTCCGCGCGATCGCACGATCAGCTGGGACGCGAACTCGGTTTCGATCCGAGTGATTTCGGTGAAGAGCGTCAGCTCCAATCCTCAGGTCAAAGCGCAGCTGGCGAACGTTGGCAAGGCGTCGCCCTCCAAATTGCCCGACCATCCGCAGGTGCGTGAGTTCTACCAGAGGTTTCGATGAGTGGTACGTTCTGGAAGGTGGCCGTCGATGCGCCCCTGCCTGAACCGCTGACGTACCGAATCCCGTCGCAGCTCGAAGGCCACCCTCTTCTCAAACGAGGCATGAGTGTCCGCGTACCTCTGGGTAGGCGGAGCGCGCTTGGCGTATTGCTGAGCGATGAGGCGGAGAGTGATGTCCCGTTTCAAATCAAGGACATCACCGAAATTCTCGAAGGCACGCGCCCCCGTCTTCCCGAGCCGTTTCTCAAATGGCTCGAGTGGGTGAGCCGCTATTACCTTCATCCGATCGGGCAAGTCGTCGAATGCGCCTTTCCGCCCTTGAAAAAAGCCGAATCAGCGCGCCAAAAATCACGCAAAGGACCAGTGACGCCACGACTGGATGCCGTCGCGCCTCCTTCGCTGACCGCGGAACAAAACCAGGTGGTCCAAGCGATTTTGTCTCAGCCCGGCTTCGGCGCGCATCTTCTCCATGGGGTGACGGGCTCCGGTAAAACCGAAGTCTACATTCGACTGCTGGAGAACCTCATTGCCGAAGGCCGCCAAGGCATCGTGCTCGTTCCCGAAATCTCGCTCACGCCACAGCTCACCCAACGTTTCGTCCGACGCCTGGGCGATGCGGTCGCAGTGATTCATTCCGGACTCACGCCTCGGGAAAAAACCGATCAGTGGTGGGCCATGGTCGAAGGCGAAAAGAAAGTCCTCATCGGCGCACGCTCGGCGCTCTTTTGCCCGGTCGAAAATTTAGGCCTGATCATCATCGACGAAGAGCACGAGGGCAGCTTCAAGCAAGACGAGAAGCTCAAGTATCACGCGCGCGACGCGGCCGTGGTCCTGGCCAAACAATACGCCTGTCCGATCGTCCTGGGCTCCGCGACACCGAGCTTGGAAACCTGGACGAACGCGACGAGCGGACGCTATCGGTTGCATGAAATGAAAAAGCGCGTGGAAGACAGACCGATGCCGACCATTGAAATCATCGACCTGCGCACGGAACGCGATGAGCGCAAGCAAGCTGAAGCCAACCACGATCTCCCGTTCTGGCTAAGCGGCACTCTGTACTCGGCGTTGCGCGAAACCCATGAGTCTAAAAAGCAGTCCGCGCTTTTTCTGAATCGGCGCGGAGTCGCTCAAAGCGTCGTGTGTCCCGCCTGTGGCTTCGTGCCGGAGTGTCCGAACTGCGAGGTCAGCCTGACCCTGCACGGAAAAAACCATCTCCTCTGCCATTACTGTGAATTTCATCAAACCCTGGGTCCGGTTTGCTCGGACTGTCGCGAAGGCGAGCCTCGGCCGTTGGGTTTGGGCACCGAGCTGGTCGAAAGCGATCTCATTCGTCTTTTCCCGGGAGCGCGTGTCGCACGCATGGACCGCGACGAGATCTCCACACGCGAAGAGCTCGAAGACGCGATCGCTCAAATCGAAAGCGGCGAAGTTGATTTTATCGTCGGCACACAAATGATCGCCAAGGGATTGGATTTCCCCAATCTCATCCTCGTCGGCCTGGTGATGGCGGATATCGCGTTCAACCTGCCGGACTTCCGGGCGTCCGAACGCGCCTTTCAGCTGCTCACGCAGGTCGCTGGACGCTCCGGTCGCCACGTCGAGGACAAGCCGGGACGCGTGTTGATTCAAACCTACAACCCCGACCACCCCAGCATCCAATTTACGCAAGCGCATGACTACGCGGGCTTTGCGCGCTTTGAGATGAGTTTCCGCGAACAACTCCAGTATCCTCCGTTTTGGCGCCTAGCCGCGTTCCGCATCGTGGGATTGGATTTTGAAAAAACGCAACGCACGGCTTCTTTGCTGCGCACACGCGCCGAACTCCTACAGGCCCAGCAAATCGCTTATCAGAAAATCGAATTACTGGGTCCAGCTCCTTGCCCGCTGGGGAAATTACGAAACAATTTTCGTTTTCAATTTCTGGTCAAAAGCGCGGATGCCGCCAATATGGGGCGGTTCTGCAAACAACTCCTCGCCGATGGCGATTGGATTCCCTCCGCGGTGAAAGTCTCCGTCGACATCGACGCTATGAATTTGCTTTGAGCGGGCGCCCCGCCCTAAGGCCTGACCCGCAATCAGTGCTTCGTGCCCAAGCGAAGCTCTCATAAAATCAAATACGTGAACGCACCTTCTACGACACCCTCAATTTGCCCGAACTGCGGAACGGAAAACGTCGAACTCTCCCGCATGGAGGCCGGCATGAAACTTCGCCTGGTCGAAGTCGTCGGTTTGACGAACGTTCCCAGCGAAGCATGCCCGAATTGCATGCGCGAGTTCGCCAATCAGGTGTCGGCGGGCGCCACGCTTCGCGTGGAAGAGGCCAAAAAGGCGGAAAACCGCCTTCAGCTTTGGCGCAATCGTGTCGCCTTGATCAAACAGGCCAAGCAACTCATGGTCTCGAAGCTGTTTTCTGACGCGGCCGTCTCCTACGAAAAATATCTGCGAATTCTGGAAGTCGTCTACGAACGCAAACCAGGTGAGCTGAGTCCGGATTTGTTTTCGAATGGCGCGCGCAAACAAGAGCTAACCGTGATCTCATCGGTGTACTGGGACTTGATGCGCATCTATGACGTCAATCCCCGCTATCGAGATCGACAGTTGAAAGCGGCGGAAAAACTCGCCGAGTTCAGCCGCTTCACACCCGTGCTGCCAAACTTGATCAAAAAAGCGGAAGCGCAAACACGCCAGGCGAAAAACCCGGATGCTTATAAGCATTTCCTGAAACTCATCAACGCCAAGCGGGCGCGATGCTTCATCGCCACGGCCGCCTTTGAAGGCCACTCCCCCGAGGTGATGATCTTGTGCCGCTTTCGAGACGAAGTGCTGCGCTCCACGGCGATCGGACGGCGCCTGACCCTGCTCTATTACCGTTTTTCCCCGCCCGTCGCGGATTTTCTCGATGCGCACCCCGGATTCAAGCCCCCGACGCGGAAAGCACTGACATGGCTGGCCCGAACGCTCTCGCTTTGGATGGGGCCGCGGCTCGTGCTCAGACGAAAGGCATTCCGGCAGAAATCCCTTGATGGATCCGTTTGAATCGTCAATTCTTCGAGTCGATGGCTCAAGTCAAAACCGGCAAATCACAAGAATTCGACAGTATCGTTATCGGAGGCGGCCTTTCTGGTCTCTTGGTCGCCCATCAACTCGAAGGCACGGGACGCAAAGTCGCTCTCGTTGAAGCCCTGGATGTCCTCGGGGGCACCAGCCGTCCGCAAAATAGCGTATTGGGCCCGATCGACAATGGCATGAAGTTCATGCCGGCCACACCCGCGGCACGCGCCAACTTGGAGTGGTTGGAAACCGTGTTGGGCACGTCGTTGTCCATTGAGGAAATCGACGAACCGCCCGTGACATATGACAACGGCAAGTTCCAACCCTTTGTCGGTTTTGGAGCTTTCGAGCCGGAAGCCGCAGCGGAATTGGCTCCGTTTTCAACTCCGCGGCGCTTCGTCACGACAGCGACGCCGAAAGACTGGGTCAAAACTTTAGCGGGAAGCTTCACGGGCACCACCTTCCTGCAGTCGCACGTGACCAAGCTCCAATACGATGATGGTTTCATCATCGAAATTCTGGTCAACGGCACGAAAAAGCTCTCGGCGCGTGAGTACATTTTCTGCGCTTCGCCCCGGGACCTGGCTCCCCTGATCCCCGAAAACACCGCGTCCGCACGCCAGAAACATCGACTGTCCAAAGGCAAGTTTTTCACGGCCGTGTACTTGGATTTGATTCACGGCAAGGCCGTCAGCGAGTCACGTCAGCTGCATATGCTGAAGAGCGCGAACGAGGAACCCTTGGCGGGCTTGTTCCATCCGGCCATGACCCTGTCCAGCGGCGAGACCGTTCAGCTTTCGCAATGGTGCACGTTCCTCCGCGCCGATCTCACGGATGATGCCGAGGAGACGGCCAACGCCCTTAAGCGCATCAAGCGCCAGGTGAAGCGAGCTTATGAAACCGCTTTGGACGGCCTCGTGAGCGAACGCATCGTCGTTTCGCCGCAAAGCCATGGCGAAGTGGAGGGATTGCTCAGCGAGGATCAGCGCTGGCCAAAAATCGAAAATCTCTGGGTGGCCAGCCACTTTTTCAACCCCCATCGCGACCTGATTGGAACTCTCGATCAGGCCCGCCTGGTTTTGGAAAACTTCCGGTCTCCCCACCTGGAAACTGACCTTGAGGAAAACGCCGCTCCCGGTTCCAATCTGACGGTCTAAGAACTAGCGACGCCTAGCGGCAGCCCGTTTGCTCAGACCCGCTTCCGGGCCATCATTGCTGGCTGACCTATCCCACCAAAAGGTTGCGCTAACGCCGCTCCGCGTGCTATCCCCGACGAAGCACTTTTAGAAGCGTTCTAATTACACACGTTCTGCACTCTCACTGGTCCCCGAAATACGGGGGGGTGAATCGCGGTTGCGGTTCCACCAGCAGAACGGAGGCCAAACCAGAATCGGGAGGAACTCATGGCCCAGATCAATATGAAGGACATGCTCGACGCGGGCGTGCACTTCGGTCACCAGACGCAGCGTTGGAACCCCAAGATGAAGCCGTATGTTTTCACGGCACGTGGCGGGATCCACATCATCGACCTGCACAAATCGGTCGACAAAGCCAAGAAAGCGGCGGACGCCGTGAAGGCGTTGGCAGCACAAGGCGGACGCCTGGTGTTCGTCGGCACCAAGAAGCAAGCGATCGAGCCGATCCAAGAGGCCGCCAAGCGCTGCAATCAGTACTACGTCACGAAACGTTGGCTGGGTGGCATGCTGACGAACTTTGCAACCATCAAAGCTTCGATCGATCGCCTGCGTAAAATCGACCAAATGCGCGAAAAGGGCGAACTCGAGTACTTCTCCAAGAAAGAGCGCTCGGGCATTGAAAAAGAATATCTCCGCCTCGTCGAATACCTCGAAGGTATCCGCGAAATGCAGGGCCCCCCGCACATGATGTTCGTCGTCGACCTCAACAAAGAGCACATTGCGGTTGCTGAAGCACGCCGCCTTGGCATCCCGGTTGTCGGCATCGCCGACACCAACGTCGACCCGGAAGCGATCGAATATCCGATTCCCGGTAACGACGATGCGATCCGCTCGATCAAATTGTTCGCCAACCTGGTCGCGGACAGCTACCTCGAAGGCGCAAAGATGTACGAATCCAAACTCCGCACGCAGACGGACAAAGAATCGGATCTCGAGAAAGAAATGGCAGCACCCGCAGCGGCAGCTCCCCCGAGCGAGCGCCGCGAGCGTCGTCCTGGTGGCGGACGCAAGCCGGCGGCTGCAGCCGCAGCTGGTGCCGAGAAATCGGGACCGTCGGTCGTGAAAGCCAACAAGACTCGCAAGCTCGTCGCCGCTGGTCTTGCAGACGAAGTCGAGATCCAGCAGGAACTCGAAGAAGAGTCGACGAAGCCGAAGGCTGCTGACGACTCTTCGGAAAGCTAATTCCCTCGTTTTTCTCTCAGGGCACTTTCAAGTGCCCTGTTTTTCGATCTCTCTCCTATTCAGAGGTAAGTATCTTATGACGATCACTGCGAATCTCGTGAAAGAACTCCGTGAAAAATCCGGCGCCGGCATGATGGATTGCAAGAAGGCACTCGCCGAAACCAACGGCAACTTTGAAAAGGCCGTCGATTGGCTCCGTCAGAAAGGTCTGGCTTCGGCCGGAAAAAAAGCCGGTCGTATCGCTACCGAAGGTGTGGTGGAAGCATACATCCATGGCGAAGGCCGCATCGGCGTGTTGCTCGAGGTGAACTCGGAAACCGACTTTGTCGCCCGCAACCAACAGTTCCGTGAGTTCGTGCGTAATATCGCAATGCATGTGGCTGCGACAAACCCCGTTTCCGTCAGCGTCGAAGACGTACCCAAAGAGCTCGTGGACCGCGAGCGCGAAGTCCTGCTGGCAAAGGGCCGCGAAGAAGGCAAAAAAGAAGAAATGCTTCCCAAGATCGTCGACGGCCAAATCAAAAAGTGGCTCTCACAAAACGTCTTGCTCGAGCAGGCTTATGTGAAAAACCCCGACGTCACGATCGGTAGCTATCTCAAAGAAACAATCGCGACGATCGGAGAAAACCTCATCATCCGCCGCTTCGTGCGGTTTGAACTCGGTGAAGGTCTCCAGAAAAAAGTGGATGACTTCGCCGCAGAAGTCGCAGCTCAAGCAAAGGCGTAAGATTTTGGCGCAACCGCACTATAAGCGTATTCTACTGAAGCTCAGTGGCGAAGCTCTGGCGGGTGACCAGGGCTTCGGCATCAATCCGCAGGTGATCAAAGACATCGCCAAGGACATCGCTTCGGCCTACGAAACGCAGACCGAAATCGCAATCGTCATCGGTGGCGGGAATATCTTCCGTGGCATCGCCGCATCGGCGACAGGCATGGACCGCGCCAGCTCCGATTACATGGGAATGCTCGCCACCTGCATCAACTCTCTCGCTCTACAAGACGCCCTTGAAAAGGAAAACGTCGATACTCGCGTGTTGAGCGCTATTGAAATGGCCGAGATCGCCGAGCCCTACATCCGTCGTCGCGCCATTCGTCACCTGGAGAAAAAGCGCGTCGTCATTTTCGCCGCGGGCACCGGCAATCCCTATTTCACGACTGACACCGCCGCCGCCTTGCGCGCAATGGAAGTCGGTGCGGAAGTGATCATGAAGGCCACGAAAGTTGACGGCGTTTATGACAAGGATCCGATGAAGCACTCGGATGCGGTGAAATTCGATTCGCTGAACTACATCGATGTGTTGAACCGCCGCCTCGACGTCATGGACTCCACCGCGATCTCGCTTTGTATGGATAACCAACTGCCGATCATCTGCTTCAACATGAAGACGCCTGGCAACATCGTAAAAGTCGTGACGGGCCAGAAGATCGGTACGATCATCAAGTAGTCATCCCATCGCAACAAGGGGGCGAACAGCATGCTCGACAAAATGAAATCCGACGCCAAGAACAGCATGGAAAAGGCCATCCAGGCACTCGTGAACGAACTCAAGAAAGTCCGTACCGGGCGCGCTCAGGTTTCGATGCTGGATAACATCAAGGTGAACTACTACGGTCAGCTGACCCCCCTGAACCAGGTCAGCGCGATTTCGACTCCCGATGCGAAAAGTTTTTTGATCGCGCCATGGGAGCAGCCGATGCTCAAGGAGATCGAACAGTCGATCATCAAGAGCGACATCGGACTTGCGCCGATCAACGACGGTAAAGTCATTCGCCTCAAAGTCCCGGATCTGACGGAAGAGCGCCGCAAAGATCTCGTCAAGCAAACCAAGAAAATGGTGGAAGACGCCAAGGTCGCCGTTCGCATGGCTCGCCGCGACGCCAACGAAGCCGCCAAAAAGCTTCTGAAAGATAAGGCGATCAGCGAAGACGAAAACAAGCGCGCGCAAGACGAGATCCAAAAAGTCACCGACCAGTATATCGAAAAAGTCGATAAGATGGCGGCTGACAAAGAAAAAGAAATCATGACGATCTGAGGAGACGCGTTTCCTTGAAGGTCCCCTCTCATTTGGCAATTATTATGGATGGCAACGGTCGGTGGGCGAAAGTCCATGGCCGCGAACGTACGTTTGGTCATCTCCGTGGCGCACGTGTCGCGAAAACGATGATCGAGCATTGTGCCGATCTCGGGGTGCGACATCTGACGCTCTACGCATTCAGCACTGAAAACTGGCTGCGCCCGAAGCCTGAGGTGTTCTTCTTGATGCGTCTTCTGGCGCGCCACATGCGCAAGGAGCGGGACAATCTCGTCAAAAACAACATTCGCTTTACCACGATCGGCGAACTTCAGCGCTTGCCTCATGCCGTACAGGCGGAAGTCCGCAAAACCGAGGCCGCGACCGCCGCAAACACCGGTATGCACCTCGTCTTCGCTCTGAGCTACGGCGCCCGCCAGGAAATCACGGCCGCCGTGCGTGCATTAGCGCAAGAGGTAGCGGAAGGTCGCTTGAAGCCAGAGGCCATCAACGAGACTCTGGTGCAAAACCGTCTTGAAACGTCGGATATGCCCGACCCGGATCTCATCATCCGCACGAGCGGCGAATATCGGCTCTCGAACTTCTTGTTGTGGCAGGCGGCGTACAGTGAACTGTACATCACAAATACTCTCTGGCCAGACTTCACGATCCAAGAGTTAGAACACGCTCTGCAAAGTTACTCTCAGCGCGAACGGCGCTTTGGTCGCACCCACGCTTCGCTCCCCCAAGGAAGCGTTTCCGATGAATCCGATTGGGTTGACCCTTCGCTTGATGATTTCGACTCGGAATTGGACACGGATCTCAATGGGGACAGCGACGCCGCCTTCCCTACGGAATCAGTGCTTAAGGCCGCCCCCATCGGATGAAGACACGAGTTATTTCCGCACTCATCGCTCTCTCGCTCTGCTTTGCGATTTATTTTTTCTTCGAAACCAAAGGGCTGTTTTTGATTTGTGCGCTGGTGACCGTTGGTTGCCTGCGGGAATACGGCCGCCTCGCTTTTTCCATTGAACGCACGTTCGGCATGCGCCTTTGGACATTCCATGCACTCACGCTCGTGATCTATTTCAGCGCACTTGTCGGTGATACCTCCGGCCTGACCGCTCTCATCATTTGCGCGATCGTGTTTTTTACCACCACGCTCATGGACGTCAAAAACATAGACGACCTGAGTCGAGCGTTACGGCTGCAAAGCCTCGGCCTACTCGGTTTCTTATATGTCGGCCTCATGCCGGCCTTGGCCACCCGGTTATTGGAAAATGCGAATGGCGATTTATGGCTGTTCTGTTTACTGGTGATCGTCTTCGCGGGTGACACAATGGCCTATTTGGTTGGCCAAAAGTTGGGGAAAAACCGACTTCTCGAGGCAGTCTCTCCGAAAAAATCCATTGAAGGTGCCGTCGGTGGCTTAATCGGCTCAGGTCTGGCGGGACTTGCCATGAGCTATGTGATTCCCCAGCAATCCCCTCTGCCGATGGTGGGTATCGCCGTCGTGACCGGGATTTTTGCGCAGGTCGGCGATCTTTTTGAATCCCTCCTCAAACGCGTCGCCCAGGTCAAAGACTCCGGCTCCATCATGCCAGGTCATGGCGGTATTCTCGATCGCTGTGACGGCGTCTTTTTTGCCGCGCCAGTTTTTTACGTTTTGATACGGTTTCTGACCAATACATTGGCGTCTTAAGAAGAAAACAGTAGGCGTCCCCGACAAGGGATTCTACAATCGAAATCTATGGATCAACTGATCTCTGTTCTTCAAAGTAGCGTCGCATATCTGGTCCCGATGGTCGTTTTGCTCGGGCTCCTCATCTTCGTCCACGAA
This sequence comes from Pseudobdellovibrionaceae bacterium, assembly GCA_023701225.1. Taxonomy (GTDB): domain Bacteria; phylum Bdellovibrionota; class Bdellovibrionia; order Bdellovibrionales; family JAMPXM01; genus JAMPXM01. The sequence goes on along the minus strand of JAMPXM010000001.1, from coordinate 9,024 downwards.
CTCGGCCACTTCCTGGTCGCGAAATACTACAAAGTTCGCGTCGAGGTTTTCAGCCTGGGCTTCGGACCGAAAATTTTCACCGTCAAGAGGGGCGAGACGACGTACGCGATCTCCGCCATCCCGCTTGGCGGCTACGTGAAAATGTTTGGCGACGATCCGACGACGGATGTACCAGAAGACCAGAAAGCGGTCTCTTTCACGCATAAACCCGTAGGTCAACGAATCGCCGTCGTCCTTGCGGGCCCGCTCATGAACTTCGGCTTCGCGATCTTGATCTTTGCTCTGGTCGCGCTCATCGGGGAACAAACTCTCGCCCCACGTCTCGGCGATATCGAGCCTCAGTCGGAAGCGTATGCCGCTGGCTTCCGTTCAGGGGATACGATCCGTCAGATCAATGGCGATACGGTCGACTCCTGGGACGGAATGATGTCGATCATTGAAGAAAAGGGCGACCAAACGGTGCGCTTCACGATCGATCGCTCCGGAGAAGCGCAGCCGTTGGCTCTGGAAGTCACGCCGAAAACCGTCGACAACAAGAATGTTCTTAGCTGGAAAAAGCATGTCGGCTCTGTCGAAGGATTGGAATTCGCATCTCGTGCCAGCATCGTCGGTGTCATGTCACCCACCACTGCGGCGGGCCAAGCCGGCCTGAAACCGGGTGACATCATCTCCGCGGTCGATGGCGTCGCTGTGGACAAGTGGCGCGACTTCGTCACCACTCTCGGAGCGCAGGCTCAAGACGGAACTCTGAAGCTCGCGCTTCGCCGACCCAACTTCGAATTGGAAGGTGATGTCGCAGCCGAAAGCCCGCCGCTCGAGATCGCGATCACGGTACCAGAAACTCTCAAATCCGCGCCGGCCGACCAGCTCGCCCGGGAGCTGGGGCTTGAATTCCCAGAAACCTACTTGGCGGCATTCGACAAAAAGTCGCCGGCGGCACAAGCTGGTCTTCGCGCTGGAGACAAAATCGTCGCAATCGACGGCAAGGCCGTCACGACGTTCGAAGAAATCGCGAAAATCATTCGCGCCTATGGCACCGAGGCGAGCGAAGAGAAAGAATCATCCCGACCCATCGTTGTGCGCGCCGTTCGCGAAGGCCAAGAGCAAGAGTTCTCGGTCGTCCCGCACTTCAAAGAGCGCATGAACAACATGGGTCGCGAAGAAGCGCGCTTTGAAATTGGTATCAAGCCGATGCTGATCGATGCTCCGCCGACGATGTTCAAGAAAAGCACGTCGAATCCGATCGCCGCTGCGATTCGCGGCTGGGATCAGACGATGAAATGGACGAATGTCACGATCTTGAGCTTCGTCCGTTTGTTTCAAGCGGAAGTGTCGGCAAAAAATATCGGTGGCTTCATCTCCATCGGCACGATGGCTAAAAAATCCTGGCAGATCGGCGCCGCTCAATTCATGAACGTCATGGCCATCATTTCGATCAACTTGTTCATTTTGAATCTGTTGCCGGTACCCGTTTTGGACGGTGGGCACCTCGTCTTCTTCGGAATCGAGGCGCTGCGCGGAGCTCCCTTGAGCATGCGTAAACTGGAGATCGCGCAACAAGTCGGTTTGATTTTGCTTCTCGGTCTGATGGTATTTGCTCTCTTCAACGATATCGGCCGCCTTTTCAATTGAGCGGCCGCGGGATTCCACCGTGAACGTTCTCGCTTTCGACACAAGTACCAATCAAGGTGGCGTCGCGATCCTCAACGATCGCGGCGTCCTCGCGAAGCGAGTTTGGACGAGAGAAAAGTCGCATAGCGAAATGCTGACCGCCGAAATCGAAGCGTGTCTACATGCCGCGCGGTTGGAATTGCATGACATCACACGATTGGCCGTTGGTCAGGGGCCCGGAAGCTTCACAGGTATTCGCATTGCGATTAACGCCGCTCGCACGCTGGCCTATGCGCGATCGCTGCCGATTTTCGCGTTCGACACGACCGAAATTCTTGCGGGGTCCATTTCCCTGCCTTCACCTTTGCCGGTCCTGACCATGGTGAATGCGCATAAAAACCTCATCTATGTCAGCCGCTTCACGAGTGAGGCTGGACGTTGGTCGCGCACGCTCGGACCGGACGCGTTGACCAGTGATGAGGTCAACCGCATCGTCCAGGTGCCACACCTTTGTCTGGGGGATGCTTACATAGAATTCGAGAGCACGTTCCCAGCGGGGTTGAAGTCACAACTCGTTCGTGACACATCATTTTCTGATTTTCCATGCCCGGAAGTTCTCGGTCGCATGGCTCTTGCAAGCGCAGCCAAGCCCTTGGTCTGGAATGAACTGCAAGCCCTATATATCAGAGCGTCAGAAGCCGAAGAGAAACTGCAAGAAACACTGAAGAACCGCCCCGATCACTGATGATTCCGGGGCCGCGGAAGGTTCCGGATGTCCAAGATACAACGACCGAATCGCATATGGGCGATCGGTGGAGGCAAAGGCGGTATCGGCAAGAGCTTTATCAGCTCGACGTTTGCCATTTGCCTGGCGCGCATGGCGAAAGAAGTCACACTCGTCGATCTTGATCTTGGAAGCGCCAATCTCCACACCTATTTGGGCATGAAGGAACCAAAGCTGAGTCTTTCGGACTTCATCAGTGGTCGCGTGGATGACCTGAATCAGGTCAGCACCGCCACGGAATTTCAAAACATGCGCTTCATCAGCGGCTTCAACGACGCTTTGAACATCGCAGATCTCGGAGTTCAGCACAAAACTCGCCTGATCCAAGCTCTGCGCACTATCCGTACGCCCTATGTGATATTAGACTTGGGAGCCGGTACGACGGAGAACACGCTCGACTTTTTCTTGTCCGCCGATGAAAAGCTCATTGCCGTCACGCCTGAGCCGACCAGTATCGAAAATGCATATCGTTTCATCAAATCGAGCTATTACCGCAAACTACGCACCGCCGAAGTGCAACTCGGTATGCAAGATGTCTTTGAGAACGCCATGGATGCCCGCAATCAACTCGGTATTCGGTCGCCCGCGGATTTGCTCCGCTATGTCACCGAACGTGATCCAGCGGCGGGCGCAGACTTGAGCAACCTCATCTCCGAACTTCATCTCCACATCATTCTCAATCAAGTTCGGACCCGCGCCGACGTCGAACTGGGACACTCAATCAAAAGCGTTTGTCAGAAATATTTTGGAATTGAGTGTGACTACCTCGGGTATATCGATCATGATAATGCTGTGTGGCAGGCGTTGCGAAAGAGACGTCCGCTTGTGCTGGAACATCCCTACTCAAGCATTGTGGGGCAGTTTTTGAATATGACCAAGAATCTCTTAAATCCCCATTCCGTACGAGCCGTGGTATAACGTCGTTATGTCGAATCATCGTCAAGGTTCCAACTACTACGAAATCCTGGAAGTCGAGAGGAACGCTCCCCAGAACGAGATTCACCGTGCCTATCAACGGGCCAAGTCGACGTATTCGACTGAAAATCCGGCTCTCTACAGCATGTTCAGCAAGGAAGAAGCCAAAGAGCTTCTGCGGATGATTGAAGAGGCTTATTCTGTATTAGGTAATCAATCCCAACGTAAAATCTACGATCAATCGCTCGCGGATGGCGGGGTCATGCCCGCGTCTGCCGCCAAATCAGGCAACGCCGAGCCCAGCAAGCTGACACATGAACAGTTGCCGGATATCGCCGCGTCCGAGCCTGGCCCCTCCGGAGACGTGTACATGATGCGCACAAAAGAAAAGCCGAAAAGCACGCTCGCCCCTGGAATGGCTCGCACTTCGGTCAGCACATATAAAGTGGATGACAGTTTCGAAGCGGAAATCAACGCGATCACAGAGTGGACCGGACCGCTCTTGCAAAAAGTCCGCACCTACAAAAACGTCAATGTCGATCAGATCAGCGAGGCCTCTCGCATCAGCCGCACATATCTGAACGCGGTTGAAAATGACGACTTCGCCGCTTTGCCGGCGGCGGTCTTTGTTCGCGGCTTCGTCGTGCAAATTTCACGCGTCCTTGGTTTGGATGAAAACAAGGTGGCGACAAGCTATATGAAGTACTTCCGCGCCAAGTCGGGGAAGTGAGCGCCGCAGAAATGCCGGACGAAAAGTTTCAGAATATCCGCTTTGAAATTTCTCCCGAACTCGCTGGACAACGTATCGATAAAGCTCTCGTCGCCTGCCCCGAAGTGGCGACACGCTCACAGGCTTCGCGCCTGATCGCGCTCGGACGCGTCCGTCTCGGCGGGCGCATCGTGAAGGCATCGCATCCCACGGAGCCGGGGGAAGTGTACGAGCTCGCGATTCCTGTTATCGAAAAAAGCGAGTTGGTTCCCTATGACTTTCCGCTCGATATCGTTTTTGAAGACGACCAACTCATCGTCGTCAACAAGCCAGCAGGCTTGGTCGTCCATCCGGCGTGCGGGCACCTCGACGACACACTCGTCAATGCTCTTCTCCATCATACCGACGATCTTTCGATGGGGTTCAACGAACAGCGCCCGGGTCTCGTTCACCGGATCGACAAGGGCACAAGCGGACTTTTGGTGATCGCCAAAAACGATGAAGCCCAACGCTATCTCGCGATGCAGTTTCAACGAAAAACCACGCACCGTGTGTATTGGGCGATCACCATCGGGGTTCCGAAGCCGCTCGGTGGTACGCTCCGGAGCCATCTGCGTCGTCATCCGGAGGATCGTAAGCGAGTCGCGTCAGTACCCACCGCTCCGCCGGGCATGGAACAACTCGGCAAACTCGCCATCACACACTACCGTGTTCTCGAGCAACACCCTGCCGGCCTCGCGCTCGTGGAGCTCAAATTAGAAACGGGTCGGACACATCAAATCCGCGTCCATCTCTCTGAAGGCGGTACGCCGATCGTGGGGGACGATACGTACGGCGGCATCAAGAGATTGAAGAACGTGAAATCTCCCAAGATCCGTGAACTCGTGACGGCAAGCGCGCGATTCGCGTTGCATGCCGCAGAGCTTGGTTTCACACATCCCACGACACACCAACGAATGTCGTTCAAAGTGAGTTGGCCTGAAGATCTACGTCCATTGGTCGAACATTTGGGGTTTGAGACAAAATGACTATGAAAACAGATGGAGCGACGTCATTTTTACGCACGGAAAGCGGATGGATCGGAAAGATCGGGCGTGCACTTCTTTTCTTTGGAGACAAAACCTCAAGCGTTGCGAGTTTGCGAGCGCAGTTCCCGAGCGCACAATTGGCATTTTTAAACCAGGTCCACTCCGACCGCGTTCATGCGCAAGTTCACCCCTCTGACAACGCCCGCAACGAGTTCTCCGCGTCGGATTGGCCCGAAGGCGACGCACATATCACGACGGAAAGCCAGGTCGCGCTTTGCGTTCGCACCGCGGACTGCCTGCCTGTCTTGATCACTTCCGGAAAGATGATTGCCGCAATCCATGCCGGTTGGCGAGGCGTGGAGTCGGAAATCATATTCAAAACAGTTTTAAAAATGCGGGAGCTCGGCGCGAACCCCAATGATATGCTTGCCGTTATCGGCCCTCACATCGAAAAAAACAGCTTCGAAGTCGACCGCGATGTCGCCGAAAAACTCAATGTCGTCTTTCGCAAGCTGCGTTTCAATCCTGCGCCCATTTCCTACCCCCATCCCACTGTCGCCACCAAACGCCTCGTTGATCTTTCCACGCTCGCGCACGCACAACTCGTACAGGGTGGTGTCCATGAACATTCCGTCACCTTGCTCAGGGCGGACACGCTTGCGTCTCCTGATTTCCATTCCTTCCGTCGCGATCGTGGTCCCGGTCGACAGATCAGCTGCATTCTGCTCACGCCTTCGCAGACTTCGGGTTAACCGCCACAGGGACTCCTATTTTTCGAGCCAGTAGACGCGTCCTTCGGTCTGGCGAACCGCCTTGGGCGGGTCATGGTCCGGTACGCCCAGGACCAGCGCACACAACAATTCGAGTTTATCATCTTTATATTCCGGCCACTGATCAACGCCGATGAATCTGTCGACCTCTTGGCGAATCTCAAGAGGCGCTCCCATTGTGCAAGAGCCGAGGCCTGCGGCCAAAGCGGCCAGATTCATGTTTTCCACAGCCATATACACAGAGCCGATACTGGTGTGGTAGCGCTCCTCTGCGTCATTCATGGAATAACAAAGAATCACGACAGGCGCGTCGCCGAGGGAATAAAAGAATCTTTCCGTGAATTGGTACAGAGAAGGCTTCAAGCGCCTTTCAAGAACATCTTTGATCCCCAGCCACGACTTTTGTGAAAGCAACACGTACTCATCGCGCTTGGGCCCGGTCAGAACGAAAAATCGCCAGTTCTGTCGGTTTTTTCCCGAAGGCGCGTGCATTCCGGCCGCGAGAATTCGTTCTATCGTCTCTCGAGGAATCGGATGCGGTTTGAACTTGCGAATCGACTTGCGTGACTCCAGAAGATGATAGAACTGCGTCTTGAATTCGGGGCTCAAGGACAGTGTCATGGCTATGGATCTCCTAAAAAAGAACCTCGGACATGTCTCAATTTGAGAAGCTGACACCTCGTGTCCGGATTTTTCGTGGATGCCTCCTGCTTGCGAACGCTAGCACTCACTCCGACAGGTGTCGAGCCTATGGACACCCCCCTGTCTTTAAAGCATTGAGTTTCCACGATTTTTTGAACGATCTTTGGCACCTCCTTTGTAAGGAGAATGGGTGTGGCTCTTCGCATCGGGGGAAATATGACCGCAAATAAAGTTCAGCAACATCTGATGTTCGCCGCCCAATCCGTTCTCGTCGCCATTTTCGGAATCAGCTTGGTGGCGGCTCTGCATCCGGATGCACGCGCGGGCGTGCGTTCCGCCCTTGTGAAAGATTATCGCGTGCTCGTGTCTTCGGCTCGTGCCGACCTCATCGGCAACGGAATCGCCTATACCGTCACAAAGGTCAAAACACGCGACTCGATCTTCCTTGAAGTCTTTCGCCCGGAACCGGACGGTAGCCAAAAACTCATGGAAAAAATCGAACTCACAGATGCTCGCGACGGCTACTTCAACTTCAATGGTCGCGTCGCCAACCTTGCTCTTGAGGACATTGATGACGATGGCAGAGCTGAAATTCTCGTGCCTGTCTTCGACCGCGATCTCGTGGGCCGGTTGAGCATTTTCAAATACAACGAAGGCATGAACGGCTTTGAACGCGTCGTCAGATGACGTCAGTCCCCTCACGCGACGCTTATTTTTTCTTCTGCAAATCCCGCCAGCTTTTGCCTTCGCGGGCTTTACGATTGAGTTGAAAATCGCGCACGGCCCGGTTGTGGGCGTCGTAATCTTTTGAAAAAACATGCGTGCCGTCGTTACGGCTGACGAAGTAAAGAAATTCGCTCGTGGCCGGGCGCGCGGCCGCCATCAGCGCCAGACGACCTGGATTCGCAATAGGCCCCGGCGGAAGTCCTACGCGCGTGTAGGTATTGTAGGGCGCATCCCGCAGTAAATCCGCCTTGGAAATATTTTTGTTCCATTGTCCGGTGGATACGAACAACCCATATATAACGGTCGGGTCCGTTTGTAGGCGCATGCCTTTCGTCAGGCGGTTATGAAACACCGAGGAAATAACCGGCCTTTCATCAGGTGCTCCGGTTTCTTTTTCGATAATGCTGGCGAGCGTGACCAGTTGATGCCGCGTCATTAGGTGTTCCGGCACCTCTTTGTACGTGGCAATGAATCGATCGACCATCATTTTGATCAACCCACGCGCACCGGTGTACTTCGTGACCTTGTAGGTTTCGGGAAACAAATATCCTTCCAAACTCGACAACCGCTCGCCCAACAATTGATGCGCAAAAGAAGGATCACGGACCAGGCTGAGAAAATCTTTGCGCGTCGCAAGTCCGGCGCTTTCGAATATGTCAGCCACTTCGAAAATATTCAGACCTTCCTGAATCGTGACCGGACGCTCCATACTCTTTCCCGCCAGAATGATCTGCAGAACTTCTTGCGGGGTCATATCCGTGCGCATGGCGTATTCGCCAACTCGGATTTTACTCTCGGCTTTTTGCGCCCGTGCGTACCAATAGAATTTATCGGCGCTAGTGACCAAACCCGTTTTCGCGAGCTGACGCGCGACGGACTTCAGCGATTCGCCCGGAGCGATCTCCAAAATCACATCACTGCCTTGCGCGTTTGGCGGCGTTTCCAGGAACTGCTTGAACAGAGACAGGGAAAGCACCGCAAGACCCAGACTTAAAGCCACGAGGGCCAACAACAGTTTTTTCATCTCAGTTTTTTCGTCTCAGTCTTTTCATTTCAATGGCTCGAAGTTCATGCCTGGAGGCATGCCTTTCAAATCAAATTCCGTCGTGTCTTCCAAACTTGCGACGGGCACGGTCGTGTAATATACCGCAAAATGAGCGGACGGTCGGTCGTTGCCCGATTTGCCGCGACCTCCGAACGGCAGACGCGAACTGGCTCCGTTGGTCGTCCGGTTCCAATTGAGCAGACCCACACGCGAACTCGCGAGAGCTTTCTCATAGAGCGCGCGATTTTTTGAAAACACGGCCATCGAAAGTCCGAAGCCAGTACTATCATTGATCGCCAACGCCTGATCAAAATCATCGACGGTATAAATCGCAACGTTTGGTCCGAAGATCTCCGACTTCTGGTAAACCGAGTCCTCGCGAACGTCTTGGACCAAACAGATGCTGGGCGTGACATAGTAGCCATTGCGATCCATATCGAGCGCCTTGCCGCGCATCAACCGCTCACAGCCTTCACGCTGCGCGATTTCTTGAAAGCGAAAATATTTTTCGACGGCATCCGCGTTGATCAGGGGTCCCATGAAGGGATTGTCTTTCCAATATCCGATCGTGAGCTTCTTGGCCGTTTCGTAAAATTTCTCTGTGAATCGCTCGGCGATCGATTTGTGAAGTATGATGCGGCTAGTGCCCGAACAACGCTGCCCCGCGCTTAGAAACGCACCTTGAATGGTCTCAAACAGCGCTTTGTTGATGTCGGCATCATGCCAAACGATTGTCGCATTCTTGCCGCCCATTTCAAGCGCGAGAATCTTCCAATAATGCTCCATCGTCGCTT
>JAMPXM010000089.1 GCA_023701225.1 Pseudobdellovibrionaceae bacterium | reverse complement strand
GCACCCTCAGGCAGGACGTTCGTCGGGCGGAATTCGGCGCGTCTGCTCGCTTTGGTTCATGGCGCTTGGGAAAACTCTTCAAGTTTTGGCGTGCGCGGGCTTGGGGTGACCTTCTCTCTTGCGTCCTCTGTCGGCATTCCTTACGCTGAAATCTGCGAAGGAATGCAGCAGCGACGTGCCGTCCGGCCGATTGCGGCCGTCGGAAAGACCGGGAGGGTCTATGAGAATTGCGCCGATCGACATTGCCCACAAAACTTTCAATCGCAAAGTCATGGGTCTCGACGCCGAAGAGGTGATGGAGTTTCTGCGTGATGTTGCGGATCAGATGGAAGAGATCATCCGTGAGCGCAATTCCTTGAAAGAAGCCTTGCGCGAAAAGGAACTTTCCATCGCCGAGTATCGTGACCGCGACGACACTTTGAAAAGCACGATCACGACAGCCGCGAAAATGTCGGACCAGATTCGCCAAGATACGGAGCGTGAAGCGAAGCTGATTCTGCAAGACGCCCATCAGAAAGCGGACCTGATCGTCGCGGACGCGCGTGATTCGCTCAAGCGGATCTATCAAGAGATTTCGGATCTCAAGCGCTCACGCATGCAATTCGATGCCAGCCTGCGCTCGCTTCTGCACGCGCATTTGGCGATGCTCGATCAGAGTCACACCATGATTCCGGATCCACAGATCACCGTCGGCCGACCCGCCGCCGCGCCGCAAGCGCCCATGAACACTCAGGCAGCGGCCAACATGACGGCGCATTTTGAAGGAGCTCGCCTTCCGCGTCCGACGCAAACTCTGCCGAAGTGAGTTGTGAACTTGTGCTCGTCGCCGCTTAGAAATCGCCGATACGGTCCGCGAGTTCCGGGTGGTCGACGAAGGGATTCCGGTTACCCTGCAGCTTCATGATCTGTTCGTTGCGCGTGAATTCCGGCTCATCGACTGGATCCATGCGGTTCCACTGGCGGAGGAATTCCTCTTCATCGGAATCAATCGAGATCTGATAACGAACGGAAAAGTAGAAGAGCGCGCGGGCGACGTTGCCTTTGTGGTTCACCGGCGGTTCGAAATAATATTCCGAGTGACCATCGATATGACCGAACTTCGCGATCGGGCATTTCAAGGCCTTTACGGGCCGATCCACTTCGGCGAACTTGAAGTTGCCGCGAATCGAGTTCATTTCGGAGTCAGTCGGGAACAAGTGATGCAAGTCCGACTTCTGCATGCTTGACGGATAACGGCCGGTGAACCGGCTCTGCGGCCAGGTGTGCTCCGTGTTGATCGAGCGCGTGGACTCGCCACGGAAACCCATCGCCGTGTAATCGCGTTCGCAATAAACATCGCGGACGACATGTACGCGGCCATCACGGGTGCCATAAAGCTCGGTCATCAGCGCGACACGGGCGGCATCATAGTCCAGCGGACGATGGCCGTAGCAGCCGCGTGTTTGTTCGGACTGCGGGCACGATTTCAAGACCGCATCGAAGCCGCCAGGGCGGGGCACGTGTGCGGACTCAAGAACTAAGCGAACCAATTGTTTTAGCTGCTCGTCGCGAGTGCCGCGGCGAACGATTTGGTAGAACTGTTCGCCATAGTAGGGGACGGTCTCGGGAGCAGCGACAAAACGGGCCGAGCGGCTGGGGCGATAAGGACGGCGGGTCTGGGTATCGGCGGAAGCGAGGTCAGGCCAGAAGACAGTGAAACAGGTCGCTACGATCAACATCCACCGAGCAGTCAGACGAGCCTTCAGAATCATCGGGTCCCCTCCGTTGTTCTTCACTCACTTAAGCGCTTCACCCACCAGCTAGACGGATTCGCGGTCGCCCTAGAGCAAGACTTCAATTCCGCAGCTGTTATGCGGCTTGTAGCCTAGTAACGATTACGCATGCAACCTGAAGTTATCGAAACTGCGTTAGTTTTCGGTCAGTCATCATGCGTTTTAGGAATAAGATGATTCATATCATGCAGTCTATTTATGGTCCCGAAGAGGGGCCATGCCATCGAAGTTTGAATTTCTCTACAAGGTTTCAATAGTTAGGCATAACCGGGCCAAAGCCAGTTCGGGCAGAGGCGGGTCGGGGAGAGGGTATCACAAAGCTCCTGACGCAAAACATCAGAAGCCTTGCAATCTGTAGTTTTGACCGTCTTTAGAGGGTCTCTTTGAAAAAGTCCTGCATGGCTTCCCAGGACCTTTTATCGGCAGTCGGATTGTAGGCCTGCCCTTGAGAGGGATCCGTTCCCGCGGTCTCGTCCGTAAAGCTGTGGACGGAGTTGCCGTATTTGATGAGTGACCAATCCGCTTTGGCGGAGCGCATTTCAGTCTCAAACGCATTGACCTGTTCGGCCGGAACAAACGGATCATCAGCTCCGTGCAGGGCCAGCACGTGCGCCTTGAGTGTCTTTGCGTTGGCGGGTGCGGGCGTGTCGAGATTGCCATGAAAGCTGACGACGGCTTTCACATCCGCACCCGTGCGTGCGAGTTCCAGAACTGCTCCGCCGCCGAAGCAGTAGCCGATCGCGGCTAAACGATTTTTGTCGACGCCTTTGGTTTCGCCCAGGGCTTTGAGCGCCGCTTTGGCGCGTTCACGTAAAAGTTTGCGGTCGCCGCTTCTGTATTTACCGGCTTCCTTGGCTGCCGCATCCTGGTTCGCCGGACGAACTCCTTTGCCGTAGATATCGGCGGCAAAGGCGATATAGCCGAGTTGCGCCAAAGCGTCGGCACGTTTTTTCGTTTTCTCCGTCAATCCGAGCCAATCATGAACGACCAACACTCCTGGTCGTGCGCCCGCAGCCGAGTGGGAATCGTCATAGCTGAGATAGCCTTCGAGTTCCACGCCACCTTGTTTATAAGAGACGGTTTGTGAAACCAGTTTAGCTTCGGCCTGCGACACACCGGCCATCCAGATCAAAATAAAAAGCGCGATCACCTGAACCATGCAAACCTCCCAGCGCGTATTGAGCGCATGTCATGGAGGTAGCAACGGAGTCACTCGGATTCAAGCAGCCTTTCGGTCTCAGACAAGGGGTCCGGCTCCACATCGGGCTCGAAGCCGTCATCGGGATCAAAAAGATCCGGATCGGATTTTTCCGAGTCGACTTTGAAATCTTCAAGCGCTTGGCGTGACTTTTTGCGAATCGCCGCACGTTGAGCACGGTAGGCTTGGAAACTCTCGCGGCTTGGCTTGGGATCGAAATTATATGAGACATTCACGAACAGTGTTTGACCCGCGGCAGAACGGACGCCGTCCAGGGATTGACCGTAGCCAGCGCGAATCTGCCAAGCGTTCACTGGGCTCCAGCCAGCCCATGCGCGCGCTTCCAGTAAGGCGGGATCGTGTGCGAAAAAGGTCTGGCTCCCGGCATTGGCGCGGTTCGTAACCGAGGTTCGATTGGCGGCAGGAAGTTCGTCATTCACGACTGTTTCATAACCTTCTAGCCCTACGCCAAGTAAGAAACGTTGGAACAGTGGCTTTTCCAGTCCCGCGCCCCAGAGAGCGAGAGTCGCAAGTCCTTCATCGCGGTACTTCAGTCCGCCATGTGCGTAGACGGTGAAAAGGCGGAACGGTTTGAATGCAAAGAGTGAACCTCGAACGTGATGGACGCCGTCGTTCGTCAGAGCGTCGGTCGTATCGATGTCGATAGGATCCGTCGAGTAGAGAGCTTCGAGTTCCCCGATCAAGCGCAACCAACCTTGCATGACAATCGCGTTTGCGCCGACGTAGACGTTGGAAAGTGCTGAGTTATCGCGCTCGAGGCTCGAGTCTTTTGCCGTGGCTTGGGTGATTTCGCCTCCAGAAAAAAACGACCAGCGAGGATTCAGATTGTAGCGCGCCCGGAGCCCGAACGAAGTCAGCGAAAACGAATGACCTGGTGGCAGGCGAACGAATGCGCCGCGCGCACTGTCATAGTTCGCGTCGCTAGAGAAGTGCACGGCTTGCGTGGTTACACGCCAATATCCGGGCTTCCACTTCCAAGGCGGCAGTTCAACCGCCGCGCGCGCCGACGTCGCCGCAATGGTGATCAGCAGGGTCAGCGCCAAATGAAATGGCGAAAGACTTGGGAAGGATGGAAGCATGCGCATGGTTCAGAAGCGTAGCATGGAGAAAACGCTTGAGTATAGACCGGCTTTTGCAAAGATGTGGGCTATATGTCGATGCGCTTACGTGACTCGCTCTGGATTTTGAGCTTGGTTCTTCCACTTTGTTCCGTGGCACCCGCGGCGGCGCGTTCGCAGCGTGCGTTTTCCATTCCGCAAGTGTCGACCCCAGAACGGTCGACGTGTCGATTTGAATTTGAGCAAAAGTTTACGTCTCAACGAAAAGCGACGGACACGGGCGGCGACTTTTTCGAACACAGTATGGGCTATGGCTGTCATGTCTATGCGATTGACGATTTTGATCTTGAAACCGGCTTCGATTACATCGAAGCGCACGATATCCGCGCCACGAACGTGCTCGCGCCCGTCCAGTTCAACGTACGCGCGACCTATGGCGCTCGCGACGAGCATGGCTGGAGCATGGCGATCGGCGTCGACGGCATGGGCGTGAAGACCGGCGAAAACAACTTCAATGTATTCTACGCTCTGGCGCAACATCGTGTTCAAGCCTGGCAAATCGCATTGGGCGGCTACACCGGCAACGGCGACGTGTTGCGCACGAGCGATGACAAGCGCGAGCCGAGCGGCGCTCTGTTCGGATTCTGGCGCGTCATCGGTCGTGGACGCGTGGGTGCGGAATGGCAAAGCGGGCAAAATCGCTTGGGTTACACCTCGCTCGGTGCGGAGGTGAATTTCGATGAGCGTCTGACCGCGGCGTTGGCGTACGCGATTGCCAATGACCGAGGCCTCATGCGAGATTGGGTCTTTGTTCGACTCCAACTTCGCTAACCCGAGCGCCTCAAGCGAAAGGTCATCGACGTGACATCCGCGCCGACCGGTTCCCACAGTCGTTCCCCGTTGCTTGTGATATTCGTGACAGTCTTCATTGACCTCGTCGGTTTCGGCATCATTTTACCATTGAGCCCGTACCTGGCGCGCGCGTTTCAAGCGACGCCCGCGCAAATCGGCTTGCTCATGGCTGTGTATTCGCTCTGCCAGTTTTTATTTTCGCCGTTTTGGGGGTCTTTGAGTGACCGCATCGGTCGCCGTCCGGTGATTCTCATCAGTCTTGTCGGCGGAGGTTTGTCCTATCTCCTTTTCGCATTCGCCGATGCCTTGTGGGTCCTGTTCGTCGCGCGCGGTTTGGCGGGAATCTTCGGCGGAAATATCTCGACAGCCCATGCGTATATCGCGGATGTCACAACGGCCGAGAATCGATCCAAAGGGATGGGTCTTTTGGGTGCGGCGTTTGGCCTGGGCTTTATCTTCGGTCCGCTGCTGGGTGGACTGCTGGCGTGGGTCGGAGCTGAGCTGGGTGAGGCGCCGCCATTGGGCGCGAGTTTCCCGGCGTTGGGCGCGGCCATGATTTGTTTATCCAACGCGTTTCTGGCGTTTTTTGTCTTGAAGGAATCTTTGCCGGTTGAGGCGCGCGGTCACCACCAGAGCCATCTGCAAAGCCGCCGGCGTCGCTTTGTTCATATCGCCGAACAGATGCGGCGACCTTTGGTCGGTTCGCTGATCTGGGTTTTTTTCCTTTCCGGATTGGCGATGGCGCAGATGGAAGCGATGTTGTTCACCTTCATGGATGATCGCTTCGGATGGGGCATGCGACAATCGAGCTACGGTTTCGCCTATGTCGGCGTTTTGATGGTGATCACGCAAGGGGTGCTCATTCGTAAGTGGATGCCGAAGTTCGGCGAGCCGAAGTTGTTGAGTATCGGACTTTTGTTGTTTGCTCTCAGTTTAATGGGCATCGCTGTCAGCTCATCCATCGTCACCATGGCGATCGTCATGACGATTCTGGCTCTCGGTAACGGACTGATGCGTCCACCGAATCTGGGTATGATCAGTCTGCTGACGCCTCCGTCGGAGCAAGGTTTGGCGTTGGGTGTGACCAATAGCCTCGCCTCTTTGGGTCGCATTATCGGACCGATGTTGGGCGGTTGGTTGTATCAAACGGTCGGGCATGGCACGCCATTTTGGTTCGCCGGTGGCCTCGCCCTGGTCGCCTTTGGCTTGGTCATCGCATGTTATGGTCGGTTGCCGGCGTCAGGACAACAGCGCGGCCAGCCGAGGGATCCGCGCGTGGAGACGACATGAGTTCAATTTTGTTTTTGGGCGAGTATCAATTGCGCAATTTGGTGAAGAACCAAATTCTTTTCTGGTATTTCGATTGTCGCCAACCCGCTTCGCGCGCCAGGCAGGATCCCGGACATTGGATCTTCCGAGGTGCCATTCCTGTGACATTGGATGCCGCTGTCTCGCGTGCGGCGAGCCCCACTTTCACGAAAGAGCATCCGATTGTGTTGATTTGTGAAAACGGAGAGACCTCAATGACGGTCGCGCAAGAGTTGGAGAAGCTGGGACACACCAACGTCTTCGTCTTGCGCGGCGGTACGGAGGAGTTGGATCTTTCGGAGCGCTGACCGCACGGTCCGCTGTTACCACGACTGGACGCCGCGCCCGAGAGGGGAACGTCATGCCGGCTTCCGTCTTTCTCAATCGCATCCAGACCGCCGTTCCGGCTTACGAAGCGCACGCGAAATTCATGGAGTTTGTCCCCGCGACGCTCACGGATGAGCGCGAGCGAAAGCTTTTCTTGCGATTGGCGGCGAAGTCGCACATCGAACGGCGCTATTCGGTGTGCCAAGCCTCGAGCGACCAAGATGTGCTGGATGCCGAGGGGATCTACCGACGCGGTCGGTTTCCTGGAACGGCGGAACGCATGCGTCTGTATCGAAAAACCGCATTGCCTCTTGCCGCTCGTGCGCTCCGCCCTCTTTTTGATGAGTGGCCAGCGGATCGTTTCACGCATCTGATTGTCACTTCATGCACGGGTTTTTACGCTCCGGGTCTGGATCTCGAGATTCTTCGTGAGTTTCGCTTAGCGCCGACCGTGGAGCGTTCAGTGATTGGATTCATGGGCTGTTATGCCGCTCTCAACGGTCTCAAAGCGGCCTGGCATATCGTGCGATCGCAGCCAGGAGCGCGCGTGTTGATGGTGAACCTTGAGATTTGCACATTGCACATGCAAGAGCACTTCGACTTAGAACAACTGCTCGCGTTTATGCAATTCGCGGACGGCTGCGCGGCCAGCGTGATCAGCGCCGAGCCGGGTGGGCTTGAGCTGCACGAATTCCACTGTCAAACGATACATGAGGCGCGCGAGCTCATCGAATGGCGCGTCGGCGATGACGGCTTTGATATGCATTTGTCACCGAAGGTTCCACAGGCGTTGGCCGGAAACGTGCCGCCCTTATTGGACGATTGGTTGCAAGAGCGTCGGCGCGACATCACTCTTTGGGCGGTACACCCGGGAGGACGGGCGATCCTCGACGTGATCCAAGACCAACTGCGATTGTCCCAGGCACAAATGGAAGCTTCGCGCGCCGTCCTTCGCGAGTACGGCAACATGTCGTCGGCGACGATTATGTTTGTACTGGAGCGACTCATGCGTACGGCGGAGCCTCGCGGCTCGGGTGTCGCGATGGCGTTTGGTCCTGGCCTGACGATGGAGGCGTTGCTCTTTGCAAAACACGGCTAGCGGAATTCAACACACTTTGCATCAGCGAAGCGATTTGTTGGAACAGATCGATGGCTCCGATTTTTCTCCGCAAGAACACGAGCAAAGCCTCCGGCAATTGGAGATCATCAATCGATGGACAAACGGCTACGGCCCGACCTTGGAGGCGATTCGCTATTTTTTCGCGCGTCAACCGTCGCCAGCCAGGCCTCTTCGTATCCTCGATGTCGGTTGCGGTTATGGCGATACTTTGCGTGCCATCGCCAAGTGGTCCGCGCGGAATCGGAAGCCCATGGAACTCACGGGTATCGATGTTCAACCTCTGTGTGGCGAGTTGGCCGTGCGTCAGTCCTGGAGAGAGAGGTTGCGCTGTTCGTCGGAGGATCATCCGCCGATTCGGTATTTGACCGGCAATGTGTTTGAGCATGAACCGGAGCGACCCTATGATGTGATCATCAATGCGTTGTTCATGCATCACCTCTCCAACGAGAGCATCGTCACGATGCTCAATTGGATGCATGAGCACGCGCGCCTTGGCTTTTTCATCAATGATCTGCATCGACATCGCCTGGCCTACGATGGCATCAAGTGGCTCACGCGCTTGCTACCATGCAATCGGCTCATCCGGCACGATGCCCCTTTGTCGGTCGCGCGCGCGTTTCGCATCGGAGAGTGGCGTGGCTATTTGCGAGCGGCTGGCTTGCGGCCGGACCGCTGCGAAGTCAAATGGCATTGGGCTTTTCGCATCGGTGTTCGTTATGACCACGAGCTTTGACGTCGCTGTGATTGGCGGAGGAGTCGGCGGCGCAAGTTGCGCGATTCGCTTGGCTCGCGCTGGCTCGCGCGTCGTGCTCTTTGAAAAAGAGCCCCAGACACATCACAAGGTTTGCGGTGAATTTTTAAGTGCTGAAGCACTGCCACTGCTCACGGAAGTCGGCATCGATCTGGATGCATACGGTGCGAGTCACATCACGTCCGTTGGTGTGCATGGGCAGCGGATGTCGATGACGGCGCGGTTGCCTCAAGCCGGTCGGGGCTTGTCGCGTTTGCGCCTTGATGAGGAGCTGTTACGGAATGCCGAGGCGGCCGGTGTCTGGGTGTTGCGGGGTGAGCGCGTGCGAACGTTGGAGTCAGTAGATGGAACCCGGTTTCGGGTGCTCGGCGAGCAGACGGCTCATGTCGTTCGGGATGTGGTATGTGCCACCGGGAAGAGCGATTTTCGTCCGGTCCAAACCCGGCAGGGTCGGGATTCAGAATGGGTCGGTTTCAAAATTCATGTGCACTTGAGGCCGGAGTCCCGACTCGCACTTCAGGAGCGGATTGAGCTCTTTGTATTCGATGGTGGGTATGCGGGACTTTGCCACGTAGAAGGTTTCCGACAGAATCTTTGTTTCCTATTGGATCGTGCTCGGGCGCGAGAGGCGCCTCGTCGCGCGGAGGATCTTTTGCGTTGGCTGGCGGTGCGAACGCCGGCGCTCTCGCTGCGCTTGAAAGGTGCCGACGCTTTGATGCCGTTACCCAAAGTCGTCGCCCCGATTCCGTATGGTTTTGTTCGGACGGAACCCGCTTCATGGCCGCAGGTTTATGCGATTGGCGATCAGGCGGCCGTCATTCCTTCTCTTACGGGAGACGGGATGGCGATCGCGCTCATGAGTGCTCGACGTGCCGCCGATCACATTTTGCAAGGTGGCAGCCCCGAGCGTTTTCAAAAAGAGATGGCTGATGCGATCGGTCCCCAAGTCGCCTTCGCTTACAGACTTCATCAAATCTTCCGGAGCCCGCGTTGGGCTGATCGCGCGCTGGCTTTGATGCGTGTCATGCCCGCTCTCTCGGACTGGGCTTTTTTCAGAACACGCGTCCGCATCGCAGAATTCAACCTAGCCAAGTGAGACATCGCGCAGGTGACCCTCAATTTGGGTTCTTTTCACCATTTTGAACTCCCGCCAGGACCGGTTGGTTTCTTCAGACCAATCGGAAATCTTTTCAAACTCAGGGCCCAAATTCGGCCCCAGAGAGCGTTCAATCGGAGTTGAGTGGGCGGTCCTTGGCCTTTTGATTGCTCACCGGATCAATCGAGTCGTTACCTGGCGCGGAGGGAGCATGCGGTTGAACACATCATTGCAGATCTGGTTTGGATTCTGGCTGACGTGCGTCGGTGTGCTCATCATCACCTCGTCGAATGCAGTGGGCGCCCCCTCTTTCAACTCATCGTCAATCCGCCTTCCCTTGACGACAGAAAAGAAAAAGACAGCGGACCCCCAATTGCCCCGGTCGTCACATTCGAGTGACCTCGCATCCCTGCTCAAAGAGTTGCATGTGGAGGATCCCGCAAGTCCCACTCTCGAGGTCGAAGGGGCGCAAGAAGCGCAATCGCTCAATGCCAAAGGGTTCTCGCCCTGGCTCCTGGAACGTTAAGCCCACGGCACTGGATTTTACCTGTCGGTCTGCGCCACGCCTTGTCGTGAAGGAAGGCGCAGTGTTAGGCTGAACCCGCTTTTTTATGCATTGCGGGGGTTCTCAAGCATGGCCAATGAGTTGCCAGATCGTTACAGCGCGGCCGAAGTCGAACAGCGGATATACAGCTGGTGGGAATCCAAGGGATTTTTCAAAGCTCAGGACACATCCACCAAGCCCCCTTTCTGCATCATTCTGCCGCCGCCGAACGTGACCGGCTCATTGCACATGGGCCACGCGCTGGACCACACGATTCAAGACACACTGGTTCGCTGGAAACGCATGTCGGGATTCAATGCCCTTTGGTTGCCGGGAACGGACCACGCCGGGATCGCCACGCAAATGGTCGTCGAGCGTGAACTGAAAAAAGAAGGCAAAACTCGTCGTGAAATGGGGCGAGAAGCGTTTGTCGCCAAAGTCTGGGAGTGGAAGCACCAGTACGGCAACCGTATTTATTCGCAAATGAAGCGCCTGGGGGATTCGTGTGATTGGGATCGCGCCGTATTCACGCTCGACGAAGGCGTTTCCGAGGCCGTGCGCAAGGTGTTCGTTGATCTCTATAAACGCAATTTGATCTACAAAGGCCAGCGCTTGATCAATTGGTCGTGGCCCCTGGAGACCGCGATCTCGGATCTCGAAGTCGAGCATCGTGAAACCAAAGGCACGCTCTGGTACATCGAGTATCCGGTCGAAGGCACAAGCGAGATGCTCACGGTCGCGACAACGCGTCCGGAAACGATGTTGGGTGACACGGCCGTCGCGGTCCACCCGGACGACGAGCGCTACAAGCATCTGGTCGGTAAAAAAGTGCGCCTCCCGCTGACGGATCGCCAGATTCCGATCATTGCCGATGAATACGTCGACTCCTCTTTCGGTTCTGGTGTCGTGAAGATCACGCCGGCACACGATTTCAACGACTATCAAGTCGGCCAACGTCACAACCTGCCGGCGATCAATATTCTCGAAAAAACCGGAATTTTGAACGCCAATGCCGGTCGTTATCAAGGCATGAAGATCGT
>JAMPXM010000088.1 GCA_023701225.1 Pseudobdellovibrionaceae bacterium | reverse complement strand
CGAGAAAACCTCATATTCGATCTTAAAATCATCGAAAACGGTGATTCGCGCGCACTCATCGGGCAGCGGACGCGCCCGAATGGATTGCGTGAAACGGAACCGATCCAACGCCCTCCGCACTGCCCGGCCCACGTGACATGCTGAAAGAATAAGCGCATTTGCCAAGAAACCTGCTCATTCTTTGGCCCTGCCGCTTTTGTGGCCGCAAAGCTAAATTCGCTTCTCGACAACACGAGGAAACCCAGTCAAATTCGGTTCAAAAATTTGGATCAGTTCCCTTTCGCCCTGTTTTGGAGGTGCGCGTGGATATTCGCGAAATGCCACAAGGCAAGACGTTTCACCGTCAGTTGCGCAGCTGGATCGACGAAGTCGTGCAGTTGTGCCAGCCCGATGCGGTTCGCATCTGTGATGGCTCTCAAACGGAATACGATGTTCTGTGCGAACAGATGGTCCGCGCGGGAACACTGATTCGACTCAACCCCGTCAAACGACCGAATAGCTATCTGGCGCGCTCCGACAGCCGCGACGTCGCGGGGGTGGAAGGCCGCACCTTCATCTGTTCTCTCAATAAGAGCGACGCCGGTCCGACCAACAATTGGATGGATCCGCGAGATATGAAGAACAAGCTCCAGGGCCTGTTCAAGGGCTGCATGCGCGGCCGCATGATGTATGTCATTCCGTTTTCGATGGGACCGATCGGTTCACCGATCGCGAAGATCGGCATCGAAATCACGGACTCTCCATATGTCGTCGCCAGCATGAGCATCATGACCCGGATCGGCCAGCCGGTCCTCGACGTGCTCGGCAACGAAGGAGAATTCGTTCCATGTCTGCACTCGGTCGGCCAACCGCTGCAACCGGGAGCAAAAGACGTCTCCTGGCCGTGCAATCCAGAAAACACGTACATCGTGCATTTCCCCGAAGAGCGCTCCATCTGGTCGTTTGGCAGTGGCTACGGCGGCAACGCGCTGCTGGGCAAAAAATGCCTCGCGCTCCGCATCGCTTCGACCATGGCGCGTGACGAAGGTTGGTTGGCCGAGCACATGTTCATCATGGGTGTTGAAAACCCGGCCGGCGAGAAGACCTACGTCGCCGGCGCATTCCCAAGCGCGTGCGGCAAAACCAATTTCTCGATGATGATCCCGCCAAAAGGTTTCGAGGGTTGGAAAGTGACCACCGTCGGCGACGATATCGCGTGGATCAAACCGGGCGTCGATGGCGGATTGTATGCCATCAACCCGGAGAACGGCTTCTTCGGCGTCGCCCCTGGCACATCTTATAAATCCAACCCGATGGCCATGGAATCGATGAAAGAAAATTGTTTATTCACCAACGTCGGCCTGACGGAAGATGGCGATGTCTGGTGGGAAGGCATGACGGACGAACTTCCGGCGCGCCTGATCGATTGGACGGGTCAGGAATGGACACCCGGCTGCGGACGTACGGCCGCACACCCGAACGC
Organism: Pseudobdellovibrionaceae bacterium; assembly: GCA_023701225.1. Lineage (GTDB taxonomy): Bacteria > Bdellovibrionota > Bdellovibrionia > Bdellovibrionales > JAMPXM01 > JAMPXM01. Next base: position 9,685 of record JAMPXM010000088.1, on the reverse strand, counting down.
GCGCTTCACGGCGCCGATCAGCCAATGTCCTTCTCTCGATTCCGAATGGCAGAATCCCAATGGCGTGAAGATCTCGGCCTTCCTCTTCGGCGGACGCATGGGCAAGAGCATGCCGCTCGTCTTCCAAGCCTTTAACTGGAGTCATGGCGTTTACCTCGCAGCCACGATGGGCTCGGAGAAAACCGCTGCGGCCGAAGGCGGTTACGGCGTGCGCCGCGACCCGATGGCGATGCTGCCTTTCTGCGGCTACAATATGGCGGATTATTTCACTCACTGGCTCAACATGGGTCGCCGTGTTCCAGAACCGCCACGCATCTTCCGCGTCAACTGGTTCCGCAAAGACGCCGACGGCAAGTTCATTTGGCCGGGCTTCGGCGAAAACATGCGCGTATTGAAGTGGGTCGTGGAGCGCGTGAAGGGCTGTGGCTACGGCGTCGAAAGCCCGATCGGCTGGATGCCTCGCTACGAAGACATGCATTGGGAAGGTCTCAACTTCTCCAAAGAGAAGTTCCGCGAACTGATGACGATCGAGCGCGAGACTGGGCGCGACGAAGTTCACAACCAAGAAGAACTCTTTGACCTGTTCTTCGACCGCTTGCCGAAAGAGTTTGTCTACGAACGCGAACTTTCGAAGTCGCGTCTGTGGCGCTCGCCGGAGACGTGGCGTCCGGGGGCTACCAAAGGTTTTGCGCCAGAAGCGAACCTTTAATCGGGCCTGGATCGACTCTCCAGTCGCCTCCAGAGTCGACTCTGGCTTCTACTGAAGTGTCGATTCTGGTGGTGCCTATGGAGTCGACGATGGAGTCGATTATGGTGCCGACGATGGAGTCGATGCACATGGGTCTCTTGCCGGCAGACCGGGCCACTGGCTGCTGGCGGAGCAAACCGTGACTCCATTGCCGCCGCGGTCCTGACAAAAACTCACACTCCGTCCCGCGACGATCAGTCGTGGATCCCCGGCCGAGCAGGCGCTCGGCCCGATCCACGTGTACGTCTTTGTGTCGACCTGGGCGAACGTGATCGCCGCGGCATCGACATTGACCAAGAGTTCGGGAAAACGCGCCTGCAAGTCGGAAAATGCCGCCAAGGTATAAACTTTTTCTGTTGTCTCACGAGAGAGCTTCCAAAAATTTGGGACTTGAGCCAGGGCGACGTTCGCTAGCAGCAGGACGGTGCCACCTGCCATCCACGATATTGTGCGGCCAGTTTTGAAGAGTTCCCATAACCCATTTCGCATCTGACGCCTCCGGGTGAATGCGGTTGATGACAGCACCGCTTTCTGCCCGAGGCAATGTCCGGCCAAAATCCGAGGCCATCGACCTCGGGTCTCGAGGCAATCTGCAACACCTTCGTAAGATAGCGCGTTTTGCGGATCGAAATTGATCGCTTCGGCTTTCAAATTGGCGAAGTCGGAACTCGTCAGCCGACCGATGCCAAGGCCGTGGCGCCGTGAGCGCGCAGCAACTCTTCGCGCAGAGGTTTGTTCTCTGAACGTGTCAGCGTGGCGTCCTTGGCGATCGCCTCGAATGCGGCCGCGCGGGCCTCTTGCAAGACCTGCACATCTCGCACCAAATTGGCGAGCCGGAATCCTGGCAATCCCGATTGGCGCGATCCGAGGAACTCACCTGGCCCGCGCATTTCCAAGTCGGCTTCGGCGATTTTAAATCCGTCAGTCGTGTTTTCCATGATGCGGGCGCGTGTGCGCCCCTCATCACTCACCGCGTGGCCAAGCATGAGGATGCAAAAGCTCTTGTGCTGACCACGGCCGACTCGACCACGTAGCTGATGCAACTGAGAAAGTCCGAAGCGCTCGGTGTGTTCGACGATCATCAAAGTGGCATTGGGTACGTCGACTCCGACTTCGATCACGGTGGTGGAAACCAAAACTTGAATCTCATTGCGGCGAAAAGCATCCATCGCAGCGTCTTTTTCGTCAGGCTTCATCTTTCCGTGCAAAAGCCCCACTTTCCATTGGGGCAACTCCTGGCGCAAAGACTCGAATGCCGAGACGGCATCCTTGAGGTCGATCTTCTCGCTTTCCTCCACCAAAGGGTACACCACATAGGCTTGGCGTCCTTTGGCGAGCTGGTCTTTGAGAAACTGCATCATCTTCGGCCGCACACTTTCATACCCGACGCGCGTGGAGATCTCGGTCCGCCCCGGAGGCATTTCGTCGATAACGGAAACGTCCAGATCGCCATATACGGTCATCGCTAACGTGCGTGGGATCGGTGTCGCGGTCATGACCAGAAAATGCGGGCTCATACCTTTTTGCTTCAAGCGACTGCGCTGATGCACTCCGAAACGATGCTGTTCATCGATGATCACCAGACCCAAGTCATGGAACTCGACGACATCTTCGATCAAGGCGTGCGTGCCGACGATCACGTCTATCGCGCCACTTCGCAGGAGATCGTACGTCTGCTGACGCTCGCTTTGCTTCATCGAGCCCGTCAAAAAGCCGATCGTCACACCGAGAGGTTCCAAATACTTGACCGCGTTCCTGTAATGCTGCTCCGCCAAGATCTCGGTCGGCACCATGATCGCCGTTTGGCGGCGATTGGCGACGGCGATCAAGGCCGACATCAAAGCCACGAGCGTTTTTCCCGATCCGACATCGCCTTGCACGAGTCGATGCATCGGGTGGGGCTTGGCAAGGTCCGCAACGACTTCCTCAAAGGCGCGCGACTGCGCTCCCGTCAGACGAAACGGCAACGAGGCAACCAGTCGGTCCACCAAGCCACGCTCGGACCGAAGTGCGGGCGCGGCTTCCTTTTGCAAGCCCGAATGGCGGGCCGCTAAATACAACTCGAGCCAAAAAAATTCCTCAAAGATCAGCCGTCGATGAAACGGCGAGCGACTTTCCACCCACTCGATTCCGGCGTCCTTAGGTGGCTGATGCACGAATGCCAGAGACGTAAATCGATCCGGCAGTGCGTATTTCTCGCGCAACCATTTCGGGAGCTTCTCCAAAGGTTCCGGCTCGCCATCCCAATTGGGGGAAACGACGGCCGGAATCGCGGCCACCTTGGCGGCGTCAGAGGCAGTCCCGACAGCCTTCGCGCCATTGGCCAAGGCTTTCGCCTTTCGACTCGGACTCTCAAATGGCACGAACTTAGGTCTCATGTCGCGACGTCCGGACGACATCGCGGTTTTGGGTCGAAAGGCCGCTTCGGGATCATCATAGCCGGCAAGCTTGAGTTCCTGCAGCGCCAGACGCACGAGTTTTTGAATTTGCCGGCCGGTCAGACCTTCGGTTTCTGGATAGATCGGAAGAAGCGTGTCGCGCTCCTCGCCCGTCGAGACCTCTTCTTCGAAATCTTGAATATCAGGATGATGAAACTCGATCTGCCCCCGATAATAGGTCACTTTGCCGATCACACGTACAAGTTGATTCGGCTGGAAGCGCTCGAAATAGCCTTTGTAGGGAACGCGAAAGAATTTGCAATGAACCTTGCCAGTGCCGTCGCGTACGGTCACGTCGTACATTTTGCGCCGACTTTTTCCCATATTGAAAGAAGACACGGACACGACCTGAGCCTTCAGCGCCACCAGTTCGTCCGGGCGCAGTGAAGAGATAGAACGCGCAGCGCGCCGATCTTCGTAGGCCCGCGGATACCACTGCAACAAGTCGTTGACCGTCTGCACACCCTTGCCGCGCAGGACGGATGCCAACTTTGGTCCGACTCCTTTTAAGAATTGAATGGGTGTATCGATCCGCAGTGCCATAGACCCACAAAGAAGCAGCGTTGTCAGGTCCCGTCAATGCCTGAGGCAGCCCGCTATTATAAGGGCGGGGCCGGCTGGTCGTTCGGCCATAAGTCAGATTGAGACAGCGGGCGTGTCAAAGAGGGATGGTAAAATGGCGGTCCACCCCTTTGTCGCGATACCTAGCGGCAAGACCCTTCGTCCTTTGATGGAGTCCCCGGACATGGCAAAATAAGGCTGTGGAAAACATCAAATATTTCAAAATCAGAGTCGCGACATTGGGGCCCAATCGGCCCATCACTTTCGACCTTTATATTCAGTTACGAGGTAAACACGTTCTTTACCTTCGCGCCGGTGAGCAAATCAAAGCGGAGAAAATCGCTCACCTCGATCGCGCCGACGTTTTCTATGTGCCCGAGGATCAACGGCAAGCTTACAAATCCTTCATTTTTCAACGCCTGAACGACGAGGATACCGATACGCAAACCAAGGCCGCGGTTCTGCGCGAGAGTTCGCTCACCTTGGCCGAAGAAATCTTCGAGCAGCCCGATGTGAACCGTGCGTTAAATGAATCAAAAGAACTGATCGGCCAATTCATCGACTTCATGGAACAAGAGCCGGAAGGCATGGCGTTTCTTGTCGGCCTGTCGAGCCATGATTTCTACACTTACAATCACTCGCTCGACGTCAGTATCTACTCGCTCGGCTTGGGAGCTGTGGTTGGCTACAGCGGCGAGGAACTCGGTGAACTCGGGCGCGGTGCGCTCTTTCATGACATCGGTAAGCGCAATGTCGACGTCGAGATCATCTGCAAGAAGGGACCTCTGGACGATGTCGAATGGGCGCAGATGCAAAAGCATCCTCAGTTCGGCCTGAAGATCCTCACCGACTACAATTGCTCGGAAGCCATGCGCGCCTGCTGCTTCGAACACCACGAAAGCTTTCTCGGCAATGGCTATCCGCAACAACTCTCCGGCCCGGAAATCCATCCGATGGCGCGCATCGTGGCGATCACGGACACGTACGATGCGCTGACGACCAAGCGATCCTATAATCAACCGATGTCGCCAACGGACGCGCTCGAATTCATGAAGACCAAACTCGCGGGCAAATATGATCCCGATCTTCTCGATGCCATGTATTCCGTGCTTTTTAAAATGAAAGCCTCTTAAGACCCGCGCGCTGGAATTTACGAGCCGTCGCCCGGCGGATTACGATCGTCGTTTGCCATCAAAAGAACGCGGTCAATCCCAGAGAAATATCTTCGACAAGATAGTAATTATAAAAAGCGCCGATCAGGATGTTCTTCGTCGCAGCCAGCTGCACGCCGCCGAATCCGTGGCGCTTCTTGTATTCCGGCAAGAGAGATTGCGTCGCTTTGTCATAGGCCCAGCGATTGGAATACTCGATCCGGCTCGCGGCGGTCAGATAGACATACTTGAGCAGCAGGGTTCCGGTGAGAAGATTGATTTTGATGAGCTCCTCGCCAGGCACGCGAATTTCCAAATGCGAATAGTCCAAGGCGAGATTGCTGAGATACACGCCACCCGAGAGAGTTTGTGTCGTGTACCCGTAGCGAACCATCGTCTCGCCACCATAGGGACTCAAGTCGAGTACGTATTCGTCTTTGCTCAACGCCACACCAAACGTGAACGGACCGGCGACGCCCGAAATCCCGCCTCCCGGGAGCACGGACTTAGAGAGTCGATTGTAACGACCGAGTACGCCGAGATTCAAATCCACCCGTCGCATTCCGATTTTCTTGTTACTCCAGACATTGAACGCCGTGGCGAGCGAGACTTTTTGCGAAACGTACTTCTTCTTTTCTATCTTCCGTTGCAGAAACTGATCACTGGGTTCAAAACCGGGCGCCCCGAAAAAGGTTTCCTCGCCGTTGGTCGGAGAGATCGCGGCTCCGATCCGGCCCGTACCGCGAACAAGTGCGAAGTCGAACTCACCATCATAGTGAAGCACCTCGGCGCCGAAGCCTTTTTCCGTCGGCACGGCGGACGGATTCAAACTGATCGTCGAACTTTTCGAAGGATTGGTCGGAGCCGAGCGGCCGCGCCCATACAACCGACAGTCTTCCTTGAGCAAATTGCAGAGCTTGGCCTGCGCTGGTCGCCCTTGGAACACGAACGCCGCACAGAGAAAAATAAGAAACGCGAAACGCCTCATCTCACTTCAGGTTAACGACGCCTGCCAGCGCCGTCACGTCATGAAGCCGGAAACTCAACCTCTGGGAAGGCCTGATTTGGAAACGTCCCAGGGAGCCGGGAGACGACTTCAACACAGCCAACTTCTCAATGATGTCCGCTCGACGACCAGAGGTCTTCACAGCGCAAGCGAGTGGAAGAAATCGTTGAAATATTCCATGGAAAACGGTGTCCGGAGCCAGCGTCTTCGAATTCCGCTTCGAAGTGAGTCATGGCCCTGCTTAAATCGGGATTGCGGTCCAGTAATGTCTGCATTCGACGGGAGGCTGTCGGGACCGCGGCAATTTGCGCGAACAGGTCCTGGAGTTTCTGATCGATTTGATATCGTTTCTCTGTTTCTCGTTTGGAGAAAACCTCGCTGAGCTCTCGGACCGCCTTGGTTTCCCAAGCTTCCGGCACCGGACGTTCCAAGAACCAAAGTGTCGCCAGCGAGTACCACACATCCAAAAGTCGCTTGGAATCCCGGTTCACGCCTGCCCTTTGCACGCCTCGCTCCAAGTGGGTCTGCCAATCGACTTTTTCGGCGAGAGCGCCCGTTTGGCTGACCAGCCACGCGAGGTAGTCCGCGGTCTTGGCTCGCGGCAGGCCTTCGATCCGCTGGAACAACCCACGCAATCGGGTCAATTCCATCAGGCGGCGACCCATATCCAACTGGCCACGACGAGCGGCAAGGAATTGCACCAACTTCGTATGCGTGTCGAAATCGACTAACGCCGCCTGGATTTGCGCCACGCGTTTTTCCCGTGCGTCGGAAGCTCCGCCGGATGCTCGCGCAGGACTCGGTGCGATCATCAATCGCTCGGCAGCCGCCAGGGATTCGCCGTCGCTTTTCCTGAACACGTCAAAGAGCCAACTCGATATCATTTCGGCCTTCCAGGAGTTCAGCTCATAGAGAAACGACTTCGCTCTCCGACCACGCGTCCGCGCGGTCACGCGTGTACCCAGTTCGATGACAGCCGCCGTTTCCAATGCCGACGACAAAGATCCATCGCCCGTGACCAGAGGAGAATAAGTACTTTCGGAAATCAGCGCGTGTGCGAGATCCCGAGGATGCGGACCGAGCGGAATTTGGAAGAAGTTGCCGTCGACAATCGGCACGCCCGCGCCCTTGGCCACAACAACAAAGGGTACCTCGGGACTCAGGCGCGCGAGGTTCCGCATCGCCGTGACATAGTCCGCAACGAGATCGGCATCGCCTGCGTACGCGAATGCGAGTTCCGCGCGCGAGAGATCGATTTCGTTCAAACGCGGATGCGAACCCAGAACTTGAGCCCACCACTTTTTCAGGACACGTTGATTGAATGCCGAACCATGCCGATCATACGAGGTTCCGAACCCATAAGCGCCAAGGTTCCGCGGCCCTGAGTTGAGTTTCCAGACGTCTGGCTCTTCTTCGAGTGAAACGAAGGCGAGCTCGTCTTGGGACGCAATGAACTCGTGAAGATGAATCCGCATCCGGCTCGCTTTGAACAATTCAGGCGCCACGGGCGCATCATTGGCGGAAAACTGGATTGCCACATCTGAGACCGGAATATGCGCGGCGGCCTTCTCGATCGCTTCACTGACGCCTGATGGTGCATCGTCTTGCCGTGCACGGGAGGCCTCCGCAGGCAAACTCACGAAGTAAACTTCGACACCGTTGTACGTCTGAGCCTTGCGTGAATCCGGATCCAAGACAGCGCGCCCACGATCATCGACGAATATCTTTTCAACCAACGAGCGCACACGGTTCACATGAACGCTTCTGGCGGCATCATTCAGAGTTACGACCAAACGCACGGTCATTGCCGGAAACTGCAGCTTCAGCTCCTGAGCCATGGTGATGTTGGACATGACATCACCCCAACCGCCGGTGTTCTGCTCGGGCCGCAGATTCATCGAGCGCGCCTGAGGTTCAGGAATCGTCAGCGGAACACCGGTGATCACCAGCACGGACTGCGGAAGGGTTAAATGCACCTGCTGAGCGTGGCTGACCACGACCGCAATAAAGGTGAGAACAAATAAAAGAGCAGACCCTATACGCATCGGACCCAGAACCTGCAAGCCCGAGTCCGCACGAGGATTTAACGTATTGTTTTATGGCACAAATACCCGATACCCAGCGACCAAAAGCGGCACCGCCCTTGGCCACCGGATCGTCAGGTCAACGCAAACCGCACGGTTCTTGCATTCGGCTGTCTCGATAGCCATCGCACCAAACCTCGATGGTGGACTCAATTGCTTTTTAAGCAGGAAACTGGAGAGCGCATGAAAACGACGACCGCACTAGTGGGCCTAATGACCATCCTTTTGACAGCGAGTAACAGTGCGGCCGCGGGTAAGCCCTCGAACTATGTTTTACCGGTCAAAGACTTTCTCCGTCAGTGCAGCGTATCTGAAGTGAAGTCGTCGGTCGACACCTTCAATTCAACAGGTGAGAGCCTTGAAGTCGTCGGCTCGAAACAAAAGAAAAGTTTGCGCCAGTATGCTGCCGAACTCGTCCGATCCATGTCAAAGGGAACGCCGGACGAAAAAACAAAAGCGGAAGACATCGTATTCACGGATTTTTATCAATTCCCTGATGTGTACCCATCGGCTATCAACGAAATGGCGTCGATTTCCCATTCGTTTCGAGTCGCCTTTCGAGCTCCGTCTGGCGCAGAATACTTTTTTCACATCGTCACGCCGACTTATAAACTCATCAATCTGAATTTGCCTCCGCACGATGCGGCCGAAACCGATGGAACAGAAGGTTCTTTCATAGATACTGGAACCACCTCGCTCGCCGAGCTCAAAACGAATAGCCTTTGCCAGTCGATGAAAATCGATAGCAGCGGCGATGGAAGATTGGGCCGGTAAGTGCAAGGCGCCGCACTTCGAACGGCGCCTCTTGATGTAGAATCAGAAAAAGGTTCCGACCCGGCCGCGAAGTCGTCACGATTTCTCTAAAAACCGCTCCATCGCAGGCAATCCGTTCTGACGGATTGCCGCCCTCTGATATCGGACGCGCTCACCGATAGGTCGACTTCACCCGCGGCGCCGCGGGTCGATTGCAAAAAACTTTTGTTCGGGCCAGGTTTAACTTTGCCGCGTGCTACCCATATAGGTTCAACAATCTTGAGGGCGGAACAAGTCTTGATATTGAGATCGAGGGAATGCTGAGCTGAGCTGAGCTCAGCTCAGCTGGGTCGCCCCAACAGCACCGAAAAAAAAGCGAAGAGCGCCTCTGAAGAACTGCCCATTGCAATGGCTTTACATCCCAATTCGCCCAAAACAGGACTTGATCCGTTCTGCGGGTCGACGAATCATCTAAACACAGCGAACTGAGACATGTTTCAACACGTTCGCTCCACTGTTCACCGTTTCAGAGCTCATAAGAAGCTCGGGAGAAAAAAATCATGAAAGTCCTCGCATTCGCCGCCGCTTTGATTTTTTCCAGCTCACTCGCTTTCGCCGAGGAAACCGCGGCGCCAGCCGCAGATATGTTCAATGAAATGAAGACGTCCTTCTTGAGCATGCTCGATGAGCGCATCACTAATTTGAACGAAGCCAAGACTTGTGTGAGCTCGGCGACGAACCGTGAGGAAATGAAGAAGTGCCACTCCGCGCTTAAACAAGATCGCATGGAGATGCTTGAGAAAATGAAAGCGGCCCGTGAAGAACGCCGCGAGCGCCGCAAGGAAATGCGCGAGCAACGCCGCGAAGAGAAAAACGAACACTCAGGCCACTGAACCAAAGAAGCGCCGCATCTCCAAAGGGTGCGCCGCGTATTTTGGTAGAGG
>JAMPXM010000087.1 GCA_023701225.1 Pseudobdellovibrionaceae bacterium | reverse complement strand
TGTCTTTTTCGACAGAAAAGGGACGGAGCTAAACTCCCGCGCAGAAGAACCAGTGGAAGTGCTGGCTCGGCTCGACAAGAGTCGGGTTGCCTGATTCATTTCGACGCGACTGGCGATAACTCCGCAAGGTCGAGCTGGTTCATTTCGTTGAGGTCCCAGCCGCGGAAGCGAGGCGAGGCGAGAAGGGTGAAGTGAATTCTTCCCAACGGGATCAGCCAATGGTCCTTGATCAAAACTCGAATCCCCCGCGTGCACAGCTTGCGACTCTCGGCAACCGTCGAGGCGCGACTCAATTGAGCGAGGATTTCGTTGTACTCCGGAAGATCGAGAGAAAGAAAATTCTCAGCTCCCCCGGGAGAGAACGTTTCAAGTGCAGCCAAACACGTGGGACGATCCAGCCCGACTCCTTTTCGAAAAATGGCCGGGGCTTTTTCGCGAAGCTGGCTCAAAAAGAGTGTCTGCTCGGTTTGCGCGAGATCGACACGTGCTCCGAGTCGCTGCCGCCATTGTTGCTGAGCCCACTCCGCACCCTTTTTGATATCGTCTCCACCAAGACCACTGAACGCATACGTCCAACGTTTTTCGCGGAATTTGGCGGGCACTTGTGCCCAGGCCGCCTTTGCGGCGCGTTCGTTCATATTTAAGCACGGCGTTTCAGCCATGATTTCTTCGGGTAGGCCTGGGCAGCCGGGTCTACCGAGTGCGTCGTAAATGCGCCGAAGCTCATCAAAATCCATAGCTAAGGAGAGTGCTTGGCGCATTTTCGGAAGCCCTTTGAGTTCCGGTCCGAAGCCAATGTAATCAAAGCGGGCCATGGGGATTTGCTTGAAATCAGAGCGGCCTTTGTATTTCGCTATCAACCCAGTCGGCAGCCGCCGCAGAAAACTCAGCCCGCCGCTCGGTCCACCGCGTTCGTAAAGAGCCAGCGCGGTCGCATCTTCATCAATCACCAGAACCTCGATGGGCGGACGTCGGTCTCGACCTCGAGTATAATGCGAATTCGACGACAAACGGAGCCGCTTGCCGATCTCCCAATTATCCAAGCGGTAGGGTCCATTGTAGACGTGCTGTCCCGCCCGCGTTCGGTCTGGAAAACTTTCTGAGCGGATCGGCACCAAGATCGGAGAGGTGAGCTTGTAGAGAAAATCGGGATCGGGTTTCAGGAGACGGAATTCCAAGCGTTGTGAGCTCTGAGCATGGACGCCGAGTTGAGTCGCCGAAGCCTTCCCTGAATAGGCATCCATAGCCCCCACAACGTTTTGTAAAAGCTCGACACCCAAACTTTTTGAGCCGGGAGCGACAAGGTGCCGAAAGGCGAGTACGTAGTGCTGCGCCTCGACGAAAACACCGTCGCTCCACTTAAAGTCCGGATTGAGAGTACAAATCACGCGCAGCGGATCCGGGCGCGTGCATTCTCGTGCGCCTTCCGGAATCAGGCGTTGCCGGGAGTCATACCGATAGAGTCCACGATAAAGATTGTGAAACAAATAATTGGCGTCCGTCGAACTCCATCGAGATGGATCCAATGATGACGGTTCGTTTGGGACATGAAATCGGAAGACCTCGTTCCCCGTGTTCGCCTGGGAAACAGGAGGCATCGCCATTAAAAGCAGCAATACGGTCAATAGGCATGTGAGAACAGTCATTTGGATCGTTCAAAGATGCCATCCAACCACTGGAAGTTACAAGGCAAAACATTGTGCCCGGAGAACTCAAAAAAAATCGCGGCTCGACTGAAGTCTCTGTTCAAAACGGTCGATAAGAGACATGTCACCTGGAGGGCGAACGCGCCATGCGTATCAGAATGAGACAATACACACAGGCAGTCCTCGTCCTGTTTGTGATCGCCAGCACGAGCCTGATTTTTCAGAATTGCGGTGGTTACCAGCCAGCGGATTTGAGCGAGCATAGCTCAATGATGCTGGAGCCTCTCTGCACAGGCGCTTCCTGTCAGAGCACGCCGGAAGCGATTCTCCTGTCGATCGGCAATGCAGAGCCAGAACGGTTGATTCCATCCGATTTGGCTTTCGACGTCGGGGGATATTGTGACCCGGCAGGCTATCCCCAGCATCGGATCTATTTCCAAATCACGGGGCCCACTCCCACGCAAATTCAGGCAATTGATAACGGTTGCGATGAACTCGGCCGCTTTCGTATCCGCGTTGCATTACCGAGCAATTACAATCACAGTGCGACACATGTGTTGATGGTTGCGCTACGCGGTGTGGATGCGGGAGGGCAAGAGGTCGACAATCCCCTTGGCCTCAATAAGCGCCAGCTCAATATCGTGACAAATATGCCTCAATAAACAGAAATTCGATACAACAGTCTGCATTTATGTCTACAAAAACAAATAGACTTCGTTGAATCATATTTGACTTCATTTCGGTCCTTCACTATTTCTTCATATCATGTCTATGAATCGTGTTGAGCATGGAGGAGGGCTCGGTGAGGGGCGACGCAAAAGTGCGCGTCCGCTATCCACACGTGAGCCGATGTACCTCGTTTTGCGCTCCACGCGCGCCAGGGGACGGTTTTCTTTACGTCGTCCGGAGTATTTGACGCGCATTCGCTCGCTCGTTTCCCGGCAGGCGGATACCTGCCGTATTTCGATTTTGCAGTTTGTGAATGATGGGCAATCGCTCCACTTTCTGATTCATGTTCCGTCGCGTGCGTCATACTTGCGGTTCATCCGGTCGGTTTGTGGATTGACTTCGCGTATGGTGACAGGATCCGAGCGTGGGCCGTCGAGCGGGGCTTTGGCTAAAAAAACACCGGCTGCTAAGTCTGGCCGCAAGAATCGTTTTTGGGACGTCATCCCGTATTCAAGAATCGCCGCAGGCTGTGCGACCATCAAGGCCGCTCAGAAAGTCATTGGTGAAGAATTGTGCCAGGAACTTGGGCTGACAACCTCAGCCCTGCGCGCCGCTCGTGGATCCTCTCGGCCCATGCAAAAGCGAGATTAACGTTCGAAAGAGAGCCTTACGTTTCTGTTTCAGGCTCGCTTTCACTCGTCGGTTTTAGCATCCTTATTTGATTGATGCGGGATCAAAGCGGACAGTGATCTGGGATCCGGCGGCAGGAACAGCCGTGCCGTGGAAAGTGATACTGTTGTTGCTTGCGTTATATTGCCAGCCATTCACCGGATCATTTGGAATTTGTGCGCCATTGATGAGGACGACGATCGATTCCGGATTGGGTTCCCGATTCAAGTAAAACGCCGTCGTGAGCTCGAGAATCCGGTTGGAAATATCAGCCAGGGTTGCGGCGAAGTCTCCGCAGAGCGAGCCGATGATGCCATTGGTTGCGGTCGCCAGTTCTTGGTAGCGAACGCCAATTCGACGTCCCGGGAAAGACGCGTTAAGAGTGTCCAAACAGGTCTGGTCCAGGATCGAGATCGTATTTACGTTATAGGAACGTGCGCCGCTCGTGCTCAGTGTGAGCTGGTCAAGGAAGTCGACATACGATTGCGTCGTGTGCAGGCCCACATTGCTGTATTGACCAGAGATGGATGCCTGTGCGTCGTGAGAGAAGTCGTCCTCGTCACTCACGATGATCACCGAGAGGAACGCGTCCTGACGGGGGAAGCCATAGGGCAAGTTGATCGAATTTGTCAGCGCTTGTTTAAAGCTTTGGAAGACGCGCTCGTCTCCGGTTCCGCTTACGCCTTGTAACATATTCGTCAGGAAGGTCTGCTGGAGGTCGGGTGTGGAGGGGTCGATCACATACACGCCGGTGTGGCCTGTGGCATCGGTACCATCTCGAAGGCGCGCGTACTCCTGACTCTGCCAGATCGCGCGATATGCTTCCGACGTGGTCACGGCCATACGGTAATCCATGTTTTTCGCGTTAAAGAGTTCGATGAAGGTGCTGAAATTGTCGGCCACGTTTTGTTGTGAGGATGCCATGGAACCAGAGTTGTCGATGACCCAGAGGATATCGATTTTACCCGTGGTGACGGTCGGCGTTTGATTGAAGGTGTTCTCGTCGGCCAGCAGCGAGAAGCTGGGATTGGCGCCTGTGCAGCCTGTGAGCTGTGCGATCGCGGCGAAAGCCAATACCAACGTGCGAAAATTGCGATTCAATCCCATATAGCCCCTCATTTCACGTACAACATTTGATCGCCATGGTGACGGCGATAAACGTGGTGGGCTCCAAGGACGAACCTCGGATGAATCCAAGCGAGGAGCTTACATACGACGGCTAAGATAAACCCCACTCACGTAAGAACAGGATAGAACGTCACGTACAATATCCAAATTCGGCCGTAACTCCGCGTGAGTGCTGAGAGATTTTAATGGTGTCTCGTTTTGAGGCGAGCTATGTAGTGGAAATCACTCTGGACGATGGTCTGGATCATGAGAAAAACTATTTTTACGTGTTTAGAGGCTGAGCAGTTCCTCTGAAATTCAAGACATGTTCTTCTTTGAGCTGTCGCCGGAAGATCAAAATTCAAAGGAAAGCGTCAATGTTTTACGCAGATGTGAGCGCAGGGCGATTGAGCAACTGGATTCATGGGGAGCCACGGGGCCCGGTTTCTGGACGTTATCTATCGCTCCAGGAGCCGCGTCGTACCGAGGCGAGCGGTGAGCTTCCGGATTCTGATTTGATGGATATTGTCGCGGCTGTCAAAGCGGCCAACAGTGTTGCTCCTGAATGGGCGCGCTTGGATTTTCATGCGCGCGCTGATCGACTTGAAGCCTGGGCTGACGTGATCGTCCGGGAAAAACGGAATTTGGCGGAACTCTCTTCGTTTGAAACCGGTCAGTCAGTTGCCGATGCCGAAGCGTTTGATATCCTTCTTGCTTCCGATAGTTTGCGGCAAATAGCTCGACTTTTGCGTGAACCAGAAAGTCCGCAAGAGCACCGGCTCCCTGCCGGACTCTCCGGCCTCATCGCTCCCGCGACGGAACCCGTGTTTCATACCGCGCGCCGTTTGGCGGCCGCAATTGGTGGTGGTGGCCCAGTGATCGTGAAACCTTCTTCGAGCGCATCGCGAGCCGTGCTTCGGTTTGCGGAATTGAGCCTGGAGGCGCGAATTCCCGCGGGCGTCGTCAACGTCGTCTGTGGGCGCGGCGCGGAGGTCGGCGAAGCTTTGGTGTCACATCCTGGAATTGGACGTATCGCATTCGTTGGCTCAAGCGAAGTTGGAGCGCGAATTCGAATCCTCGCAGCCGAGCATGGCAAACGCCTGCATCTGGGAATGGGGGGGCGCAACGCGATTCTCGTTTTCGCCGATGCCGATCTCGAAGTCCAGATGCCTGAAATCGTCCGCACGCTGTTTGATGTGCACCACGAAACGGCCTGGCGCGGCTCGCGTGTGTTTGTTCAAGGTAGCGTGAGCGAGGCATTCCTGGAAGCCTTAATGGCCCACACCAAAGCCTGGTTGCCAAACCTTGCCCCGCTTCCGCGGAAGCGTTGGGCGGAACGTTTTCTAGCGGCTACGAAGCAGTCCAAACAAGAAAAAGGGAAGTCGCTGTTTGCCGATCTCGAAGCACCGAAACACGGTCACTATGTCGCTCCGTTCGTGTCAGTGGATCTCACGCTCTGTTCAACGCTTCAGCAAGAAGAGGTCCTCGGTCCATTTGCCTCAATTGGCACATTCAAATATCCGCATGAGGCCGTGAAATATGCCAATCTTTCTCCCCTCGGACAAGCCGCCTATGTTTTCTCCGAAGATGAAGAAAAAGCGCTGAAGACGGCGCAAAAAATAGAAGCTGGCCGAGTGTTTGTGAATTCAGGTCCAGTCCGTGATCTCCAGGCCGAAGCGACACCGTTGAAAAATTCCGGAATTGGTGGCGATGGGCCTCGAGCGTTGCTGGATTTTTTCTCGCACCGGATTTTGATTCACATGCCCGCACTCAAGACCTAAGCCTGAGGGTCGGAGAACGGACAGTATTGTAAAGCCTCGGAGGTGCGGTCGCTCAGACCAAGCCGAGTTCTTTGAGACCCTCGGTCCAGTGAAGGCAGTGAACATGTCCGATTTTTTTCGATCTCGGGTCGTTTGAAAAACAATAGGCTTCGATATTTGTCATGTCGCCCGTGATCTTCATGAACTGATTGATGTCATCAGGACGAATGTTTCGCGTGGATTTGATTTCGACGCAGATCAAGGGTCGCCGCGCACGATCGATGATAAGATCGATCTCGACATCGTCCTTCGTGCGGAGATATGAAAACTCCCATTCTTTACGTCGATATTCCGCGAGTTTCCTGATCTCGAGAATCAAAAACTGCTCGAAAAGCTCGCCGTAAGAGGCCGTTGATGGAACCAGGGGAAGATCGAGCGTTCTTGACAGCATTCTGACCACGCCGGGATCGAAGAAGTAGAATTTCGGCGCTTGATGCTGCCGCTTTCTCACGGAGCGATGGAAGCTGTTCAGGAAAAACCCGACAAGAGTGTCCTCGAGAATTGAGTAATAGTTTTGCACAGTCGTCGTATCGACTCCGACGTCGCGGGCGACTTTGCTGAAATTCACTATCTTGCCGTTGGTTTGTGCGGCGACTTCAAGGAATGATCGAAATGGATCGAGAATACGTACGATCTGCTCCGCCTGGATTTCTTCTTTCAGGTAGGTCAAGGCATACGAGCGTAAAAACTCATGCTTATCTTCTTGCTCCTGGAGATTCCACACCTTTGGCAGAAGGCCCCATTGGAGAGCGCAGTCAAGATCGAAGGAATCCCCCAACTCGACGGACGTGAATGGGTGCAGGTGATAAACGAAAGCCCGTCCAGCCAGAAGATTGGCGGCTCCGCGCTTGAGTTTTCTCGCACTCGAGCCGCTTAAGATGAATTTCTGGTCGTTTTCTTCTATTAGATTGTGGACAACATCCAAGAGCTTCGGAAGCTTCTGGACTTCATCAATAACGACCCACTTGTATCTCTTTTTTCCGGAGACTTGCCGGGCGAGTTCTTCCGGATCGACCCGATATGTGTCTTCGACGGCCGGCTTTAGCAGATCAATGTAAAGCGTATCATCGGAGTTTCTCAAAAGTGTTTTGAGCAGAGTTGATTTGCCAGTTCCGCGCGCACCAAACAAAAATAAACTCTGTGATTTCGATATCTTAATTAGTCTATTGACCATACCCAATATATGTACGCCATTTATTGGGTATGGTCAACGTGATGAGAGAATAGACCGACCCCACGCTTTTCGATTCGAATTGTTTAAAGACTTGAGTCCTGGCCACCGCTCGACTATCCAGCGGCGGGTCCGAGCGCGACCAATCGCAGAACGGGATGACCGTGCTCACGCGCCAACTCAAGGGAAAGCTCCAAAGTGAGTGCCCAATCGTTATGCCCCTCTGGATCGACTAAAGCCTGCTCGATCCGCCACATGCGCTCATCGCGTTTCCAGCGTGTGAACTCCGTTCCACGAGCTTGGCTGGTGGTGAGAACCGCGGAATGATCTTCCGCATAAACTTTCGCTAGAGATTCGAAGCGCTCCACTGTCCATGGCACATCATTTTCGTCTGGCCCTCCGGGTGCCACGATATCGCATGCGGTTTCGAAGTCTCCACTCGCAAGGGCTCGGACCAGCCGGAAGATTTCGTTACGCGTCTGGATGGTGAGCGTCTTTGTATCCAGACGTCCGCCCTGAAACGCATCTGCGTCGGGTGGGGGAGGGGACTTTAAGCCGCGCGCTTGGCGCTCTTCGAACGCCAACGGATCACGCATCTTCTCCCATTCGTCCAGGAGACTCGAGTCGACCCGTCGGACCATTGCACCAAAGTAGGCCGTGATGGCATCGACATCTTCGTTTTTGAATTGCTCAGGAACGGTCTGCAAGAGGGCTTTATAGACATCGGAGAGGTAGCGTAGAAGTAAACCCTCGGCTCTCTGGAGTTCGTACTCGCGGATGTACTCTTCAAACGACATGTAAAGTTCGTACATCTCGCGAGCAATCGATTTTGGACGAATGTTCTCCTGACCGATCCAAGGGTGGCGTTCCGAGAAACTGTTGAAGGTTTCGTAGATAAAATCGCGGCGGGGCTTCGGATATTCGAGGTTTTCCAGCTCCGCCATCCGCTCTTCGTATTCAACGCCCGCCTCTTTGAGTTCGCGCAAACGCTCGCCTTTGACGCGATCGAGTTGCTTCCGCAGAACCAGGTCGGGGTTTTCGAGAATCGACTCGACCAACGTGAGAATATCAAGAGAGTAATCGGGTGCGTACGGATCCAAATGCGCAAGCGTATCGATCAGATAAAGAGAAAGGCTCTGGTTGAGCGAGAACTCGGCTTGCAGATCCACATTGACGCGAATGCCGGGACGATTCGGCCGCGAACCAGGTATTTCATGACTGAACTCGATCAGGCGGCGATCCAGGAGCGAGCGAAACAGGCGAAACCCATGTCTGCGATGCTGGATCTTTTGCGCGGGCTTTTCGTGAGAATCCGTAATGAGCTGGCGCATCGTGCTGCAGCCACTGCCGTCGCGGCGACTGAGCACATGCAAAAGCATTCCGTGCGAAATTTGAAAGCGCGAGACCAAGGGCTCTGGCTTTCCGCCGCGCAAGCGCTCAAACGTGTCGCGGCTCCATGGAACAAAGCCATGAGGGGGCGGTTGCTTCTTCACGATTTTGCGTATCTTTTTGGGGTCCCCGGCGGCCTTCTGCTCCATGCGCAAATTTTCGATCACATGTTCAGGTGCCTGCGCGACGACGCGTCCGCGCACATCGAATCCCCGGCGGCCGGCACGACCGCTGATCTGTAGAAAATCGCGCACGCTTAAGATCGCGGTTTTTTCCCCGTCATACTTACAGAGTTTGGTGAAGAGCACCGTTCGGATCGGAATATTCACGCCGACGCCGAGCGTGTCCGTACCGCAGATGACTTTCAAGAGTCCTTTTTGCGCCAGACGCTCCACGAGGATTCGATATCGAGGCAAAAGGCCAGCATGATGAAGCCCGATGCCATGCTTGATCAGGCGACTGAATTCCTTTCCGAAGGGGCTTTGAAACTTCACGCCATCGAGTTCATCAAGGATTTTCCGCTTTTGTTCTTTGGAGCAAAAGTCCGTACTCAACAAACTCCACGCCGTTTCCGTCGCATCTCGCTGCGTGAAATTGACAACGTAGATCGGGGATTGTTCGGCACCTAATAGGTCTTGAATGGTTTCATGCAGGGGAGTCTCTCGGTATTCGAAATCCAGCGGGACCGGGCGGTCCTGACTCTGGACCAAAACACTCTCCCGGCCATTGAGCCGGGTCATGGAATTCAAAAAAGGATCCATATCCGCCAGGGTCGCCGACATCAGGAGAAAACGTGCTTTTTTCAGCGTTAAAAGCGGGATTTGCCATGCGACACCACGTTGCTTATCGCTGTAATAATGAAACTCGTCGGCCACGATGTCGGAGAATGCGAGATATTCACCTTCCGCGAGCGCCATATTCGCTAAAATCTCAGCCGTACAGCAGATCACTGGCGCATCACGATTGACCGAGGCATCACCGGTGATTAAGCCGACCTGGTTCGCCCCGAATTCATGGCAAAGACTGAGGAACTTCTCATTGACCAGTGCTTTGATGGGACTTGTGTAAATCGATTTGCGACCGGCCGCGAGAGCCGAAAAATGAAGCCCCAGGGCGACGAGGGATTTGCCGGATCCGGTCGGTGTATTGAGAATGACATTGCGACCAGCAAAGAGTTCTAAAAGGGCTTCTTCTTGCGCGGGATAAAGCTCCAAACCACGGGACTGGATGGCATCCAGGAAAGCTCCAAGGACTGCGTCTGAATCCGTACCTGAATTCGTGGATGTTATCTCTGATAATCGGGCCGCAAAGGGTGCATTCACGCTAAGAACTCTAGACGTAAGGTGAACCGCCGGCAACGGAAGGGCCTGGGAAATACCTCTCCCAGGGAAATACACACATGGTGTTACATAATATCACTTATCAGAGTAGTCGGCTCTAGGATTTAAAGTAACCCGATACTCAATAAATCCTTACGCTATTGCTCGGTGAACCTTTCAGTATCAATAGATAGGGTCAACGAAAATGAACTCACCGCAAAGCGGTGATCTCAAGCATCAAGGATATCGAAGCGTTCGGTTCAGCGATTTTTTGATGGCAATTCGTGAACTAGGTATCAGAATGGTGAGAGTTTTGACGAAATCTGATTTGATGGGAGCTAACGTCGAATGAAATCATATTTTGTATGCATTTTAACTGCGCTCGCATCAAATGCTTTCGCTGCAACCCCAGTACTGGTCTCGGGTGACTCTCCCCTCGCGATTACGTGTACTGATGCGGCCGGGGTCGTAACTAACACCAATGCAAAGTTTCTTAGAATTTTGAATGGTTCTGCAATTGCCGTGGAAGATGTCACGAGTGGTGGCGAGGAACTCGTGAAAATACTCGGCGACAACTGTGTTATCCAACCGAATTTGATTATTCAGCCCGCCCACTTGGGCGAAATGTAAATCGAGATCACGAGACCGCTTTTTCCAATAGCAGCTCGTTGATCACCGTCTGATAGCCAACTCCGCGCTTCTTTGCCTCGCGCTTTGCCCATGCAAGTGCCCTCGGATGCAAGCGGATCGACGTCGCTACAAACTTATCAGTCGAAGACTTCGCCGGACGCCCACGAGCACTGCGTTTTTTGCCGGTCTTTTCCTCAACGGCCTTGCGACCTTCCGCAACCTCTTTCGAGGAGATCCGGCGTGCTTTTTCAAAGGGGAAGTCTTTTGAATTCTTCATACATCTTCCTTTCTCGGCGGCTTGCCTTGCGAGCGCTGATCAAACGATAGATTTTTCCTGCAAGTCGTTTGGTGAATACGACCACGAGAACACCGTTGTCGGATTCGCCGATTATCCACTCCCGATCTTCGTCGATGGAGTGTTTCGGGTCAGGAGCTATCAAGGCATTCGGATCATCAAACACGGTGATCGCCAAATCGAAACTCACCCGATGTTTTTTCAGGTTACTCTCAGCCTTCGCCTGATCCCACTCGAACTTCATATTTTTAGTATATACCAAAAATAGTGGAAGAAATGCAGATTTTTTTAAAATCCTGAGATCGGTCCACAAATCAAAGACCAAGGGTCCAGATTTTCAAGGTGAAACAGAGCCGTCGCACAATTCAGGCGACATGGTCGCCGAAACTCATTATTCCGCGGAGATTTGACGACCCAGACTCAAAACCCAGGTCTTCTCTGATCCCAATATTCGAAGACCTGGGTTATAAG
>JAMPXM010000086.1 GCA_023701225.1 Pseudobdellovibrionaceae bacterium | reverse complement strand
CGGCCTATCCGACACACACCATCCCTGCCAGGCTTTGGCGGATGTTTTGACGCTCTTTCAGACGTTCAAAAGCCTCAAGGGCGTCAAAATCGCCTACGTCGGAGACGGCAACAACGTCCTGCATAGCCTTCTCTTGATCGCGCCTTTTCTTGGCGTGGATGTGACCTACGCTTGCCCGAAGGGTTTCGAGCCACACTCATTCATCGTCAAGCAGGCCGAGATCAGGGCCAAAGAAGGTGGAGGCAGCGTGAAGGCCTTTACGGATCCTGTGGCAGCTGTCCGCAGTGTTCATGCAATCTATACGGATGTTTGGACCAGCATGGGTTTCGAGCAAGAAGAAACCGACCGAGACCAAGTCTTCGATCCTTATCAGGTCAACGCTTCGCTCTATGCACACGCCGCACCCGACGCGATTCTCATGCACTGCATGCCGATGATTCGCGGCAAGGAAATCACGGATGAAATGGCGGATCATCCGCGTTCTGCGCTTTTTCGGCAGAGTGAAAACCGCCTGCATGTGCAAAAAGCTTTGCTACTTGGACTTTTGGGACGCTGGCACTGAGGGGAGAAGGGATCCATGGCACAAACCGAATCACCCAGCCGTCTCACGGCCCTGCGTCGATTGCTGGAGCAGGAACGCGCCAGCACGCAGGACGAGATCCGTGAAGAGCTGGAATCGTTGAAGTTCAAAGTCACCCAGAGCACGATTTCCCGCGACCTGCGCCGACTGGGTGCCGTCCGCGCCGTCGACTCAGAAGGCCGGACGGTCTATCGCCTCCCCGATGAAACCCAAACCCCGCTCCCGTCCACCACGCGCATCAATCATTTGATTCAGGATATTCGCCATAATGGAGTTCTGATTGTGATCCATACGTCTCCGGGCTCCGCTTCACTGGTCGCCCGCCACTTGGATCATCATCGCCCCGGCAATCTCTTGGGCACGATCGCAGGTGATGATACGATTTTCGTCGCCCCCGCCTCGGTGAAAAATCTCCCCAGTGTCATACGGGATATCCTCGGCTCGTTCCGCAGCGCCCAAGGCTAGAGCCACCTTTAGCCCAGAGATTGAGGATACTTGCGAAATCTCACATTTGCGTTCCACATTTGTTATTTATGTGTGATTTTGGCGATTTAAAGTCCATAGGCCGCTCTCAACATGCTCTATTTTTCCGCACTTTCTGCGCAAACTGTGGAAATCTCTCTCGCCGAATTCATGAAGATGGGATAAATTCGACGCTGCGCACCCCGGGGAGAATACCGGTGAGAGTGATAGAGGAGAATTTCCAATGATTCAAAATCCATCTCTGCTGATTCCGTCGACTTACGACCCGACGAGCGAAGACTTCACCAGCCAAATGATCCAATCGCTGCTCAGGCTCCGCCAAATCGCCGAGCAACTCGGTGTGCGGTTGACTCCCTACTCGGACTCCTCCATCGGCAAATTCAAGAGCTTGGTTCCTTCCATTCAGCGCCAACATCTCGCGTCCGTCGATATCTGGAAAGACTCTTACATCGAGGCGATGTCGAAACCAGCGAACATCATTAAGCTCCAAGGTGGAGACAGCCTCGCGCTGCGCGCCGCCGCGATGAAGTTCGGATTCGTGATTCCAGAGGACTTCTACTCTTACATCCGCCAAGGCGATGTCATTGAGCTCTATACGTTCCATGGCATGAACCAGGAATGGCGCAACATGGAATTCCTGCGCCTTTCTTCCTATGACGTGCTCACGCTTTTGTTACACTCCATGGACGAGCTTTTCTATCGCGACGATGAGATCTCGCAAGTGATCACGCAACGTTTGCAGGAACTGGCCGCCGATCCGCGGCCGCGTCCGTGCGTGATCCCGGCGCACCTGATCTGCGAAAAGATGCACACTCACAACAACACCTTCAAAATCGTGCACAACGCGTACGCCCCGGTACAGATCTTGGACGGACCCGTAGTCGGCTTCGTTTCTACGCTGCGCGCTTCTTATGTAGGTTCACTACACGACGAGGCGCCGAACGTGCGGCCGCTGCGGCGTTAATATCGTCCACGAAATGTTGCATGATCACGCAGGTCTGCTCGAAGTTCTTCCAGACCTGCTGTTTCTCAATCTCGCCCAGAGCCTCGATCTGCTCCAGAGCCTCCGTCACATGATGAGGATCTTCTTCCGCGTGGACACGAACGAAGCTGACGCACGCGTCACCGTGAGCCGCCTGTAAGCGCGGCAGAAGCGGCGGAAAAACCTCGATCGCCAACATCTCCAGCGCCAGAACGTAACCCAGGAGAGCCTCCGGGCGACGCTGAACTTTATAGAATTGCGGTTCCCAGAGCGCGCGCGTGATACCGAGTTCCGGCCGGACTTCGCCCGCAGGCTCCATCTTTTTCAGATCGTTGAGCGCGAGGCGTTCATGCCCCTCTTCCTCACGTATGTGCGCCACGAGCCTCTTGTAGAAACCGCGGCTCTCCGTCACGGCCGCCGCGGCGGCCAGCATACGCGTTGAAAACGAGACGTAGTGATAAACTTGAGAAAGATACTCTTCGTAAAACTCGCGATTCTCCCAAGGAGCTTCGAGAATTTTGTTCGCCAACGACTTCACGTCCCACTTGTAACTCATGCAGCCCTCACTTTCGTCATCGAATCCACAACATACTCAGCTCGTTTCGACCAATAATAATCGACCCACTCATTGACCCCGTCCTTCGGATACGGCTTGGGCTCGAAACAGGCGATCAACCCAACATCCACATTGTGCATCACGGAGGACGAGAGTTCTTCGAAACCGATTTTCTTTCCGAGTGACGTCACAGGGATATCGGCCCGGGCAATCGTGATCGAGGCATTCAAGTGACGCTCGATCTGGTGACGGAGACTGAGACTGGCAATGATCGCGCCGAAATTCACTAACGTCTTGGCCACCGACCAGGCGTCGTCGACGATGAAATATTGAAGCGCTTGGACGCGCCAGGCGCCACGACGCTCAAGCTCAGCGAAAAAATCGCTGTTGTAGCCTTTAAAATACGGATGCGTCCTGAAGTCTCGACGCGAATACTCCTTGATCAAATGCATTCCGACGATCTCGCCTCGGTAAGTCAGTGTCGTGACTTTGTCTTGCATGAGAAATTCCCCGTCATCCAACGGGCGCAAGGTCCCTAAACCACGCAATAGCTTGCCCCAGCGGTCTTTCCAGAAAAGATGGGTTTCATGGCCGTACAGATCGCCCCTCCAAATTTCGTATTGGATCTCTTGCAGTACTTCCGGCTGAATTCTCTCTTTTGTCACGGATCATCCTTTGTTTATAGTCCTCTGTCCGCTTGCACACGAACCGACGTCGGACGAGCAGTCCCTCGACTTGGGTCGGCTACAAAAGATCGGTCGTCTTGAAACGCATCAAGATGGTTCAATCAAACCAGTTTGCTGTATTTTTTGTACACCTCTCATATTTTTAAGCCGCCTTCTCTGTCTCGTTTTGCGTCAGTGGTCCATCTGGCCGCTCGTCCGTTTTGCCCTTCGCCGGCTCGCTCTGCATTTTCCGAGGATCGAATAGCTTCGGATTCGCATGATGGTTCTTGTGGTAGTAAAGACCGAATGAGACTGAGTTCACGAATCGATAGAGCGACCGATCCAGGTTTAATATCGCCACTTCCCCGTTGATCAACTGGTGAGTGGCGTAGTTGAACCACGCATAGTGCATCATCTTCATGACAATGGATGCCGCAAAAAATGCGGAAAAATACTCGGGTCCCAAGAGCAGCCACCAAAAGGTCACTTTCGCCAATTGGTTCGCGCGGCCCGCCATCGCCATCCGCTTCAACCGGCTCATCGAGGCGTTCGTGCGGCCCCAACGATCCAAATAGTCCGCCAGCAAAACCTTCAGGATCTTATCGCGCATGCCACGCAGGAACGCCCAGTACCCCAACCCCTGTGGAGGGTGGGGATCCTTCTCCGGATCATCCGAATGGCTGTGGTGCATGATATGCACGATGACCCAGTCCGCGAATCCCACCAACTGCGCAAGAGCCATCATCTCCCCGAGAACGGTTTGGAGCCAACGTGGACGAATATTTCCATGAGAAGCGTTATGCAAAACCGAGGATGCAAAAAGCGTCCAAATCCCGGCGGCCGGCAGCAGCCAAGCCAGACTCCAGTGAAGTTCGTCCAGGTACGCGGCTGCGGCGAGTGAATAGAGAAACCCGATCACAACAACCGGAAACTGCACCGACGCCAGAAGAAAAATCGCCGGCACAAACAGCGCCACCTCTTGAAAGCGAGGAGTCAGCACAACGGCCAATCCCCCGCAGGCCAAAGCGATCGCTGCCGCGCGATGCCCATGATGGCGCGCCAAAAAATCCGGATCGAGCAGGTACTGGCGATACATAGGTCCTCCAGCTTTCCTATCGGCTTTCCAGATGCTATTTCATGGATCTAAAAAATAACCTCACCTGATGATTACGATATCTTCTCAATAAACATGACTCATGCATAACTAGATATTTATTATTGATCCAAATTGAGATCGTATGGCCAATTTGATCCGTCTCTTGATCGATCCCGAGTCAGCGCAAGATCGACAGCAAGACAAGCATCTGATAAAGTCCAAAGACACACCAGTAAATATGATTTGTTTTTATTGATCGAGAAGGACTTTCACGCGTACCTCAACGCAAGGAAACGGGCCTCCGATGCGCGTATCCCCACGAGCCCCAAGAAACGGAGTCATGACCATGGAAGCGGAACGAGATTCATCTCCCCAGAACCATAAAGATGGAGGACCAACAAAAAATGAATCGTCGGAGTCCGAGGAATAGCGCTTAAGATTTCAAGTGATAGGGAGAACTCGGCGCCGTGCCGAACTTTAATTCTGCGAGGAGCCCGAGGCGCGAAGGTTGTCGAAAAATTTTCTTTCAAAAGCACGGATCTTTTCGTAGGCGACGTCTCCACCGATCTTTCCCTTGAGTTCGGGGAGAGCCTCGTCTTCGATCGCGCGGACTTTCGCGATATGCTCACGTTCGTAGTCCGGGTCGATCGCCGCTCGCTGAACGATCAAATTGTCGATCATCGTCATCTCGGCGGCCACGTAAGAGGTGGCCACGTTTTCCGGTAGGCCGAGTTCGTTGTACATGTACTTTTCAAGTTCCAAGGCCCACTTTTTCAGATTCGCCTTGTTCTTCTTCATCGAAATGTAGTCTTTCGTGTAAAGCACGCTGTCGGAATACGTATTCCCGAGCTCGTTAACCATCACTGGATTGAACCGCTTTTTCCCGGCCAAATCGCGGGCGCGCCTATCGGCAATGACCTGCTCGACCGTCTTTCCCCCGCGGAGCAAAGCACCCGGGTTGCGGATCACTTCGAAGTATTCCGGCAAAACGACGGATGCGATAAAAAGCATCGTCGGCACGGCGATCGTCATCCGCGCGCGCAGGCGCTCGCGACGCTTGAACTTCTCGATGACCGGATCCGCCGAAATCACCTGTTCGATTTCACTTGTGCCCGTTGCCCCTTGTTCCTCGAGGACAACCCGCTTCATCATCGGCTCGAGTTCCTGCTTCAATTCGCCCAAGACCAGGGTCGATTCTTTCTCGCCGAGAAGGCTTTGAATTTTCGGAACGAGCATCATTTCCAAATGACGGGTCATCTCGACCACTTGATGCGACTTCAGGATGCGCGCCTGACGTTCTTCTTCCAATTGGCGGGCCTTCATGTCCTCAAGCCACTTGAGCTTCATGCCGGCCATCTCGGCTTCTTCCGCCTTTTTGCGGTTTTCGAAATCCAGCAGGCCTTTTTCGCGCATCTCTTTCAGTTCCGCCGCGAGCGCGGCTCTGCCATCATGCACGTCTTTTTTGAGTTTTGCTGTTTCTGCTTCCGCCTGGCGTTGCGTAAGGATCGCGGCATCGCGTTCCTTGACGGCGTTCTCGCGCATGGTTTGCGCGAGTGTCATGTCGGCCCGCGCCCGTTCGGCTTGGCCCGTCATATCGTCGAGAAGCTCTCGAGCGTCTTGCAGCGATTTCTGAGTCGCCTCGAAGTCGCGAAGGCGCTCCTCGGTCTCTTGGATCAACGTTTGTTTGCGCTTCTCGATTTCAGCGATTTCAAATTCCTGGCGTTTTTGCGCCTCGAAAAGCTCGTCGATTCGGCCCTGGGCTTCGGATTTGACGCGCGCGATTTCGGCCTCCGCCTCGCGTAGCCCCGACTCAATCGTCTTCAGACCCTCAGCACGAGCCTCGTCACGAACGCGACCGGCATCCGCCATCGCCTCGGACCGAATCGTGGCGGCCTGCTCTTCGGCCTCCTTGATGACCTGGGCGCCTTTTTCATGCATGTAAGTGCGCGCCTTCTCCAGAAGGTCATCGGCTTCGCTGCGGATTTTTTCTGCCGCCGCGCGGGCCTCGGCCAACGCGCGCTCCATGTCCTGTTCATTTCTTTCGATGGCGGCGCGATTCTTTTCTCGCGCTTCTTTCAAAATCCCCCGAGCTTCAAGGTCGGCCTGGTCCTTGACGGCGGCAGCCGTCATTCGCGCGTTGCGCAGAAGCTCTTCGGCTTCCCTCTGAGCGGTAAGCTTGAGTTGCGAAGATTGGGCCCGGGCTTCGCGACTGATGCGCTCTGCATCGTCGTCCGCCGTATTGCGAATTTCTTGGGACTCGCGACGGGCGTCGGCCAAAGCCTTCTCCGCCGCCGCCTCACGATCGAGCGTCGCCTGGCTCGCGTTGTTTCGCGCTTGCTCCATCATCGCGTCGATGTCGGCATTGGCCTTGGCGAGCAACTCGCTCGCCTTCTGGCGTGCGACATTGAGCATGGCTTCGGCCTCACGGCTCGCGCTTTCTTTAAATTGCGCGGCCGCTGTCCGGGCTTCGCGCATGAACTCATCGGCCTGCTTAGCCAAGTCCGCAGTTGGGGGCTGAACCGACAAGCTGCGACTCGGATGATGTTCCAAATCGCGTTGGGCCGCGTCGGCGGCCTTTTGAGTCATCGCGCTTTCCACGATCTCAAAAGTCACCACATCACGACTCACACCCAATTGAACGGCTGTACCGGGCTTATAGGGCGCCGGCGTACCCTGCGGCAGTTTCTGTCCGCCGACATAGGTGCCGTTAGCCGACCCCATGTCCTGAAGCCAAATGTCCTGTCCCTTGATCGTCACCGTCAAATGGATCCGACTGACTCCCTTGTCTTGCACGAGGAAGTCAGCGCCCAAGCGACCGACAGTGAATTGCTCCGCCTCAATGCAAGTCGCCGCGGTTCCCGCGGCAGAAGTCACTCGAATGAGGCAGGCGGATTTAGCTTTGCTCATCTCTCCAACAACTCAAACAGTTCGCGCAATCGATGATTCGCGCGCGCTGATCGCCCGAAAGCGACCAGCGAAAGGGTTTCATTAAGACGCTTTCGTTTTGTCCTTCGGTGACTCGTATGTGTCACCGTCCCGGCCTTGTGGCCGTTTGGCCAACTCTTGGTTGAGTGCGGCTTCCGCCAAAGCTTCCACGGCGTCACGGTTCTCATCAAAGGACGCACCGTCGCGCGGGATGTCGTTGCTGTTCGCGCGATTCCACAAAAGCACCAGCGAGTTCTCGAAGCGGTCAATCACGCCGACGAAGGCCTTTTCCGGCGAGAACACCGTGTTCGCGACGTTCATCATGACGGACGAGAAAATGCCGACCACGGACGTACCCATCGACATCGCGATGTCGTTCACGAACGTCTTCATGATTTCCGCCGCTTTCTCCGCTTCACTCGGTTTGATTTCACCTAGCGCCGGCAAGCCTTTCATGACCCCGATGAACGTACCGAAGATCCCGACGATAACGAACAAACTCGGCAGGAGGTTCAGGACGTCGTTCAGACCTCCCGTTGGAATCACACCGAGAAGTCGATTGAAGCAGGGGTTCTTGTGAAACACGACCTTCGTGATATTGATGAAATGCGGGTGCTCTCCCCAGCGGAGATGACGAGCCTGCTTCATCGTGTCACGAACGATCCACGCGCAGCCCTGACGAACCAGGAAAACACGATCCGCCATCGACATCACTTTGTCCGGCTTGCGGCGCTTGAGGCGATCACGGGTTTCAAAGATCTCGTAAAACGTCTTTTCCATCAGTCGCTTCACTAAAACGTAAAACGATTGGCGTGAACCCGCCACTTCGGCGTCGAGGTAGCGGCTCACGCGTTTTTCGAACTCGTACGCGAACCACTCGTGGCGCGACACCGTATAGTAGATCAGGTATCGGACCGTCACGGCGAGCAAGAAGACGCCGAGAATGAGACCGTAGACCCAGTGGTTACCGATCGCGTTGAGGAAATCGACGAACGGCCTGAGAAACAGCAATTCGAACTGATTTGGTTGATGTGGCATGCCCCGCTCCCTTTATTCGCCCAAATTGAACTTGATGATAACCCGCTGCGCTTTTTTGCAATCGTACTGTTTGCAGAACTCTTTTTCGCTCATCCCGCTGGCGACTGAACGCTCGCCTTTGGTTTCTGCGAGGAAGGAGCGACCCGTGACCTTCACGAGCGGCAGCAACTCCTTCTGATGCTTGAACTGCAGTTTACTCGGATCAAACGCGTAATTAAAAATCGACTTCGCGCGCGCGTAGGACAAGTCGAGGTTGTAGTCGACGGCGCGGCGATCTTCAGGATTGAGACTCTTGGGGTCGACGACTTTGCCTTTGTAGGTCGGCGACGCGAAGCCGATGATCTCGATACCCTGAATCTTCGCGGCGACTTTGGGATCGCTGAATAACGACGCCGAATAGACCGGCATCGTTTTCGTGAGCGCTTGTGCCATCTGCGGCTTCAAATCGGCACGGCCGGTCTCGAAGTATTGATCTCCGAAATCGATGATGACGTCGCCCGTCCCCTCGTCCACGGACGCCTTCACACCCGCTTTCGCGAAGTTCGATTTGATCTGCTCCGTCAACTTTTTACGTGCGTTGGCCAGCTCCTTGGCTTTCGCCAATTCGCCTTCGGTGTCTTTCATCTTGGAGTTCAACCCGGCGATCTTGTCGCCGAGTTCGCGCTCGCGTGCCGCCGCCTGGTCACGATACTGGGCTTCTTTGGCCGCGCGTTGCGCAGCTGAAAGCTTTTGCCTCGCGAGTTCCGCTTCAAATTCTCCACGCGCGCGGGCTTGATCGGCCTCGAACTGCTTCTTGAGACCAGCGATCTGGGCCGCCCGCTTCGCCTCAGCACCTTGCAACTCGGATTGCAGGCGGTTGGTTTCCTGATTCTTCGCTTCGATCGTGCTCTGCGCTTGGGCCAAGGCCTTCTCACGCTCGGTCAAAGCACCTGCGACCTGCTGCAACTGGCCTTCGATTTGCTCATTCTGCTCGCGCAAAGCCGCGACGCGCTCCTGCGTTTCCGCCTGCAATTTCGCTTTTTGCGATTCGAAATTTTTCTTGGATATCTGATTGGCCTCGTACGCCCGTCGCAACTGTTTCATGCGTTTGTCGAGCTCGGCGTTCATATTCGTAATCTTGCGCTCGCCCTGCTCGATCGTCGCTTTCTTCTGGGCGACATCCTGCTCGAGATCCTGGATCTCATCGGCCTGCTCGGAAATTTCCTCGTTCTTGGTCACGATCGCATCGTCACGACGTTTGATCTTGGCTTGCGAAATCATATTCTTGTTGATGATATGTTTGACCATCAACTGATACTGATTCAGAGCCTTTTCTTTTTTCTCCAGCTCACCCGCCTGGGCACGGAGCGCGTCTTTCTCTTTATCGGCCTCGTCCTGCAGCAGCGTGAGCTTGTTCATGAGCTCATCGTAGGCCGCTTTCTCCTGCTCGGCCGCATCCCGCTCCATGTAGTCTTTGGCTTTGTCGTCTTCTTGCTGGACGGTGTACTTGAGCTTTTGGTTTTCATCACGCAGCTTGGCCACCATCATCTCGGCCTGCACGGTCGCGGTCCCTTGCCGCAATGACGCCACGACGAACAACAACAGGAAAACGGTCGAAAGGCACAAATACAAGTCCGAGAAGGCGACCCACTCGTGTCCCGCCTCGTGCTTGTGTTTGCTCTTGTCGTAATCAAATGCCATATTCCACCTGTTTGGCTACGTCTGCCCGGATCCCCACCGTCAGCTCCCCTCGCTCGCGATCCTCTTTGCAAGAGATTCACGAAGAGATTCACTCAAGGTTCCAACGGCTTCGATTTTATTTCGGAATTTCCGTCTGATTCTTGAAACATCGTGCGCGCAACTAGACAAAGAGGCCGTCCGGTTTCTCGTCCCGCACACGCCCCCTCCGTCGAACCCAGACTTCCGGCCTGGGTTCGACGGAGCTTGACCCACCTAGAATGGGCGCGGAGAGTTGAACAACCCGGCCGTCACGTCTGATAGGATCTCAATTCGAGGCGCTGCAAATCGAATGATTCAGTCGTCTGCTCATTCGTCTGCTCATTCGACTGTCAGGAGGCCCGATGCTCAACCGAATCGCTATTTTGATCGCATTCTGCGTGCTTGCCGCATGTTCCTCCCCAGGCACAGGAGATGAGTTGACCGCCGATTCGCAAGAAGCCGCCCTCTCCGGCGGAATGACGACGATTTCGGGGCTCCTCGATGAACAAAGCGCGAGTTCCGGATTCACCCGTCGAACGCCCCTCATCCTTCCCGAATTTTTCTCGCTCCTTCCGCGAGCGTGGGCGGACACGTGCACGCGCGCGATCTCGCAAACGTGCGTCTCGGGGACAAAGTCGGTGACCTATTCCTCGTGCACAGGGTCCGCTGGCCGCTTGACCTACAACGGAGACGTCCAACTGAGCTGGAACGGCGACAACGACTGCGTCCTAGAAGATGGCGAAACCGTGACTCGCACGGCGGACGTCACGCTCAGCGTACGCAACGCTTCACTTGCGATCTCGTCCGTGAACGCGACCAACTATCTCGGCGACACGCTCGGCGGCGGAGGTTCACTGAACCAAACCAGTTCCAACACCTGGCTGTTGTCCGTTGCTGGGCATCACAAAGTGCTCTCCTCGCTCGGCCGCGAGGTTTACGATGTGTCCGTTGCAACCTCCACCCCGATCGGCATCAGCGGCATTCTGGCCCGAGCTGGCCGGACCGTGAACGGCGGAAGCCTCCAAGTCCACCACAACAACGCGCGGTTCACCGCGACCTACCAGCCTGTCCAAGTCACCTACACAGCCCTGTCCTGTTATCCGCAAAGTGGGTCGTTGAACGTCACATACACGGGCACGGTCACAGGCACGGCCACCGTGACCTTCTTGGGAGGTGGAGCCGCGCGCATCAACAAGAACGGCGTCGTCAGCGAGATCGCGCT
>JAMPXM010000085.1 GCA_023701225.1 Pseudobdellovibrionaceae bacterium | reverse complement strand
AGATGCGGTGTGGCGTGAGTTTTGGGGCGTTATTTTTTTTGCGGCTTGGAGAGTTTGCCACTCGGCTTCGTAGAGTTCGGCGTCGATGGGTTTGAAGATAGTCTCGGGTGCGGGGCTCACGTATTCGGCGCGGACTCCGTCCCAACCGATGTAGGTGCGTGTACGTCCGTCTCGGGCGATTTCGAAATTCGGCGCCAGTCCCATTTTTCCGGCGCCGTCCGGGATGTCGATCGAGAGATTCGGCATCGCCAATCCCGACAAATTCCCCCACAGCGCGCGCTGAATTTCGAGCGAGTCTTCGATCGAGGTGCGTAAGTGATCTGTGCCCTCGCTCGGATCGCACTGATGCATGTAGTAGGGCTTCACGCGCAAGTAAAGCAAACGTCGTGATAAGGCCTGCACGATCGCGGGACTGTTATTGACGCCGTTGAGGAGCACCATTTGGTTGAAGAGCGGCAAACCCGCATCCGCCAATCGTGTGAGTGCTTGCGCCGCCTCTCCAGTCAACTCGCGCGGATGATTGAAATGCGTCATCACGTACACCGGATTGTGACGCCTAAGCAATGTCACCAGTTCCGGAGTGATCCGCATCGGGCAAACAACCGGCATGCGAGTACCGACGCGAACGATCTCGATATGCTCGATCGAGCGCAAATCTGAAAGCACGCGCTCCAAAATCGCATCCCCGAGCGTGAACGGATCTCCGCCGGAGAGGATCACTTCACGTAATCCCGTGCGCGACTTCAAATAGGACAGCGCCTTGTCGTAGTCCACGCTGCGCACGAAGGCTTGATCGTTACCGGTAAAATGTTTGCGCGTGCAATAGCGACAGTAAACCGAACACGTGTCGGTCACCAAAAACAAGGCGCGGTCCGGATACCGATGAATGATCCGCGGCGCGGGATTGTTCCGTCGTTCCCCGAGCGGGTCCAATATCGCCTGCGCCCCAGTTATGAGCTCAAGACGCGTCGGCATCAGGATCTTACGAATGGGATCGCGCGGGTCCGTTGGCGAAGCGAGTGCCGCGTAATACGGAGTACAGCGGATTTGAAAAACCGAGCCCTCGCCGGCGAAACCCTCTGTTTCCTCAGCTGTGAGATCGAAATGACGGGCGAAGTCCTCACGCGTGCGCAGCGACGCGCGCGCCTGCCACGTCCAATCCAGCCACTGCTCCGGTGGGGTAGCTAGTGATTTCCGTGGTCTGAGTTCCTCAAAGCGTAATTTCATCCCCACTCGAATAAGAGACTCCACCGCATTTGTCCAGTCACGCTCATCCCTGGCGCCCGCATTAGCAACCGTAGGAAGGCCGTATTTCGTGCTTTCCGATGTCAGATTTTTAAACAGCGCTAAGTCACGAAAAAGACTCAACGCCCACTAGCTACGGATTTGGAGCGTCGGGCGGATGAACGCGTGACGAACTATTGATCAGTGCTGAAAAACGAAAAAACACCAGTTTTTCCGATAATTTATGGCTTGGCATCGGCTGGACCTGATTTTGGACTACCGTCAGTCGACCTGGAGGGTCATACGCGTACCCATTTTCGGGAACGCGAAAGAGGAGGATGAGATGAAACCGAATTTGAAGTCACAGACGATGTTGAAAGTCGCTCTGTTGGCCGTTTTAGCGGCCAATGTCAGCTTTCAGCCTTTTAAGGAAGCCATTCGACAGACCGATCTGTCGGCTGTTACGACCAGCGAAGTGGGCACGAGCCAGCCCTCTGCACCCGCGGCAACGAATGCAGTGCCGGAACAAAAATCCGCAGCCACCAAGCTCGGAAGCGAAGTCGGCGAGCGTGACTATATGGAAGCTTGCGGTGGCGCAAAAAAACATCGCGTGATCTTCCGCCAGCACACCTATGCCGCAGTGGCCGGTAAACCCGAGAAGACCATCACCGTCGCATTTGCTCAGAATGTGGAGGTGTCGGATTCCGAACACACCATCGGTGGCGCTCTCCAAAGAGAGGGCGAGTACTCGCAAGCCGCGCGCGAAGCATTGATGAAAGATCTCCGCAAACTCGTCAATGCGGCGTACGACTGCTCCGGTACTCCCAATTCACCCACGAAAGCTGAGCGCGATGAAGAAGCCAAGCTCGCGCGCGCCGAATTGGAAAAAGAGCAGAAAGAACAAGACGCCAAAGTCCGCCGCTGCGAACTGAAGAAAACACGCGTGGCTGGTGGCAAATTCGAATATGAAGCCATCGAAGGCGATAAAGAAATGATCCGCTGTCAGATCAAACGCCTGACTCTCTTGGAAAATGAAAAAGACGACAAAGGTAAGACGCTCAGCAAGAGCAAGCAACTCGCCGAAGTCCAAAAAATCGTCAATGAACATCTCCGTCGGCCCATCAAGAAGATGCTCCTCTCCAAAGACGAGAGCGAGAACGAAGACGGAATCGAACTGGCCGACGAAGTGATCGAAGCGCTGAACGACATCGGCCGCGGCGAACATCGCATTGAAAAACTCGCCAATATGTTCCAGGGCTACAAGGCCGGTGGCGAAACCGCCCGTCGCAGCCGTGAACGTTCGGAAGACGTGTCGGAAGTGCGCGAGCGTCTCACCTCCGCCCGCAATGAATTGCGTCAGAACCCGCGTGACATGTATGCGATTCAGGATCTGAGAATGGCGCTCGAAGAGCATCGCAATCTCGCCAACCAGATCGATTACGATATCTACTACGGCCCGGTCGCGGCGATGCAAATGCACCGTTCGCAGGGTCATTTGAATACAGGGGACTACAACGAGTTCCTGTCGCCATTCTCGTCGATCAAACGCAGCATGGAAGACATGCTCCGCCAGAGCCGAACCGCAGGCGTGTCTCCTGGAGGAGTTCGCTTCTCCGACATGAACGCTCCGCAAGACTTGTGGAACACACGCACATCGATGGACCGCGGCTTTGTTCGCCAGCATGGTGCTTCGGCGTACCCGCTGTCGATGCCCAACGTGCGCAGCCAATTCAAGTATGACGTGAACTCGGTCCCGTCGGTCTTCGGCGCGACGGGCCGGAACCCCTATCCATTCTGATTTAGACTTGATCTGATTTTGATTTGAATGACCGAGACCCCAGTCCTCATCCTCAGCAGGCCATGACGGCCTGCTTTTTTATTTCTCTGGCGTGGACTCAGAAGGAGACGGCTGCTTCGGCTCCATGAAAGGCGCAGAAACGCCTTCAATAGCGGTGGTGAGCCCGAGAACGCCGAACTCTGCCATCTTTTTAGCGAAGTATTCCAATAAACGATCTGTCTTGATTTGCACGGCGAACACGCCTTGGCTCATGACATGCTTCGAAAAGCCCGCACGCATTTCGAAACGGAGATCCACCTTGTCATGCAGGAAGGTGGTCACCCCCAGACCCATGCCGGAAATTCCGCGCCACTCCGTTTCCGAAGGAACCTGAGCTCGAACCGCTCCACCAAACACCCGTAACAGAGGGGACCAAGACCGAGGAAAATTGACGAACTGCCAGCGCACCGAAGTCCACAAATGCGTGTAAGTTTCAGAATCCCGGCCAGCGAAGCCCACCAAGAAATCGAGGTACTGTTGGCAGGTTTGGCTATCAGTCAAAAAGCAGCGTCCCACATGACGACCGAAATGACCGGCGGCCCAATACAGGCTTCGCTGTTCGGCCATCGCACCCAACTCCAAAGAGTAATCTGAGTCGCGCGGCACGAACGGCTCGTCTTCCGACAACAGGTAATGCTTTTTCTGAAGGGGAACAGGTTTGACTGATTCCGAAGCGCTCGCATCCATGCCCACAAACAACGCGCAGGACAAGGCGATCATATGAGTGGCCCACAAAAAACCAGGGGGATTTCTCCCCCTGGGGCCCTCGCTCCGCCATGTCGGTCGAGATGTCGTACGAGATGTCAATCGAGATGCCTTCTAGCTGCAATTACAAGTTGCGTTCAAAAGCTGATGGCGGCCTTGGTTGAAACTCCATAAGCGAACTTATTATCAAAATTCTGGGTGCCGCCCTTCCAAGCATCGCCTGGGAAAAGCAGCGCCGCTTCCGTGACCCACGTCAGTCGATCATACGGCTTGTAGGTCAAGTTGAAGTCGACTTCGAAACCGAGATCGGATCCGACGTTGGCCCCGACAATCGGAGCCGTATCCAATGTGGCATAGGTGAAAGAGGCTCCCCACGACGTGCGCTCTTTCCATTGGTTCTGAAAGCGTGGAGAGAGATAGAAGACGTTGCTCACAGCCTCTTCGTCGACGCGGGAACTCGGACTTTGGGTCGTGTCGCGATTCAGGCTCGTACGCAAGAAGTCCGCCTGCCCGAGCGGATGATTGAACATCAACATGGCGACGTCATAGTTGCGGTCGAAGATAAAGCCTTCGAATTTATTGTTCGTACCTGGATCATCACCGCTGGCGACACCGGCCTTCAACGTCCAATCCCACTTCGATTCAGGCTTCTTATAGTTGACTTCGGCCGCGATACCGTAGCCGTTCATATCGATCTCCGGCGCGCCGACAGACTGCCGCACGCCCGTCTTACCGGTTTGCATGCCGCCCTCGAGGCCGAACTTGAAGCTCCCATTCCGCTGGCTGACATAGAGGTTCCGAAGCTGGTGCTTATAACTATTGGTCACGACCGAGCCCGCTCCGCCGATACCAGACGCGCCAGTGGGCGTATCGGTTCCGGCATTCGTCGCCACACGCCATTCCAACATCACGCCAAGAGCCAGATCGGTTTCCGGATTCTCGTACTGAACATGAATCATGTAGTCGTTCACGTCGTCTTCAATACCGAGGTTGCCTTCGTTCACCTTTCCCATCATCGGAAAGAAAAAGAGGTTACCAGAGACGATTTTGTAACCAACCATATCACGGGTATCGAACCAATGATCGAACATGCCCTGACCCGCATTGTGAGTCATGCCGAGACCGAACTGAACCGGCGCACGGCCGACCACGAGCGAGCCGAACTCATGCACCCAATGCGCGTAGAGCTGCGTGACCGCGAGAGATTCATCGCTTCCATGCTGAGCAAGAACGTTGGACGTCCGATTGTTCAAATTGCCTGGCGCCACTTCGCCCGGACCGTTCCCGAAGACTTGTCCAAGTTGAGAGTCCGGATACGCCGCCGCGTTCATCAAATCGAAGCGACCGTAAATCGTCACGCCATCTGCTGCGACCATCTTGGGTTGCAGAATCAAATGATGCAGCAGGTACGCTTTGTCGCGACGGGTGGAATTGAGTTCTGAATTTTCGATCTTCAGACCTTCCACCCGATACAGACCTGACCAACTCATATCAGCAGCCTGAGCAGCCCCACTGAGGAGACTGAAAGTTCCAAAAATAGCCAAAGAAATCCAGCTTCTAGAACGGGTGGCGACCATGTCGATCTCCTCAAGTGATCTCAGGAGTAGCATGCTGCTCCTCCCAGTCAATGAAAACATTACAGTGCCATACATTACGATATATGGTGATTTAGGATAGCGATGTCAGAGCTCTCATTACTTCACCAGTCACTTCACCAGTCACTTCACGACGCCAAGGATCTCTTCTTCTTTGAGAAGAAGAACGTCCCGGCCTTCCAAGACCAACGCCGTTCCCGTGTAGGGGCTGTAAAGAACAAGATCGCCAAGACGAACGTCGAGCGGGCGAACCCCACCCTTCTTTCTGCGCGCGCCTTTGCCAACGGCGACAACTCGACCTTGGTTGGGCCGCTCTTGCACTGACTGCGGAATATAAAGTCCGCCTGCCGTTCGATCAGCGGAGCCCGTCGGTTCGATCAGAACGCGATCGTCCAGGGGAGTGAAGAGCTTGTCAAAGCTCTGGCTTGTTTTCGCTACTGGCTTCGAACTTGTCTTGAGACTTGGCTTGCCGCGATTCGGTGCCGCCGTCTTCGTGGCGCGAGTCGGCTTGGCGACCGCTGACTTTATTGTGTTCGCCTTCTTCGCGACTTTTTTGGATGCCGCCTTGGATGCCGCCTTGGATGCCGCCTTGGATGCCGCGGAGGGAGACTTAGATTTTGTCTTGGATCCGGATTTGGCTTGGATCTTCGCTTTCGACTGTGCCGGCTTTGCAATGGTTTTTGCTTTTGCGACTCTCGCTTTTGCGGTCTTCGCTTTCACTGCTGGTTTGCCTGCTGTTTTTTTCGTCTTATTTTTGGCCACGACGATTCATCTCCTCTTCGTAGTACTTCGAATACATGACATCCCATTCCGGAGTTCCTTCGATGACATTGCGTTTCAGCGAAGCCACCTTGGCTCGGACAGTCGCGTCGATTTGACTCTCCTCCGCCGCCCATTGCGCCATGGCTCGCTTGCCCGCCCGTATTGCCGCATCGTCATCGGTGTAGTCGACGAGATCGTCATTCCAAATGCCGTCGATCACAAGATGCGCCAGATGGGAGAGTCGCTCTTCGGAAAGGCTCATAAAATGATTCCCTTCTCTTTGGCCAGGCGTTTTTTCAACATCGGAAACATCTTGTATCGCTCAAAGCCGCCCGGATTCGAACGTTCCAAATCGTCGAGCATCTTATTGACCTCTCGATCGAGCTGCGTTTCACGCTCGAAATCGCCCTTGATCAGCTCCGCCGCACGCCGAGTGACTTTGTCCTCCGGCGCTTTGAACTCGATCAGTTTCTGAGCCTTGAGTTCATCGATGATCTTACGAACGACGCGATCGATTTGAACCGATGTGAGTTTCATGGCTTTGACTAAAGGCGCGCGTCTCCTTAATGTCAAGAGATGCCCCAATCACCTCTCGCGTCTTTTATCGCCTCATTCAAGAACCAAAATCGCATCCGACGTACAGCTCAAATCATCACCCTGGCCGTGACGCTGACAATCATCCTGCTCGGCATCTGGTTTACGCGCCTCAATAGCCAGATGAGCGTGCGATTGGAACAAGGGCGTTTCGCCCCAGCCGTCGAATTTTACGCAGCGCCAGAAGTGCTACGTGCCGGCTTCTTTATTCCAGCCAAACACCTGGAGTCGTTTTTTCAACGCAAGCGCTTCAGCGAGCGCGGCTTCGGAAAAAGTCTGGAGCCCGGCGAGTTCTCCGTCTGGCAAGGCTCGGAATGCCAAAGCGTTTTGCCACCCCTCACACCCGACTTGTTGCCACCCGCAGCGAAGATGGGAGCGACGACGGGATCGACGGCGAGCGAACCAGCTGCGACCGGCATCGGGGCGGGTTCTCCGGAAACACCAATCGCTCCCCCGCAGATCGGCAAGTGCATCGCTTTCGCGAATTTGAAGCCGCTACCGAACGCGGATGCCTTAGGCATGGAGCCGGTGCAGATCGTCGTCTTCGGCATGGATCAGCGAACCATTCTGGCGACATTCACCGGCGCGCCCCCGGTTCGTTCCGAGCAAGTGATCTTAGAACCTGAGATGTTTGCGCAATACTATGGCGACCGCCCGATCCTGCGTGAAGAGGTGCCGCTCGCCAACGCTCCCGCGCAATGTTTGAACGCAGTCCTTGCGATCGAGGATGCCAACTTCCTTGAACATGCGGGCGTCAGCCCCACCGCGATCTTGCGCGCACTGTGGTCGATCGTTCGCAGCGGTGGCAGACGCCTCGAGGGCGGCAGCACGATCACGCAGCAAACGGTCAAAAATTTTTTCCTCACCGAAGAACGTACGTTCCGTCGCAAGCTCAATGAAATCGCGATGGCCGTGCTGCTCGAAAGTCGTATCGACAAAGATAAAATCCTCGAGCTCTACATCAACACCATTTACATGGGACAAAATGGCGTCTTCGAAGTGCGAGGCTTCGCCGCAGCCGCGCGCCATTACTTCGGGGCCGATCTCCAGGATCTCTCACTTCCCCAATGCGCGCTTCTCGCGGGTGTGCTCAACGGGCCCGGCGTCTACGACCCATTCACCAAACCCGAGCGGGCGCTCGCGCGACGCACGAAAGTTCTCGACGACATGGTGAAGAACAAATTCATCAGCGCCGAAGAAGCCGGCGCGGCGAAGGCCTCACCCTTACCCAAGCGCACTGTCGCGGGCCTCACTGAGCCAGCGCCGTATTTCGTGCAAACAGTTCGTCGCCAACTCGATGACAAAGGGATCGACAGCACCGAGGGCTTGCGCATCTACACGACTTTGAATCTGCGCGCGCAGGAAGCGGCCTACCAGGCCGTACGCCAAGGTCTTGAGCGTTTGGAAACGAAGTTCCCGCATGTCGCCAAACTCAAGGCCTCCGGTAAAAATCTTGAAGCAGTTTTGATTTCTTCCGATCCGGCGACGGGTTTCGTGCAAGCGCTCGTCGGCGGCCGAGGCTTTAAGCGCTCGCCTTACAACCGCGCCTTCGACAGCAAACGTCAAGTCGGCTCGGTGATGAAGCCGTTCGTTTATCTTGCGGCTCTGGAGTCCATGGATGAAAACGGCCGCTTCTATACACCTTTGTCACTCCTCGAAGACAAGGCATTCACGCACAAATACCAAGGCCAAGCGTGGTCGCCGCGCAATTACGACGGCAAGTTCAATGGCGAAGTGCCAATGTACTACGGCTTGAAGGAGTCGCTGAACTCCGCCACCGCGTGGCTCGGCCTCAAGGTCGGCCTCGACAACATCGTCGACGTCGCGCAACGCATGGGCGTGCGCTCCAAGATCGAACCCCTGCCCTCACTCACGCTCGGCGCCTATGAGCTCCACCCGTGGGAAGTCCTGCAAGCCTACGGAACTCTCGCGCGCATGGGCGAGTGGGTCGCGGCCACGTTCATCCTTCGCGTCGAAGACTTGGCTGGCGAAACCATTCTTGAAAATGAACCTGCACCCGAACAGGTCGTGGCCGCCGACGCGACCGCGAGCCTGGTCAGTATCATGCAGCAGACCATCGAAACTGGAACGGCGCGAGTGGCGCGTCTGCTGGGATTCACGCATCCCGCCGCCGGTAAAACCGGCACCACCAACGATAAGAAAGACGCCTGGTTCGGCGGCTTCACACCGTATCACGTCGCGGTTGTCTGGGTCGGGTACGATGACAACACCACACACAACCTCACGGGCGCATCGGGCGCTGTTCCGATCTGGACACAATATATGAAAGATTTCGCGACCACATACCCTCCGGATTTGTTCCCGGCGCCGCCAGGAACCGTGCGGGCGACGGTCTCACCGGAGATGCAAAGCGCTCTCGGTGTGCCGAGTTCGGAGCAGGAACCACTGACAGCCATTGAACTGGTTTTCCGACAAGGACAGGCGCCGGAATCCTCGCCGCAGTTCCCGACCGAAGCGGCTCCGACACCGAATCCTTTTAAACCCCAAGGCAATTGAGCCGACCACATTCAGCCGGCTCCACTCTGCCGACCCGTAGGAGACTCGTCGTGAAACGGAAATACATCGTCTGGATCGCCGGAGGCGGCATTGGACTCGCGCTCATGATTTTGCTCGTCGTATTTCGTGGAACGACTCCCTCCGAAGTGGAAGCGGATCTTGTCGCAGACTCTTCTCCATCAACCGAAGCCAATGGCGCCAGTCCGATTTCCGAACCCACGGGAGCGGAAGCCAAAGGTGGCCTGACCTTCGCGAATTCCGGACAAGACGAAGATGACGCCGAAGAAATCGGCTGCAGCGTGAATGAAATTTGTTTGCTCGGTCGGTACTCTCCGGGACTCGCTGTCCGAATTTTGCTACCGTCTGGGGACTCTTGCACGGGACGCACGGGCGATGCCTATCACTTCGCGGGCGAGGCATCGGACCGGGATATGACCGCCGTCGTCGAACTCGATGCCTGCTTAGCCTCCGATCTCGGACCCGACGGATCAGTCGCGATCGTGGAGACGCAAGCTCTCTTGGACGCGGAGTTGAAGTGGCTACCCGTCGTGGTGGCTGAAACACCTCTTACGGCTCCACCCATCGACCCGACCGTTCGCTCCGTCGTGGGGCGCTACACGCAAGCCACTGGCCTGACGTCGCCACCTCTGTATTTCTCCGTGCAAATCGGACAGCACAAATTTTTATCCGTGCAACCTCGGCCAGAAGAAAAGCAGGGCTCATCAGGTCCCGTCTTCTATCCCGTACAAGGCCGCTTCATTCATCCGAGTGGCGAGAACCTTTGCCAGACCCTGACGGGAGCGTTCTCACTCGACTCCACAACTTACGTTATTCAGGATTTCGGCGTCTGTGGCGGAGACCCTGAAGGTCGGGAGATCCTGGAGTGGACCGGCAAAGAATGGAAGTCCGCAGCGAGCCTCCCTTGGTGATTCCATGCGCTCGAACGGAAAAAATCGGCATCTGTATCAAAGACGCCACTCTCACCGTTCTTTCGCAAAATGAACTGTGTCGCGCGGCATGCGGAATCACTATCGGCCAGCGATGCGAAGCCTCCTGCATCCAGGCCGCGCGTTCGAAGGCGGCCGCCTCATCCGCCGGCGCGAAGCAACTGACCGCACGCGAGGATCAAGCGTTCAACGGAGTCGTGCTCACGGACGGTGATCGATACGATCTTTTGCTTCTCAATGATCAAACCCACATCACGACACTGCTGTGGAAAGCGGACCCGGACAGAATCACACTCTGGAACGAAATCGAAGCGAGTTCTCCGACCGCGCGCGAAACTGAGATTGCGACCTGGGTCCTTCGCGGAATGAGCAATGCCGACATCGCCTGCCGCCTCGCCATTTCGGCAGGGACGGTGCGGACGCATCTCAACAACCTCTATCGCAAACTTTCGCCGACCGCCGTCGCGCGCCTGCAACGCTGCCGCACGACCTCTGAATAAGACTGGTCCCTCACGATGCCGACCTGGTACGCTCCAACCATGAACCGACAATCACTTGAAGCGCGCCTGCACACGCAAATCCCACTCAGTCAATGGATGGGAGTTCGCGTGGTCACTGCCGGGCCCGATGAAATCCGGTTGGAGTGCCCGCTCACGCAAAATCATAATCATCTCGGCAGCGCGTTTGGCGGCTCCTTGAGCTGCTTGATGATTTTAGCCGGATACTGTCAGGCCTTTCAGCTCATGGGCGCGTCAGGCCACGTCGTTTTGAAATCCAATTCCACAGATTACCGTCTTCCCGTGATTGAACCTCTGCGAGCCGTTTGTGAGAGACCGCCCGAAGAAGATGTGCAAGAATTTTTGCAGCAATACGCGAAAAAAGGGAAAGCGCGCATCCATCTCAAAATGCATACGGTCTTGAGCGACGGCCGCATCGCATGTTCCATGCACGCCGAGTTTGTCGGAATCAAATGAATCCCAAAATTTGTCGTTCATTAAGCAAGTGCCATAACGCCGGACCGCTCAACCGGCGCGTCTCGGCGCCAGGGATTTCGCCGCCAATTCCCTGGAGTTTTCGTTGACGGTCGCGACCGTTCGTCGAACTT
>JAMPXM010000084.1 GCA_023701225.1 Pseudobdellovibrionaceae bacterium | reverse complement strand
GAAGACCGAGACTCGATCGCTCAGCATCACATTGCTCCGAGCCGATGAGAAAGATCGTGACGGCCTGCCAATACTACTCGCCACAAATTTACCGAAGAGACTTTTGCATAAGCGGCGAGAAATCATTGAGCTGTATAAAAACCGTTGGTCGATTGAAACCTTTTATTCGCGCACAAGAGCATGCTGGCGATCGAGCGTTTTCATGCGCGAACGTACAATGGAGTCTTGCAAGAAATCTGGGCAAACTTCTTCGTCCTGGGATTGACGGCCTATCTAGCGCGTATGAGCGTTGAGGAGTTCGGCACCGAATTCGCTGTGTCTACCAAACGAAGTTCGCCACCCGAGAGGAGGCAAGACGCGCGATCTTTGAGTACATCGAGGTGTTCTACAACCGCGAGCGGATCCATTCGTCCATCGGCTACATGACGCCGACGGAGTTCGAAAATCAGGCGCTCGCTGCATAAAAACCGTGTCCACTTTTTCGGGGGAAGATCATTACCAATTTCATCATAGCGGCATCTCCTCTTTCTCGCCGGTTGTCGGCGGGTTGGTTTTGTCACCAACGAGGTTATGCCGCTATGTTTCTCTCGTCACCCATCCACAACT
The DNA here is from genome assembly GCA_023701225.1 of Pseudobdellovibrionaceae bacterium. Taxonomy (GTDB): domain Bacteria; phylum Bdellovibrionota; class Bdellovibrionia; order Bdellovibrionales; family JAMPXM01; genus JAMPXM01. Next base: position 10,771 of record JAMPXM010000084.1, on the reverse strand, counting down.
TTTCAAAATTTCTCGGATGGGATTTATTATGCGGAGATCAATAAATGCTATTCAAGCTCGAGGAATAGCATCGCCAGGCGGCTTCTGTTCCTTCAAGTTCTATATGCATCATCTTCCCTCGCATTCCAGAATCAAATCCTAAGTTACATCTTTTTGCGATTACATAGACTAAATTAAATGTTTGATTACACACGTTTCGATTTCCAAATACGCAGCGTTTTGTTAAGGTCTTGGAAATAATGTTCTCCTGATTGGCGAATATTGCCTGTGAAAAAAATAGAAGGCCAATAAGAGCTACTTTTGCTTTCATAATATATCTCCTGTGCGCTGGGATAAACCGGAAGAATGTTGTGGAATTAAGTTCCCTTTGTTTAACTTGAACCTGCATTACGGGTCTAGAGATATGCGGGTTTCGTTCCAGAAGATAATCTCTGCAGTGATTCCCGGTGAAGTCGTTGGAAGGATTGATCAAAATTCCTGAACCATGTGGCGTGAGCGCGATGCAGAGTGCCGCGAGATCGGTGGCGATCTTCTGCGCGGGAGTGACGCTTTCCGCAGGGGTATAAAAATATTTTCAGGGCTGGAAATTGTCACCTTTGCTGAATTGGGTGACACTGGAGGCCGGAACATTAGAGAAAAGATGTTGGATTGACTCGGGAATTTCGAGTCGTTCTCAGCATCGGACTTGCAGATGGAAAGTCCGCACGGCGTTCGCATTGCCTTTGTGGCTATTGCGACGTGATCCGGGATCCAAAGCCCATAATGGGAGATGCGCTCATGAACGGGAGAATCGTCATGCACAAATCAGTTTACGGTAGTATCGCGATCGCGTTGACGGCCGTGCTCAGTGTTGCTTGTGGCAGCGGTGGTGGACGAACGTTGATTGAGCGGGCGGAGAAAAAAATCCCTGGTGCGGATAGCAAGCTCGGGATGGATGGGCAATGCGCCAACGGGACTCCCGCGGGCCGGGCTGGAAAGGTCTCTCTGCCGGAGGGCGTGAAGGTCTGTGTTTGGTCCGGTGGCGATCAGCTCTCCGAACAGGAGCGTCGTGCCGCTCATGATTCGGAATATGCACTTGGAACCCATTATAAACCGAAGTCATTCGATGTGAACGCGAAACTCGAGGTCACAGAAGAGACCGAATCCCGCCAAGGTGTCGCCGATGGCAAACCCAAGCGCTCGGTCCTCGTCAAAAAAGGCGTCAAAGCGCACCTGCGCGTGATGTTGAATCTCCCCGAAGAGATGTCCAAAGATGACGCCAATCACGTGCGCAAGTTCATTGAAAACACCTGCGTGCGGACCAAGATTGAGCCGCTCTGGTCGCGCGAAATGAATAAGCGTTTTAACTTGGATTTAGAGTTGGTTTTGCCAACCGACTCCGATGTAGATGAAGTTCATCAAGAACTCGATGTCATTGTATCGCCGGCAGCCGTGACCGATTCGAAGTCGCGCCCGCAGTTGGCAATGAACGATTGGCCTTTTCATTCCTACCTCGCGCCCGCAGGACATCCTGTCTGCGATACCAAATGCGCTTCTGAAGAAGGCGGCGTCCGCCGACGCAATTGCTTGGCCGCGTGTGTGGTGGAAATGAGTGAACCCTTCTGCCGCAGTCTTGGTAAACTCAGCGCTCACTGGCTCGGTCAGGCTGATGCTTTGGCCGATAAACAGTGCCTGCTGGCGGAAAATGAAAAGCATCCGCATGAAGGCGATATCAAGATGGGCTATAGAAAATCCCTCGTGAGCCAAGCCGCGGAGCCCGCCGCGCAGGTTGCGGCGGCTGATGTGCGAGTGGGAAAGGAAGCTTCCGCCGGGGAGCCTTCGACGGAGATGAACTCGGCCGATACCGCCGATTCGGGTACAAAGAAGAGTTCAGACTGGAGCCAGTTGAAAATCGGCGGTGGTCTGAGCGAAGTGCTCAATGAATTTTGTGGCAAGAAGGCGCGCTAAGCACGTCTGTGCTGGAGGACCCAGTCCGCGACCAAGCCCGAGCGACCGCTTCGGGCTTCGATTTCACGACGAATGAATTCTTTTGATTGAGTCACGGCCGCATTGTCGCTGGCCAGAGCGTTCTTGAGGCGCTCGCGCCAGGCCACGGACGAAGCGACCGGCGTAACGGCGGTCCATCCTGAAAGCGTCGGTAAGTTCACCGTCGCGAACTCCAGCGCCTCGCGATTGTTCTGATGAAGTGGACCGACAAAAGTCAGGCAGCCGGCACCGAGTGGCTCCATCACACTGTGCACCGTTTTGCGAAACGAGCCGCCGACAAAAGCGAAATCCGCCAATAGATACAGTTCCGCGAGAATGCCGACACGGTCGATCACAACGACATCGGAATTTGCCTCGGCCGTCGATGATTGAGCAGATGCTTGAGCAGATGTTTTGGGCGGCGATTGTAAAGACGAGTTCCCTGACGGCGACGAGTCGTCTTTCGCGATCTCGGAATACCGAATGTAGGACAGGCCCGCGGCACGAAGGCGTGTTTCCAAGGCCAAAAGGTGGTTGGGGCTGGGCTCGTGGGGAGCCACGATGAACTTCATGCGGCCCTTCATATGGGCCATCGCGGGAACCAGCTCGGCTTCGTCTTCTTCCCATGTGGAGCCTGCGACAAGAATGCGAGGGGCGTTTGATGGATGGGTGCTATGGGAGGAGAAGAGTGTCGCTACCGGTTTCGGCGCGCGGAGCCGTGCTAAGACCTGGTCAAAGCGCGTGTCTCCGGCGACCGTTGTCCATTCACCGAGGCCCAAGTTTGAGAAACTCGCTTTGTCAGATTCCGAAACGCAGAAGATCGCCGACAACTCGCGCAGCATTCGCCGAGTGAAGGGGCGGACGAGCGGATGGAGACGTCCGGAAGATTCGACCAGAGTCGCTGAAAACAAGAGGGAAGGGATCTTTTGCCGCCGGGCTTCGGCGAGCATCGCAGGCCATGTGTCCGTGCGAGCGATCAGGAGCGCACGTGGCTCATGGTGAGCGATCAATTCCGCGATACTGTCTGGGCGATCCCAGGGCGCCGGCGTCGAGGTATCGACTCCAGGGAATTTTTCGATGGCCGTGCGTACGGAGGGAGAAAAATAACTCACCAGGATTTTTTGATCCGGGTCGCGGCGTTTGAGTTCGCTGATCACGGGTTTGGCGTATTCGAATTCGCCGGAAGCGCAATGAATCCAGATCGGACGGGTGCCTTTCGGGCCTCGGGCCCAGGGTGGCTTTCCCGCGGAATCGCGGGTGCGAAGCTGAAGGCCAGTCCGGATTTTCTCATTGCCCAAAGCGGCCAAGCGAAACCCGCCAATGAGAAGAGGCGAGAGCAGGCCACAGTAGAACCAAGTGAAGAACCAAGTGTAGAACCAGCTGTAAAGCCGAGTCCCGAGTGTCGACCCCATGTCGTTCATCGCCGATCCTTTAATGTCTCGTTCGCGCAATTGGCGACCCACTCCGGCGTGATCTCCACCATGCACCGTTGATAAAGAGAGTTGGAGCAGCGGCCGCGCCCATCTTTTGAGCAGGGTTTGCATTCCAACTGGATCTCCAACGTTTTCGAAGAGCGATGTGATGGATACCCAAACGCAGTCGGGCCGATCAGAGCAAGGACCGGTCGGCCGAGTTGATCGGCGACATGTAGAAGGCCCGTGTCTGCCGAAATCGCCAACCGGCCAAGCTCCAGGGCCGCAGCACTGCCAGCCAAGCTCAATCGACCGGCAAAATTGCGAACCCGTTGGGGGGCGATCTGGGCCAATTCCTCGCAAAAGGCGTCATCCGGGCCACCGAGAATCGCAAACGTCGATTCAGGCATGAGATCGATCAGACGTTTCCAGTGATTCACGGGCCAGCGCTTTTTCTCCCACGCCGCTGATGGGATCAAAAGAACATCGGGCCTGAAGTCTCCGAAGAGCTGATGGGCCTCAGTGCGCGCGTTCTCAGCTATAAAATATTGAGGCGGCGCCGGTGGCGTTTTGGAGACACCCCACTTCCGAAGTGGGGCCAGGAACGAGACCACGCCGAGAAAGGGACGTGGTAATGCCGAACGAAGGCGGAAGCGAAAAAACAAAAAGCGGCGCAGGCGGCTTTTCGGCCTCTGAGCCCAATGAGGCCAGGGGAGCTTTGGCAGAAGCAAGCTGCGACGGAGTCTCAATGTGCAGAGAACGATCTGCGAGCGCACATTTGCGTGCGCGTCATATATATGTGTATACGGCTCAGCTCCGAGCTGCCACGCCAGCCGGAGAAGGCCCAGGAGGCCCGCCTTTTTGTGGAAAGCGATCACGCGGTCCACGTTCTTATGGTCGTTCAAGAGCCCTTGAAAGTCCGACCGAAGCAGCCAGTCGACCCTGGCTTTGGGAAAGCGAGAGCGGAAGGCGCCAGGGACGGCGGCGGCTTGAATGATGTCGCCGAAGCTGGAGAAGCGAATCACCAAAAGGTGAGTGCTTGGTGGCTCCGAGCGAGGCGCGTTTGGGATATGGGTCTGCACAGTTGGGAAGAGTAGCCGCGGCTTGAGGTGAAGACAAGCGCGGCTCCGGGTGGATTGAGAAAAACTGAACTACACTCAGTCACGCGATGAGTGCGAGCGGATGCTTTTGTTTTCAGCGGCGGGCGCGGCTCCGCTTTTTGCGACTCAGATTGGCCTCAAGGTAACGCCTTGTCTCGGTCATGATGCGATCGATGACCTCGCTCGGGGGAATTTTATAAAGGCCGATGAGCACGGAAATGGTTTCCAATGGAGGAGAAACGAGCCCGCGTTCCCAGTTCGAAACGAACTGCGGAGACGAGTAGCCGAGAACTTTGGCGACATCCAGCTGGCTGAGCCCGCTATCCAGTCTTTTTTGGCGGAGAAACTGACTCAGGGAACGCATTTCCAAACGCATAAGGCCTCCTCGTTCGGAACTGTACAGGGAATCTGTTTAGTGACAAAGAAAAATCGGGTTATTTCAAATACATAAAGGAATTCTTAATGTGTGACTTAAGGCCTCTGGATTTGGGTCACAAACAGTAAATATTTGATGTTTATGAACTTTCCATTAAGAGACCATCGAGAATGGTTTTTCGATTTGAATGAGAATCGAATCGGTTTAGATGGGGAGGCCCATTTTGAAGATAGAATGTTCGGAAATTGTGGAGCGGCATCGTGCTGACATTGCCCGCTTAGCAATTACTCAACCAAAACCATTCAACGAAGCTCAACAAAAACTATTGTCGCACAATATTTAGTGTACTATCAAAAGTAAGTAAGAGATTGAACGCAAGCCGAGCGGGACATCCGCCGGCCCAAGTAGTGAAGGAAAGTCCATTGAAAAACAGAACTCAACTCGCAGCATTCTTGAAGAAGAAACGGATCGACGCCGGCCTCACTCAGTCGGAAGTCGCAAACGAACTCGGCTATTCCTCGCCGCAGTTTATCTCGAATTGGGAGCGTGGGCTTGCGAATCCGCCGGTGTTCATCCTGCGGAACTTGACGAAGCTTTATAAAGTCTCCAGCGACGAGATGTTCAACAAGCTCATGCAGGAAGTTGAGCGCGATCTGCATCGCGAGTTCTATTCCTCCAAAGGCCGCCGCCGGAATTGAGTGAAGTGAATCAGGTCCAGGATGGCCGTTCGGCCGTCCTGGTAGCTGCTCTCGGGCATCAGTTGCCTCCCGCAGGCACTCTTCCAATCAGGCTCTGGAGCCGATGGCATACAATCCCAAAGATCATTATTTTAAAAAGGCCAAGAAAGAGAATTTCGCAGCCCGTTCCATCTTTAAGCTCGAAGAAATCGACCAAAAGCTTAAAATCTTTCGACCAGGGCAAATGGTCTTGGATCTCGGGGCAGCGCCGGGCTCGTGGTCGCAATATGCATCCGCACGGATCGGAGCCGGAGGCCGGCTTCTTGGCGTGGATATCACCCCAATCGAGCTTTCTCTCCCCAATGCAACTTTTATTAGCGCTGACTTGCGGGATTTGAATTTAGAAGATGTGTTCCGCGAGCAGGGCTTTGCGCCGGTCTTCGACATCGTGATGTCGGACATGGCGCCCAAGACGACCGGAATCAAGATGACGGACCAAGCCCGCTCGCTAGAACTCTGTGAGCTGGCGTTGGAGACGGCGCGGAAATTTTTGAAGCCCAAAGGGCATTTCGTCTGCAAGCTTTTCCAGTCTGAAGACTTCAACGCCTTTCGTGATCAGATGAAAACGATGTTTGACCGTGTGGATGTTTTGAAGCCAAAGGCGACTCGTCAAATTTCCAAAGAGATCTTCCTCACCGGTCTCAGTCGGCGCGGAAACGTACGTCCTTCCTGAGTCTTTTTTTGCTGACAATTTAAGCACTCTTGGCGTGTCGCGGATTCGATTCATTCTTGAACTGACCGTCATCATGTCGATCGCCTGAATTTGGCTGTTATAACGGCTGGTATGAACAATCGAGCGATTTTTTTATTCGCGGTTTTCGTTTTTTCGGCAAGCCTGGCTCAAGCGAGCCTTTCCTCCGTGTCGGGATGGGATTTCATTTCGAGCAAGGACGTGAATGCCACGGCGAGCGGCCGCGGTCTGGTCGTTGTCTTTCTCTCCGCACGGTGTCCCTGTTCCAATAGCCATATCGCGGAGATCAAAGCTCTGGCCGAAGCGTACCGCGACTTCCGTTTCATCGCTGTTCACGCCAACCCTGATGAATCGAAAGAATCCATGGAGACATATTTTCGAGGCGTGGCCCTGCCTTTTCCGGTCGTTCACGATGTCGGTCTGAAAATCGCCGACGAGTTCAAGGCTCTGAAAACTCCTCATGTGTTCGTGGTCTCCGCGACGGGAGAAGCGCTCTATAGGGGTGGGGTTTCCAATAGCAACGACTTTCAAAAGGCCGATCGAAGGTATCTGCGCGAGGCTCTCGAAGATATCACAAATGGGCGAAGCGTACGGAGCCCGGAGGGACGGACCCTCGGGTGCGCGATCACAAGGAGTGGTAAAAATGTTTGGTAAAACGCTCGTTCTTTTATCTCTGCTGATCGTGTTGCCGGCTTGCGCGGAGCCTCGTTATGCTCCGGCCGATTCGGGCGACAAAGTCGGTCGCGTGGATGCGACAGTGGACGGTCTGAGAGCGGAGCTTCCGGTCTCGGGCACGGATTTGGTTTTGGTTTGGGAAACCGAGCCGACCGATGAACGGGAGGGGTCATTCTTACTCAAGTTCGGCCATCGAGATCCCGTGAGTGGAGAGTTGGTTGTCGAGGAGATCGAAGGGGAAATCTCCGTTGTCCTGTGGATGCCTTCTATGGGCCATGGGTCCTCTCCCGTGAAGGTGGAGCGGCTGAGTGTTGGTGCGTATCGGGCGTCGGATGTTTTCTTCGTGATGCCGGGCGACTGGGAAATTCGAATTCAGCGTAGGTCGGGGGGGCGCGTTCTTGAGCAGGCGACACTTGCGCTTCGCATTTAGTGTTCTTGCCTTCGTATGGGTGGCGCTCGGAGGACGAGCGGCTTTCGGTTCCACTTGTTGTGGTGGTGGCTTCGCCGCGCCAGCGTTGATCTCGGGTGATGAGAAGGCGCAGCTCACCGCCTCATTGGCAGCACAAGAGATCACGACCGACGTCTATGCGGATGGCGACTGGCGGGATCGGAGTTTCCGCGAAACCAGTGAAACGATCAAGATCGAGGGAGCCCATATCTTCCGTGACCGTTGGCAGGTGGGAGCTTCGCTTCCCATCATCCGTCGATCGCGCTCAGGAGAGGAGGCGTCGGGCACGGGAGATCTTTCTGGCTCCGTCGGTTATGAATACTTGCCGGAATGGGATTACAATCCGTGGCGTCCTCGCGGCCTAGGTTATCTGCAGTTGACGATCCCCACTGGTACATCCGTGCACGATGCGCGGGCGCCATATCAATTGGACAGTCGTGGACGCGGTTTTTGGGGCGTGGGTGCGGGCACATTATTGACCAAAGCGTGGCGGACTTGGGATGTATTCACTCGCCTGGAGGCACATCGTTCCTTTGCGAAGCGGTTCGCCGGAGCCACGGATTCGGGGATTCTTCGGCCGGGATGGGGTGGCCAATTTTCCTTGGGGGCCGGGTATAATTTTGCGCAGGTCCGATGGGGCGCCTCGTTGCAATGGTCGTATGAGGACTCAGTTGACGTCATAAGCGCCGGCGCGGTGGGAGACGTCGGCAACGGGAGTGGGAGCTTAGAGAGATTTGCTACGGCCGCGATCAGCGGAAGTTATCTTTGGAAGGATCTTTTGTCGTTGACGGTCAGTTATGCGGATCAGACGCTCTTTGGGCATCCGCTCAACGCTCGCCTAGGGCAGACCGTTATTCTTCAAGTGCAAAAACGCTGGGCTCGCTGAGATCGGCTTTGGGGGCTAAGTCAGCTCGCTTTGGCGAGAGCTCGCGATTTGGCTGCCGTAAACCGATAGAAGGTCCCTCGCCCATTTCCTTGACGTAGAAGTTTTCCGTCGTTCACGGCTTGTGCGAGAAGCCGGCGCGTGGACGCGAGCGAGAGGTTCAGGCATCGACTGGCTTGAGAAGTTGAAAAACTATGATGAGGCCATTGGCTCTTGAGTCGCTCGAGATTCGCCGAGCTCTTGGGTAGATGGGCATGACTTGAGGTTTGCGATACCAAGAGGCCGCAGGTGGCCGATGTATCTCCGATAAGAGAATAATTCCCCCCACGGACCCGCACGTTTAAAGGCAGAGCATTGTCTTTAAACCAGGCGCGCAGGCGCTCCACAATATGAACGATCCGTCGAGGCGATGAGACTGGGTTGAAATATTCGTTCGGAAATAAATGCGAATACAATTGCCCGATGCGAAAGGGTTTGTAGAAATCGGTCGAGAACAAGGCCAAGGCACGGTGAAGCAATTGGCCGTGTGGAAGCTGGCTGTCACCAACGCGTCCCTGATCGATATCGATTTTGAGTGACGGAACAGGAGTCGATCGGACTTCCGAAGCGGTGTTCATGAAGCTGCCTGGCCCCCCATTCCCAAGGGATTCATCCGGATTGGGCACCGGTCGCGGTGTCCATAGATACGTTTCCGGCAGCTCGCGTTTCGGCTGAAAAATCTCGCGCATCCGGGCGCGATACTTTTCGTAGGGTGTGCCGAACGCGAGATACTCATAGAGATCTTCGTCATTGGTCGCGACGGCGAGGTAGAGATCGCACTCCCGGAGAGTTTCCCACTCACGCAGTTGCATGGCCACGCGCTTGACGTGAGCGAGCTGAAGGATGATTTTTTCGGAGATGGCTCCGCTGAGCAGATTGACGATGCAGCTCCACTTGTCCACGAAGAGTTCGTATGCGCCTTGTGTTTGCGATAAGAACTTCGAAGCCTCCTCAAGATCCCTTCTGGCTTGATCCAAGTGTCCTTGAAAAATGGAGAGCTGCGCGGACAGTTCCAGAGCGTTACCGTGAAGGATGTGCAAGTTCTGCGCGGCCGTGACGTCTTTGAGTTCGCTGACGAGCGAACGACCGGCGGGGAAATTGCGCTCTGTGATGTATGCCGCGGCGAGGTTCGTCTTGCCGACCAATCGTTGATAGTCATTGATCAGTGGCGAGTGGACGTATTTCTTCAGTACGGGAATTGCCGAGTCGTATCTCCATTGTGAAAAATGCGCGAGTGCTTCAAAGAGCAATGCTTGAGGATACGCATCCGTATCGACAGTGCGGAGCAGAGCCATGCCTTCGTCGATGGCGCCGATGCGAAATAGAGTCGCAGCGTAGCTGGAAATCTCGTCGGGACGAGGAGGAGGATCCATCGGCCATGGACTGCGCATGATGCCATTGAGGATATTCAAGGACTCCATCGGCAGGTTTGCACGGCGAGCCAGTGTCGCCATGGTCGCCGCAAAGGCTCGTGGGATCTGCTTTCGCTTCACCCGCGTGAGCTCTTTGCGAACCCAATGCAGTTGGCCGGCCCGCAACCGACTCTCAAGCTCATCGAGCCATTTTTTCCACTCAGTTGATGTCTTCATTCGCGATTTTACGTGGCGGAGTTGGGGACTCTTGGCGTCTCACTTTGAAACGAAATCGGAAGTGTCGTGAAGCACGCCGGTTTTGCATTTTATCCGCTCACGGATAGGAACTTCATCGGAAGAACGAGCGCTCTACGATAGAGCCATGAACACATATACAGTGAATCCATGTAATAAGTTGTATGCCCTCAACAAGACCTTAGTTGAACGAGAAATCAACTTCAACCGGACGGTCCACTTCTTGGCGGAAATCGATCTCACCGAGATCGATCGGGTGCGCAAAACGTATCCGCCCGCGGTCCGTCCGTCGTATACGACGTTCATCGCCAAGGCAGTCGCGCAAGCGCTCAAGGAATACCCATATGCGAATCGTCGGTTGTTCCGCTTCTTTGGTTTGCCGTTTTTCTCCTTCTTCCAAAACTTTACGGATACGGATGTGGCGATTGCGATTGAGACAGCGGTCGAAGGCCAAAATGCCACAGCCTATATGGACATCATCCGGGATGTTCAAAATAAGTCATTGGACGAAACGGCGGGAATTTTGCGACGGTTCGCGACGGACACACTCGAGACCAGCGAACAATGGCGGATGTTCTACAACACAGGAACGCGGCTTCCCTCGTGGTTGTCGGGTTGGGTCGCACATATGCCGTTTTTCTTCCCTCGCCTTTGGAAGAAGTATCGGGGTGGAGCGGTCATGATCAGTTCTCCTGCAAAATACGGAGTCGACGGCGTGGTGGCTGCCTGGACGCATCCCTTGTCCTTCTCGTTCGGACTGGCCCAGAAGAAGCCCATGGTGAAGAACGATCAAGTGGTCCCCGTACTTGCGTTCACGTTTGCCATGAACTGGGACCGT
>JAMPXM010000083.1 GCA_023701225.1 Pseudobdellovibrionaceae bacterium | reverse complement strand
GGTGAGAATGCCGACGAGCTTTCCGTCGACAGTCACAGGTACGCCGCTGATCGAGTATTTCCGCATGAGCTCAAGTGCCTGGCTGACCTTCGTGGCGGGCGGGAGCGTGACTGGCTCGGAGATCATCCCACTTTCGTACTTCTTCAACTTCTCGACTTCGAAAGCCTGCGCTTCGATCGGCATATTCTTGTGAATGATCCCGAGACCACCCTGCTGAGCGAGGACGCGCGCCATCTTGTTTTCGGTCACCGTGTCCATCGCGGCCGACAAGATCGGCACGTTCAAGTGCAGGTCACGCGCAAAGTGCGAGCGCGCCGAAATTTCACTCGGCACGATCTCCGAATACTGCGGTACCAGCAAAATGTCGTCAAACGTGAGCGCGACTCCCAAGAGGCTCTCTGTCGAACTGTGTTCAGCCACGTGTGTCCTCCTTGTCGAATTCGTGCTTGATGAGCTCGAGTCCGCCTTGCGGATTTTGATACCAGCTTTTTTTGTAGAAGAGATAATTGTCCGCCGACTTATCCAAAAATGCGATTTCTTCCGAAGTGAGAGGTCGCACCGCCTTGGCCGGCCGGCCCAGGATCAAGTGCCCGGGTTCGAATTTCGCGTTTTCCGTCACCAGCGATCCGGCCCCCACGATCGATTGAGCGGGAATATGGGCATTATCCATGATCGTCGAACCCATGCCGATCAGGCATTTGTCATCGATCCGGCAGCCATGCAACATCACATTGTGACCGACGGTGACGCGCGCGCCAATCGTGGCATACGCCTTCTTGTACGTGCAGTGCACGACTGTCCCGTCTTGAATATTGGTTTCGTCGCCGACCGTGATCGGCCCCACATCACCGCGAAGGATGGCATTGAACCAGATCGAACAGTCCCGACCGATTTTCACTTGTCCGATGATTTGCGCGGTGGGAGCGACATATGTTCCGGAACCGACTTCCGGAACCCAATCCATCAGCTTGAAAAGCATCTGTACCGAACCTCGTTTAGGTTCGCGATATTACATCACGTACGGATGATTCTTGGAACCTATTTCCGGCTTTAAATTCAACCCTGCCTCGAGTTCCAGCATTTCCGCATCGACGTCGCGGCAGCGCTCCACGAACTCCTGCGTCGCGAAAAATCGGGCGCTCGTCGCCAAGCAAAGTGACATCGCATCATCGGCCCGAACCTCCAGCTTTTCCAGCTGTGGATTGCCGGCAAAATGCAAAGTCACAAATTGATGGTGGCCTTTGACCTCGGTAAAGACACAGCGGTCCAAGCGCACACCAAAGCGGCTCATCATCGCCAAAGCCACCGTGTGGACCGCATAGGCCTGATGGGAGTGGTCTCTCATAGCGTAACTTGCATCCACAGGGTTCAACCAAACCGGGAGCGTCAGACGGCTATCTCGATCTTTCAATACCAAGATCGGACGGCGCTGACTCGAGCCGAGAGTGATTCCGTAGACGAACATCTCCTCCAAGCGCGAACGCTTGTGGCGGGAGACGATCTTTTTGCGAAGTCTTCGGGATTCGACCGGCGACGACAGGTTTTTCTCCGTCTTCGTCATACGATCAGCTCTCCGCGCAGGACGTTCGGGAATGCCTTGAGAATCTTGACCCGAACCGTTCGCCCGATGAATTGCTCCGGCTCCGCAGAAACCGGCGGCACGAAATGCACGATTTTATTTTGCGTCGAGCGACCCATGAGGTGATTCTCGTCTGCCTTGTAGCGCTCCACTAAAATAGCCAGCTCACGGCCGTCGAATTCACGCGCCAGCTCAAACGAGATCCCACGCTGCAAATCGATGAGTTCTTGCAAGCGGCGCGACTTGTCGGCTTCAGGAACCTGGTCCGTGAACTTCGCCGCCTTCGTAAACGGACGCGGGCTGTAGGCGAACGGATAGATGTTGTCGTAACCGACCTCTCGCACCAACGAGAGCGTATCGCGGAACTGCTCTTCGGTTTCTCCCGGGAATCCGACGATGATATCCGTCGACAAAATCACGCCCGGGATCGCCTCGCGGATCATGTGAACCTTATCCAGATACTCTTCACGAGTGTACCCGCGGTTCATGCGCTTGAGGACCTCGGAGTTCCCGCTCTGCGCCGGCAAATGAATGTAGTCGCAAATTTTGGAGCGGTATTTCTGGCTGATCTCGACAAGCTCTTGATTGAAGTCCTTGGGGTGCGATGTCGTGTAACGGATTCGCTCGATGTCGGTTTCTTCCGCCAGAGCCCTTAAGAGCTGACCGAAATCCGCTCCACAATCGCTCTTATACGAGTTCACGTTCTGCCCAAGCAGTGTGACTTCCTTCACTCCACGCGCCACCAAGGCACGAATGTCGGTGACAAGCTCTTTCATCTGACGGCTGCGCTCGCGCCCGCGCGTGAACGGAACGACACAGAAGGTGCAGAAGTTATCACAGCCCTTCATGATGTTCACAAACGTCGATACGCCGGGGTTGCGGATCATGGTTTCAGTCGCATAGGGCTTTTCGTTTTCAAAACGTGCCGAAACCTTGCGCTGATGGGTTTCGGCGACCTCGGCTACGAGCTGCGGAAGGGTATCGATGGCATCGGTACCAAACACGAAATCCAAAACCGGAATATCTTTGAGGAGCTTCGCTTTTTCTTGCTGAGCCACGCACCCGCCAACACCGATTTTTAAACGCGGATTGGCGGCTTTCAGTTCCCGATAGCGTCCGACTTCCGAATGGACTTTGTGCACCGGCTTCTCGCGAACGGAGCACGAGTTGATGATGATCAGGCCGGCTTTTTCCGGCGATTCGACGGGAACGTAGTTCACCATTTCGAGCAGCGCATACATCCGCTCGGTGTCATTCACATTCATCTGGCAGCCGTAGGTGCTGATATAAACGCCCTGGCCTTTTCCGATATCCTGCAACAAAGGTCAGGCTCCCCGAAAAGTGAAATATTTCCAACGACTTCGCAATTGTTCTAGAACTGACTTCGAGGTATAAATGCGAGGTTTCAGGAAGTCAATCGAAGTCACCCTCAGGTGAGGTCACCGCATGCAACCCCGTCTTGCCACAAGCGTAAAATGGACACCGTTCCCCGAAGAGTTCTCTCAAAAAGTCCTTCAGGTGTTCAGCGAAAATTTCGCCCAGCAAACGACTCAGGGCGAATTCTTGATCGACGGACGTATCTATCCGCAAGAAATTCTGATTCGCATCGGCTACGTTCTCAAAGGGCAATTGCGACAAATCAACTTCGAAGCTTCGGTTGAATACTCAATGACGAAAGCTGGCGAGGGCAGCCAAGAGCAGACCGCTTTCCAGTCGATTTACAAGGGCGTCGACGCCCTTGGCTCGCTCTTCGAAGAGTATTTCGCGGAAACGGATGAAGAGATGGACATGCCGATTCACTGGCAAGCCTATGACTTTGAAGATGGTATCGTTTGGCTCCAATCTTCAACGGTCAACACGCGCCTGGAAGCGGAAGCGGATCAGTGGCTAAAAAACGCGGACGAAAAAGTCCTTGTCCATGACGACGCCCAGGATAAAGAGGGGGCTGATGAGGACGCCCTTTCCCGCGCCATCGTGGACACGGAATTGGCTCTGGACGTGCAAGCAGAAATCCGCAAAGGACCGAAGATCCAATAAGCGCCTCCGATTTCGCTGCCTTCTACGGACCGTCTCTCAAAAAACTCATTTTGGACATAAAAAAACCGGAATCCTGGGATTCCGGTTTTTGAGGCGAAACTCTTAGAGTTTTGAGCTTAAAATTCTTCCTCTTCTCGGCTCGAGGTTTCGCTCGACATACCGCGAACCTCTTCGAGGTACGATTGTGCTTCGTCTTCATATTCGGAATCGACGCTGGTTTCATCGATTTCGAGTTCTGTGATCGCGGCGAGGAAATCCTTCTCTGTTTTCAGGTCCTTGCGGAGCATCTCGAGATATTTATCAGGATAACGAGCGGTCAATTCCTCGATGTAACGCTCCAGCTTGCCCTCGGTGAGGATCTTCTTCCGGACCTGGATCCGCTTCCAGAACAGAAGATAGTGGTAGCGACAGTAGCCATCGACCATCGAAAGTTGGTCGCAATCTTTCACCCGGCAGTAGCGACGCCCCTCCGCATCCGTCAGAATCACTTCTTCGGGGCCTTCATCATCGAGCGGCGCCTCTGCACCAGCTTGGACTTCGACTTCCGATGGAGCTTCTTTGGAAACCTTACGGCCCTTTTCCGACATGGCCTCGCCGCCAGCCGCACGCGCGGCCTTGGGCGGAGTTTTGTCGGCTGGTTTGTCAGCTGGTTTTTCTGCGATTTTTTCGACTTTCCCAGGAGTCTTGGCTTTGGCCACAACCGGCATCGGCTTTTCAGTAATCTTCTTCGCCTTACCACTCTCTTTGCCAGAGCCCTCGGCCGCTTTACCGTTGGCCTTTTTCAGTGGTGCCGGAACCGGCTTTTTCAGCTTCGATGCCGCTTCGACTTTTTTGGCCGGAGCTTTCGCTGCTTTTTTGGCCGCCTTCGGAGCCGCCGCCGGAGCTTTTTTCTTGGCCGTAGGAATCGGACCTGTTTTTTTCTTCACAGGCGCCCCTTTTTTGGCCGCGCGAGTCCCGCTTGCCGCACCGAGTTTTGCTAATTTCTTCAATGCCTTCTTAAGCTTCACCATAAGCCGTCATGCTTGCGGCAACTCCAAACCGGAGTCAAGATCAATTCAAACGTACATTTCCGGTCTTGGTCTTCACGAAAATCGAGCCTTTTCCTGATCCGGACAACCGCCCGGTCACGAATTTTTGGGTCGATGTTTTCGATGTCCCCAACTGCGAAGGAGCCTGGAGCGACCCCTCTTCTGTTTGCAGCCGTACTTGAGCTCCAGAATCCGCAGGCAGGCGGAGACTCACCGAACCCTCTTGAGATTCGATATTGACCTCCGGCTCGCCGCTCAATTTGGCCGAGACGCTGCCGTTATCCAATTGGCCGCGCAGCCCCCCCTCCAGGCCCTGCAGGCTTAACGAGCCGCGCCCGAGCTCGAAGTCACAACCTCCACCGATGTTCCCCGCCACTGTCTGGCCGGAAAACGCTCTCAGCTGGAGACTGCCTTTGAGCGTTTGCAGCGCACTTTCTCCGGCGAAGTTATCCAAATTCAAGTCGCCCTCAATGTTGGACAGTTGTATCTTCGGGTTAAAACCATCAATTTCAATGCGGCCCTTGTGGCCGTCCACTCGAACCTCTCCACGTTGCAGCTGAATCCGAAGCGGCCCTTCATTCTTCGCCAAGCGAGCCTGCCCTTCGTTGACCTGCACGACCAATGGCGCTTTCCAATTTTGCGCCTCGAAACGACCCTCTCGGAAATACACTTCCACCGGCACGCTCGGAGATTCAATTTCGAACTGGAATTCCGGAAAGCCCGCCTTGAGCTGCGCCTCCCAATCAGATTTCGCATCTGGCCCTTTGACTTCAATACGCCACACAGACTCGTCGCGCCGAACAGTGAACGTCCACTGATCAAATCCCTCGAGAACGCGAGCCGGCGCCTTGTCCGAAAGCACTTTCCGCACGCGCAGCAGACCATTAGGTACCGCACCCGCCGCTGGCGCTACGGCCGGCAAGAGGGCCTTCGTAACCGGGATCAGCCGCACACTTCCATTCACGCCCGTCAAATGAACGCGATCGCCCTCACGAACTTCGAGAGGATAATCTTTGAACTTCACTTCTCGAGCTTCTGATCTAGCGGCCATCGCAACGCTCACGGTCACAAGCGCCAAGCGCATCAATAAGCCCGAGAATGATCCCGAGGCAAATCCCGAGAACGACGTCGGGACCAACGGGACGAAACGCGGTTTCACAAAGCGGAGTTCGCGCATGGCAAGCCTCTCATCCGATAGATATTTGGGTTGGCCTTCCGATCACACAATTCCCCGAACACGCTGTCAAGCCGGCCGGCGGGAGGTGGCGGCGCGCAAGACAACAACCGATGTCCTCTCGACCGATCTCACCTCGACCGAATCGACAAACCGAATCACTGACGCTGAAACGGATGGCGAATTGACAATGTGGACGAAGTCCTGTTGGATTGGACCGCTTTTTTGACACAATCTTGTTTGGATTTTTCTGGGAGGGTCGACACATGCAGAATATCTATATTACCAGTGCCGTGCGCACGCCGATCGCATCGTTTCAAGGTGCGTTCGCCGACGTCCCCGCTCCACGTCTGGGCGCGGCCGCGATCAAAGAAGCGCTCACTCGCTCCGGCATCAGCGGCGACAAAGTCGACGAAGTCATTATGGGTAACGTCCTGACCGCGGGCGTCGGTCAAGCTCCTGCCCGCCAGGCCGCGCTCTTCGCAGGGCTTCCGAACACGGTCCCCTGCATGACCATCAACAAAGTCTGCGGCTCGGGACTCAAAGCCGTCATGCTCGCGGCCGACAATATCGCTTTGGGCAACACGCAAATCGCCGTTGCCGGCGGCCAAGAAAATATGACGCAAGCTCCACACCTTTTGCTTCAGTCGCGGGGCGGCTTCCGCATGGGTCACACGAATCTGGTCGACTCCATGATTCACGACGGCCTGTGGGATCCCTACAACAACTGGCACATGGGCATGGCCGCCGAACTTTGCGTGAAGGAAAACACGTTCACTCGAGAGCAACAGGACGCGTTCGCGATTGAGTCCTATAAGCGTGCGCAACGCGCTCAGACGGAAGGATTTTTCAAGAACGAAATCTGCGCCGTCGAAGTCACGGGCCGCAAGGGAATAGTCAAAATTGAAGCCGATGAAGAGCCGACGAAAACCGACTTCTCCAAAGTGCCCACGCTGAAACCGGCATTCGACAAAGCGGGTTCGGTCACCGCCGCCAACGCGTCGAAAATCAATGACGGCGCGGCCGCCGTCGTCCTGATGTCGGAAACGGCGATGAAAGCGGCGGACGCCAAGCCTCTGGCGCGCATCGTGGCTCATGGCACCTTCGCCCATGACCCCAAGTGGTTCACGACGGCTCCGGTCGGCGCTATGAAAAAAGCCGTCGAACGTGCAGGCCTGAAGATGTCGGATATCGACTTGTTCGAAATCAATGAGGCCTTCGCGGCCGTCACGATGGTTGCGATGAAAGATCTCAACATCCCGCATGAAAAGGTCAACGTCCACGGTGGCGCGGTGGCTCTCGGTCATCCGATCGGCGCGTCCGGCGCACGTCTCCTGACAACGCTGGTTCATGCCCTTCACAAGTACAACAAGCGTTATGGCATGGCGAGCCTGTGCATCGGCGGCGGTGAAGCCGTGGCCGTGATCGTGGAGCGGACATGAGCTTCAGCAAAGTCTACCCGGACGCGAAGAGCGCCCTGCAAGGGATCAAAGACAACATGACCGTCGTCGTCGGCGGCTTCGGCCTCTGCGGGATTCCGGAAAATCTCATCCTCGCCCTTCGCGATTCGGGGGTCAGAGATTTAACGTGCGTCTCCAATAACGCCGGAGTCGATGACTTCGGCCTCGGTCTGCTGCTGCAAACACGGCAAATCAAGAAGATGGTCTCTAGTTACGTCGGCGAGAACGCAACATTTGAAAAGCAATTCCTCAGCGGAGAACTCGAAGTCGAGCTCTGTCCGCAAGGGACACTCGCAGAACGAATCCGCGCCGGCGGCGCCGGTATCCCGGCTTTCTATACGCCGACAGGAGTTGGAACGAAAGTCGCTGAAGGCAAGGACACTCGCGAGTTCGACGGCCGAACCTATGTCATGGAGCGCGGGATCACTGGTGACTTTGCGCTCGTCAAAGCATGGAAGGGCGACAAATTCGGAAACCTGGTGTTTCGTAAAACCGCGCGCAACTTCAATCCCATGGTCGCGACGGCTGGCAAAATCACCGTCGCCGAAGTCGAAGAGCTTGTGGAAATCGGCGAGCTGGATCCTGATCAGATTCATACGCCTGGCATCTTCGTTCAGCGCATCATCCAAGGACCTCGTTTTGAAAAGCGCATCGAGCAGCGCACGGTGAGGAAGTAATATGCCGTTGACACGCGAACAGATTACCAAACGCATCGCCCAAGAAGTGAAACCCGGCTTCGTCGTCAATCTCGGCATCGGGATTCCAACTTTAGTTGCGAATTTCATCTCGCCTGAAATGGGCGTTATGTTACAGAGTGAAAACGGCCTCCTGGGTCTGGGACCCTTCCCGTCGGAAGCGGAAATCGATGCGGATCTCATCAACGCCGGCAAACAAACCGTTACGACGCTACCGGGCGCGAGCTTCTTTTCTTCCGCCGATAGCTTCGCCATGATCCGCGGCGGACACGTGGATTTGACCGTACTCGGCGCCATGCAAGTCGATATGGAAGGCTCCATCGCCAACTGGATGATTCCGGGCAAAATGGTCAAAGGGATGGGCGGAGCCATGGATCTCGTCGCCGGCGCCAAGCGTGTCGTCGTCGCCATGGAACATGTGGCAAAGGACGGAAGCCACAAGCTCTTGAAGAGATGCTCTCTGCCTCTCACCGGCGTCGGTTGCATTCAGCGCATTGTGACCGATTACGGTGTTCTGGATCCCGCTGGAAACTGCTTCCGTCTCCTTGAATACGCACCCGATTTGACGCCGGAAGATGTGATCAAGGCGACGGGAGCGCCGGTGGAACTCGCGCCGGATATCAAGCCCATGCGTATCGACTGAGACCGAATCCCCCTGATGTTGGCGAGGGCGTGGCACCGTACGCGGCTCCATGCGTGGTACTGCGCCCAGTCCTTCGTCTTGTCTGGGCCGCGATTGTCATCGCAGGACTTTGGGAACTTCAAATCATTCCCTATAATTGAAGCGAGCCATTCACCGGGCGCAGCAGCAAAGGGTTCAGATTTGAGCGGACCGAAAAACCTGAAAAAGGGCGACATCCTGTTCCGTGAGAACGACCCGTCAGAGGCGATGTTCGTCATCAAGTCGGGCCGCATCGCCATCGTCAAAGCCAAAGGCAGTTCCGAAATCACGTTGGCCGAGCTAGGCCCGGGAGACATGCTTGGAGAAATGGCGTTTTTCGATAATAAACCGCGTAGCGCTGGCGCGCGCGCATTGGCCGATACGGTTGTCATCGAATTGCCATTCAAGGCGCTCAACGCGCAATTCAAGCAATTCCCCGAATGGCTGAAGGCCATCGTACGCACGGTGAATACGCACTTGCGTAACGCGAACATGAAGATCAAACAGCTGGAGAAATCCTCGGAGGAAGAGAATACCGTCTTCCCGCCTCATACGATCACGCGTCTGATGGCGATCGTCGCCATGGTCGCGCAAAAATATGGCGAAAAAGATCCGGAAGGAACTCTCGTTCCAGCGGGCACTTTGCGTCGCTACACGATCCAGATCTTTCAGCAAGCGACCAACAAGATGGATAAGATGAATCAAATCCTCATGGCCCTCGGGCACATGAAGGTGGAAGATCTCGGGGAAGGTCGAACGAAGATCGTCGTCAAAGACGTCGGCTTCTTCTGGAGCTTCGTGGATTTTTATAACGATTATTTGTTTAAAGACGAAGGCAAGCGCGTCACAGTCGAAGAAAAGGAACTCAAGATCATCCGCGGCCTTCTTTTCTATGGCGAGAAGCAAGGCAAGGACGACAAGGGTCGCTGCAAACTCAACCTCACGCAAATTCAGAATGATTCGATGCGCGACCTCGGATGGGTGCTGGAAGTCGACTTCGTCAACAGCCTCGCCGAGAAGGGACTCACCTCCGACAAGCTGTCGGAGGAGGGCAAACTTTCGTCGTTTGTTGAATTGGACGAACTCAAGCGCATTCTCCCCTTTTGGGAGATCATCTACGCCCTCAAAAAGGTTCAACCGCGCGATTCATGAATTTTTTATTCTTCGACGGTCTTCGCGCGGACTTCTTCACGCAAAGCCGTCGCCTCTGTCTCCAGGGCCCGCCACTCATCCGGCTTCGCCAGCACCGTCACTTTCATGTGCTCGTCGACGAGCTTTTGAAGCTCCTCACACACACCTTTGCTTCGGCACTTGTAGTTGCTCAGTTTACGCATGGCGCTTTGTCGGCTCGCTTGATCGTCATGATAAAACGCCGCTGCGATGAACAGATGCATTGTCTTCGATGTGACGAATTGCGTGCTCACGCACTGTTTTGAAAGCTCGCCTTTGACCGGCTTGTATGGCGCGCGCAGCTCGCTCCGAATCGCAGCGCTCAATCCTTCGCAGCCCTTGCTCACGTCCGGCGCTCCGAGTGCTGATGACGTCAGTATCGTCATCAGTATCGGCATCAGTGCCATCACCAGCGTGCAGCACAGAAAGATCCATCTCATGGTTTTCACGGTCCCTCCTTGCAAGACCGGGCGATTCCACCACCCGCTGGCACCTACTTTTATGTTTCACGAAGCTCGGCGATAAAAAAGGGTCTCTCGCGTCTCGTCTTCAACCATTCCTCGCGAACTTTTCTGTCGGTACCGAATTCCAGTGTATCTTATGTCACAAGAAGCGCGCAAAAGTCCGGGCGATTCTCACAATTCTGACTAGAAGATCGACGGCACGATGGCTGGGAGCGCGTTTAATCCGCTAAGGAATCTCGGCGCGAGCCCTTGGCCTACCGATGGACAAATGAAATCTGCTGAGGATGAGCCCGGATCAGGGGACCGAGCGCTCCGGATTTTCGCGGCACCGAAGAGGCAACTCCGCCTCTTCGGACTTCGCGATATCCTCGCGACCGATAGTGTAAACGCGAAGAGCGTTGGTTTTCCCGCGCTCCAACACTGGAACCCCAAGAGTCAGGATGACTTTGTCACCGGTCTTCACCAGACCGTATTTCAAGAGCATTTCCTCGATCTGATCCATCGCCTCGTCGGAGGAGTGATAAGGATCGATGGTCAATGTCTGAATCCCCCAAATCAATTCCAATCGATTCAGCGTAGGTAAAATGTGCGTAACGGCGATGATGCGCGCTTTCGGGCGAAAACCCGAAATGATCGATGCTGTCCGACCCGTTGTCGTCAAACACACAATAGCCGATGCATTGAGTTTCAGAGCCGACAGACACGCGCTGGCGCCGATCGCCTCCGCGACACTGAAAAACTCGGCATCCAATGTCATATTGTAATAGTAGGTCCCCGTCCGCTCCACTTCACTGATGATTTCATGCATCGTGCGAATGCATTTAAATGGGTATTTCCCGCTTGCCGTCTCGGCCGAAAGCATCAACGCATCGGAGCCGTCCAGCACCGCATTGGCAATATCCGTGATCTCCGCGCGTGTCGGACGAGGGTTCTCAACCATGCTGTCGAGCATCTGTGTGGCGGTGATCACGGGACGCCCGATCTTATTGCAAATGTGCACGATCTGTTTTTGGATGCCCGGCAAAAGCGTCTGCCCGACTTCAACCGCCAAGTCCCCACGCGCTACCATGACGGCATCGCTCAAGCGCACAATCTCCTCGAGGTTGTCGACAGCCTCGAGCATCTCGATTTT
>JAMPXM010000082.1 GCA_023701225.1 Pseudobdellovibrionaceae bacterium | reverse complement strand
CAGACCGATCGGCTTGTCATGAATCCCGAGTTGCGACCAGGTCAGAATTTCGAAAAGCTCATCGAGAGTGCCGAACCCTCCCGGCATGGCGATAAAAGCGTCCGACAAAGTTTCCATCAACGCTTTTCTCTCATGCATGGTTTGTACGACTTTGAGTTCCGTCACGTTCAAGTGAGCGACCTCTCGGTCCAGGAGGCTTTGCGGAATGACGCCGATCACGCGGCCGCCGGCATTCAGGACGGCATCCGCGGCGACTCCCATGAGACCGACATTTCCGCCGCCGTAAACGAGTGCGGTGCCGGCCTCGGCGATCAGTCGTCCGAGACTCTGCGCTGTCTGCGTATATTCAGGACGCGCGCCGTGATTGGAGCCGCAGTACACGCAAACTCCGATGAGGTGTGAGAGATTGAGCGCGGACGAGGGTTGGACGTGCGACATATGGGCGCTCCTGAATGGAAGGGTCTCACTTTAGACGAATGCCTTTGGCGCAGGCAAGGCACAATCCAGGACGAAATGGCCCGTGGTGCTACCCGGCATGTGGCGCATGTCTCAATAGTCACAACGTCTCAGTTCGGCCGATCTGCAGTGGGTGGGTGTCGAATTGACGGAGCTCTGGGCTCCTGCGTTTCTGTTCTGGAATCTTTGGTGATCGAAGTGGAACGCCAGGAAGAAGGGGGCCTCGCATGGAACAAGAACAGAAGCCGCAACCTCGGCCGCCGTATCCGAAACAGAAGCAGCGCGCGCCGGGATTGGAATCCAAGTTACGCCCACGGCCTCGCTTCGAAGCCCCGCTTTACAAGGCATCCGGCAAGCTCTTGGACAAAAGGGCATTGATCACCGGCGGTGATTCGGGCATAGGGAGGGCGGTGGCGGTTTTGTATGCGCGAGAAGGGGCCGACGTCGCGATTCAGTTTTTGCCGAGCGAACGCTCCGATGCGGAGGCGACGCGGGACCTTGTCGAAGCCGCCGGTCGGCGCTGCTACTTGATAGAAGGTGATTTAAGCGAAGAAACATTTTGCGATGAATGCGTGCAGCAGGCCGTAGATAGCTTGGGCGGTCTCGATATCCTTGTCAGCAACGCAGCTCATCAGATGCGAAAAGAAAAGATCGAGGAAATCAGCAGCCACGAGTGGGATTACACGTTCCGCGTGAACATCTACGCGTACTTTCATCTCGCCAAGGCCGCGGTTCATCACATGAAGCCGGGTTCCGCGATTGTGGCGACAAGCTCGGAAACGGGTTTGATGGGCAACAAACGTCTTTTGGATTACTCGGCCACCAAGGGTGCGCTCAACGCGTTTACGATGTCGCTGGCGCAGATGTTGATTGATCGCGGGATTCGAGTGAACGCCGTGGCGCCGGGTCCGGTTTGGACGCCGCTGAATCCCTCCGATGAGGGGGCGCCGCCAGAGAAGGTGAAACACTTCGGCGAAGATACGCCGATGAAACGTCCCGCTCAGCCGGAAGAAATCGCTCCGGCCTACGTCTTTCTCGCTTCGGATGCGGACTCAAGTTACATCACGGGGGTCATTCTGCCGGAACTCGGTGGAACAACGCTGATGTGAAGCTGCGGGCCTCGTCGCGAGGCCCAACAAGCGGATGAGCGTATTACTTTCCGGCTTTGCCGCGGCGGTCGGCGCGCTCTTGTTTGCGCAGTTCGCGTTGCTCGCGACGTTCAGCCTTGCGCTCTTCGTGAGCCGCTTTGCGATCGGCGTGACGGCCCTCACGTGCCTCGTGACGTGCGTCGTGCAGATCATGGCGGAAGGAAGAAACCGACTTGCCGATTTCGCTCGGATGCAGACCGAGTTCTTTGGCGATTTTTCCCCATCCCATTTTTTGTTCGAGACGCATTTTCATGACGTCGTCGATGGTTTTGCCGGAGGATTGAGCGAGTTGAGACGTCATGACCATGTGCGGGCGGTTCATGCCAGCGTCGGTCATTTTTTTGACCTGGTCGTCGGTGAGTTGGTACTTCTCTTTCAATTGGGTATTGAAGGTTTCACCTTTCGTGGTTTCGGCCAGCTCGGTTTCTTCTTTGTCGAGTTCGTCTCCTTCGGCGAGCGCGGCCGTGCCGTTCAATATTAGGCCGAGCGCGATCATCAATTGCAAAGCGTACAAACGTAAGTTGTGTTTCATGAGGTCCCTCCAAATTCGTGATTTAAAAAGTCAGGCTCGCGTGGGCGAGCAATTCGTTGGCCGAATAATCTTGGAATCCACTTCTGGATGTCTGCGACGAGTGCCGGAAGCTGACGCCGCCGTCGATGTCCTCGGCGAGTTTTCGGGTCGCATCCGTATAAAGATAAACATAGCTGTAACGCTCCATATCTGTGCGCTGCCCGATTGCCGATCGGCTTCCTCTTAAGCGTCCGACGATCGTGTCGTTGGAGGCGGTCCGATCCGTGAAGTAACTCTGTCGGAGGCCAACCTCGTTGTACCAGATCCAACCACTGTTCAGGTCCACGCTCGCGTTGGCGCTCAGGTCAAGATAGCGGCGACTGAATTCGGATTCGCTCGATCCAAGGAAGCCGAGTTCCGCGCGTCCACCGAATAGCAATCGGCTTGTGGCTTCGTGTTCGATACCGATGAATCCGTAGAGAGTATGATCGGACCGAGTCAGAGCACCGGTGTAGTAGCGGCCACTCAAGCCGGGACCGAAATTGAGTTTGGATCGTGGGTTTAAGTCATGTTCGCGTTCGGCGTTGAAGTCCCATCCGATGAAGTCGAATGCGGATTCGGTGATACCAGGTTCGGAGGACGTGAACTTTTGGCCTAACAGCGCCCCGGTGAAAGCCCACGAATGAGTTGAGTTCTGCCAACGGTCGGAAAGACGCCACGAGAAAGCGTCGTTTATGTTCTCGTTCATGTAATCCACGTAACCGAGACGAAGCCCGAATAAGTGCTTTTGTTCCTTGTATGTGTTTGAACTCGATAAGCTCAGGAAGAAGTCACTGTCTTCTTCGGTTTGCTCCAGGTTCGCGTTATCGGTCATTCCCAAGGACGCCTCGTTTCGTGAACGCAACTGCGCCTGTCCAAGTGTGGGATACAAAAGAAGTGTCATGACAACGAAGCAGACCACGATGAGCGTACGCATGCCCCATTTTCGCAGAATCGCCAACGGCTGCAAGGTTCTCGAAAGCGTTCAAGCCTTTGACATCGGTCCAGCGGAAACCCGCAGGACCGTGTGCCACCGGACGTTTGTCTTGGAGCGAGACACCACCGAACGTCTTATCTTTCGAAGATCAACGGTAGGGTCACGTCGGACGGAGCACGTTGTTTGCGAAACGCGCTTTGCGCGAAGAAGCGACGGACTAGATTCAGAACGGCTCGTTCTTCCTGTGCTTGCCGAAGCGGGTGACGAATGGCGTTTGTCAGTACCCGAAACCCCGAAACTTGTCCGTTGGTGCCGACTCGAAAACGAGCGCTGAGTACGCCTTGGATATCGATTCCTTGAGCCAAAAGTTGGCCGAGTTCCGCGCTCAAGTCGTCGATCGCGTGCGCCAAGTCCTTTGTCGAAAGTGGGCCTTCAATAAAGGGGCGCGGTTGCACGAACCAGCCGTGGATCACCAAGCGTCCTTCTCGGGGATCATGAACGCCGCGTACTTCGCGTACGCCGTGCGGGATGCGAGGGTCAAAGACCGTAAGCCGATTGAACTTCGCCGGCACCTCGCGAAGAATGTGTTCGCGTTCAAGGTCGTGTTGGCCGGCGCCGGAACCCCAATAGCTTAGAATCTCATCGCGCAAGAGTACCGTTTCTCCGCCTTCAAAGCGCCGGCCGGACCACGGTGTGAGCGAGTATACGAATGCCCAAGGGCCGTGCGGGAGATCGCCGTGCAGCTCCTGTTTGCAGCCGTGAACGTAGCAGCTCAGCCATGGAGGGGAAACGTCATGGCAACCGAGATTGCGCCGGCCCCACCAGACCAAACGCTGATGAAACGAGTCGTAATCGCTTTTTGGAAAATACAAGTAAGCCGGAGTGCGAAGAGCGGTGTACTGGCCAGGGACATGCCAGTAGTCCCATACGAAGCGGCCACCATCGGTTCCGCGAGGGTCCGTGAAACGATCTTCGAAATGGCGGCGCAAACGTTTTGCTTCTGAAGCGAATGAATCTACGGTGATGACAGATTTGCTCATAGGCGTGACTCTAGCACCAAGTCGCGATAGGCTCCAATCGCCGTTGAAGTAAATCTGGAGACGATTCTGGAGACGATGTGGACACATTGCCTAAAGTGATGATTGGAGCCGGGATCGTTCTGATCTTGGCCGGTTTGCTTTGGCACTTCGGCGGCCGGTCACTTTCGTTGGGCCGTCTGCCGGGCGACATCGTTGTCGAAAGGGAGAATTTCAGGTTTTATTTTCCCCTCGCGACGAGCATTGTTTTGAGTCTCGTTCTTTCGTTCGTGTTCTGGCTTATGCAGAAACTGTCAGGCCGTTGAGGAGTTGTCGGTGCAGAAACGTTTCGTGCGTTTAACATTGGGCGCTTTACTGATGATTGCCACGGTGGGGTGTGACCAGGTCACCAAGAACATCGCTCAAGATCGCCTCATCGATGCCGCACCGTTGGAGTATCTCGGCGGCTTGTTCACGTTGCAGTACGCGGAAAACACCGGCGCATTTCTGAGTTTTGGGGCTGGGTTTCATCCCGACGCGCGCTTTTGGATTTTTACGATCGGTGCTGCGCTCTTGTTGGTGCCGGCTGCGATTTATCTGTTGCGCGGTCCGATCGGTTGGTGGACCTGCTGTGGCCTTTCGCTCTTAATTGGCGGTGGCGTCGGTAATTTGATCGACCGGGCGACGATTGGCTACGTCATTGATTTTATGAACATCAGTCTAGGTCCTGTGCGCACGGGGATTTTCAATATCGCCGACGTCGCGATTGTGATCGGTACCGCAATTTTAATTTTTCGCTCCAGAAGCGATGAGCTGTCCATGCGTCCGCGCCAAACATGAAAGCAAATATAAATATGGTTTGGTTCTTTTTACGATAGAAGTACGGTCAAAACCATTGCGCCGTGAATTTCCGCGAAAGGAATTTGCGAGCGGGAAGAACGTGAATTCCTTCAGCACTCAGGTACTCCTTGTTTCCTTGAAGATGAATCTGAAAACTGGGGATATCAGGAAATTTCTTAGTTAGGTACTTGAGTGAATCACTGACGGGTTGATCTCCCAGCTTGCACTCAATCAAGGAAATCGGGCGGTTTTTTTTGACAAGGACGAAATCCACCTCTCGTTTGTCCGTATCTCTGAAGTAGCGCAGGTCCAAGTCTTCTCCTTGTGTGTCTTGCCGGTGATGTACCTGACTGAGGAGATGCACGGCCACGAGGTTTTCGAATCTGAGGGCGGGGTCTTCGATCAGTGTCCAATCATAATGATAATGCTTACGTTCTTTTTTTAGCGCTCTGAGTTTAGATGAAGCCAAAGGTGGGATTCGGAAGATCGCGTAGAAGCGCTCGAAGATGTCAAGCCACCGCGAAATGGCTTTATGGCTGACGTTGATGTCTTCACGTAGCGAATTGACAGACAATGGAGAACCGACTTTTTCCGGCAAATTCAGCAAAAGGTGTTCGGCATCTCCGAGATTCGAAATTGTTTCAATTGAGCTGATGTCGTCTTTAAGAATTCGATGGCGGTATTCGTTGGACCATCGTTGCGCCTCGATATGACTCTCGCCCAAAAACGGTTCCGGAAAGCCACTTTTATGGAAGAGTTCCATCAAGTCGGACTGTTTGTCGGACTTCAGCTCTTCCAGGGTGATGGGATAGAGGCGGAGATAATGATATCTCCCCTGGAGGGAGTCGCCTCCGCGCCGGAGCAAATCAAGTCTCGCACTTCCCGTGATCAAAATTTTGTGCTGGCTTTTATGCTTGTCATACAAACCTTTCACCAAATTCCGCCAGGGTTTGTATTTGTGAATCTCATCTAAAATCCATAGATGAGTCGACGGCAACTCCAGCTTCAGAAGTTGCTTTCGGTCCTCAGGATAATCCCAATTGAGATAGGCTTCGGGAGGCCCTAAAGACTGAGCCAGGGTTGTTTTTCCCACCTGTCTGGGTCCCCCCAGGAACACCATTTTCTTTTTCAAGTCTTTCTGTATCTGAAGTGCCAGCTCTCTTTGCATAGTTATCAGAATATGAGTTTTTTAGCCTCTAGGCAAAAAAATTCATGAGTTTTTTAGCCTCTAGGCTAAAAAACTCATATTAGTGAATTCGAGGCATATACATGCGCATGACTTTGGCGACACTGTTCGGCACGGCGACTTGCCACTTTGAGAACGTGCGCCACAGTTGTGAACAAACAAAATTTTGCCGCATGACACGTCGGTTGGTAGCTCTAGTCCCTCTCTCGCACAAAGCGTGAGTTTGATATACCAACTGACAAAGGAGTCAGCTTCATGAAAACTCTTCTTTTCGCCGTGATCACGATGCTCTCTCTGCCTGCGGTCGCTGGAAGCCGCAATATGGAACACAATTACCTTCCGGCTCTGCGCGGAATCGCGATCGAAAATGCGTGCCTGACCGATTCGGAAGTCCGCACCATCAATCCGATTTCACGTTGTACGAAGCTTGAAGAGCGGACGGTACATGCGGGCGACTATTCCTATACGGACTATGTCTGTGTCGCCCATGTCGTGTCGCATGTCGCATACCCCCGTGTGTTTCAACGTCGGGGTTGCGCAGAATTTCGCACCATTCGTCACGGCGATGCGGATTATCAGGAATGCGTACGCGCAAGTGCGACCATGGAAGAGCTTCCCGACGTGATTCAGGTCAACGTGATCACGTCCCAAGGCGATACGGACAATTGGCCCGGGCGAGCCCGCTCATTCCGTTTCCCACGCTGCGATTGAGCGGCTACGAGCTCGTCGAGCCCCGACACAAAATAGAATCTCTTGCGGCTGCCTGGCGCTTCCCCTCTCACCGGCTCCAGGCGGTCGTTTTACGCGAATGACGCCCCGCCATTTTTTTTGGTCGCAGTGTTTAGCTCACCGAGTTCCCTTGTGTCCGAAATCAGGAGTTGATCTAATCAGCCCTTATTCATCGGGGAGAGGGAATGATGGGGATAAGAGCGGCAGCCGTCGTGCTGTCATTGGGCTTGGTTTTGACGTCGGGTTGCGAGACCGGGGACCTGTCGAGCGGATCGGATGCGATGGTCAGTCATTTTGCCTCGAGCTGTCGGTCTTCGATTGGCAACTGGACAACATCCGCCCTTCAGCAAACACAATCGCTTCTTGCGACCTTGCAGACGATCAAAGAACGTCAAAGTAAAGATTGCGCGGGATTGACGAGTGCTTTGCAAGCGACACAGGAGATTCAGCGGCGCTTGCAGATGATGTCCCGAGATCCCGCGATCAACTCCTACCGGCTCGCGGAAGAACGGAAGCTGGAGTTGATGCTCGCATTGGGACGGACAAATGAACAAACCGACGCGGCGTTGGTTTCACAGCTTCGCGAAGAGCTCTACACGGTTGAGTTGCAGATTGTTCGCACACGCGCCGACGCGTCCGTGAGTTCACGAGACCGTGAACGTCATGAACTGTTCAACGGCCTTGCCGATCTCAATCAATATGTCCTCAGTCTGGTCTCGCAAGGAAATTTGACGGCGTGCTTGAAGTCCGCGCCGCACATGCCCCTCGGTATCGCGTCGTCGCTTCTCACCATCGGCGGTAACTTCGCGACTCCCGTGATGGGTGAAGGCATGAGCGCGCTGGGCAATCTGATGTCGACGACGGTCAACTACGTTCGCAAGCTTCCCTTGGAGCAAGCGGAATTGGATCTCGAAAGTCCGCGTATGCAAACGGCGTTGACCTGTAGTTTGGAATCGATTTCGGATCTGTATTGCAATGCCGAGGATTCCTATGAATTTCTGCAGTTCGCATTGCGCAGTTACGGACAGAGATCATCGGTCTCCGGAGTCTGGAAGGGCATGGATCTTTTGGGCCGGCGCGTGCCGACACTCAACCGCTGGCTCCTGAAGGCGTCTTCTGGGGTGGATCCTTCGGATCGTTACGCCGCGGATCGATTGAACGCGGTCTGGACGCGTCAGTCGAAATTACGAGAGATCACAAATTTGGTCGTCGGTGAACTCAATGAGACTGAGCGCTTGCTTGAGGGCGTGATCAATCCCATCGAAATCGATCTTCGGTTGAAAAGCGGATTCAAGCGAATCATAAGCCACATGTATGGCGACCATTCGTCTTTCCCGGCGCCGAGTCCGGACAGCAATCCTATCGTGGGCTTTGTCGGCAAGTCCAAGGCCGTGTGCCAGTTGAGCGGTCCGAATACCGGATGTGTTCCGTCGTCCACCGGTGGTTCTTTTCAATCGTCGGATGAACTGATCGACCAATATGGAATCGACCCGGTCGATGGATTCGTCGGTTTTCGAAAACGCGTTTTCGCGCTTCTCGAAGATGTCGAAAAACTCGTGAGCAAGGAACTGCACAATCGTATCAATCAAGATCCGGATAGCTTGGTGGCGGAAGCGACCCAGGCGCCGTTGGGTCAGTGGTCTGTTTTACAGGTGCTGCGTGAGCTGGAGATGTTCTCAAAAGATTACGCCGATACTCTTCGTGCGATTCCTCCGGCGAGCATGCCGGGTCGGGATCGCGCGATCGCCGTCGTGGATGATTCGACTCGCGCCTTCTCCGAGGTCGCCACGGAAATCGAAAGCAGCGCGATGGCCGCGGACGTGATTCAGAAAATTTTTGAGCGCTTCAAGCTATTGGACGGCCTGCAGTTCGTCAATCAACGGATTTCCCAGATGGTCAGCTGGGAGTTGGAGGCACGAATCCGAAAAGGCGGGCTTCCGGAGGAAGTGGCCGCGGATCTGCTTGGGGCCGGCTTGAGTTTGGTGGAACAGTTGGATCGGTCAGGCATCAGTGTTCAGCAAGATGCTGACGCGATCGTGAGCGACTTGCGGAACGCGCAGTACATTTCGCGAGAAAATTTGAGAATCACGACCGAGACGTTTGCCACGACCATCGGGGCGGTCTTGGCGAAGGTGAAAGCCAGCGCACAGAGCGCCGCCGAGAGCGATCCGAGCGATCCAGCGAACCGTCGCTTGGCGCAAATGTGCATATTGCTTTTAACGACATCCAAGAGATGGCCCGAGTCGGTCGATATCAATCTCTGCAAGGGCACGAAACTTGTTTCCGTATATGAAGGAAGCGGGCTGACGCTGAGCTTCGATACACTTCGCAAGCGGATTCTTGGAAAAAAGCCGGTGCCATTTAAAGATCGGGCATGCGTTTATTCCAACTTTCTGAGGTCCGCGCGGCTGTTTCGGTTTGGTCATCAACCGCATGCTCTGCCTTTGGGCGTGACCTTCGAGTCTATCGAAGTGGGTCCAGCAGGCGCGGCAGAATTGATTCCGATCTTGCCACGAGACTTCTTTCATCAGATCTGGAAACCGCGTTCCGCGTCGGGATCTGTGTTCTGATTGTCAGATAACCTAGAATAATGCTGGATCGAGACCGAGGTCCAGTTCGGCGCCCGCGGGTTCAATTGTAGAGCCGGTTGAGTCGATACAGTCGCTATGGCGGGATCTCGTCGAAGGTCTTCCGCGATGCCTTCGGGGCAGCGGGGTGCAAATTCCATTGAAGATTATTGTGGAGGTTGTCGCGACCGGGTGGCACCGTTCGTGGCACAGAACTGCACGCTCGCGGCGCTATGGGATATTCAGCGGACGAATTGGCGCGCGGACATCTGGAAATTGCCACTGAATGCTTTGTGGTCCGTCGTCTACTTTGGTTTGAAAAAGTTCGGGGAGTCGCTGGACAAAGCCGGTTGGGATCAGCCACTTCACATTCTCGAACACATGCCGGTTGGTTTTCGAACTTCGATACACGGCGCGATGGAAACGCGATTGGCGAACGAACTCTTCGTTTCGGATCAGGGATTCGAGTATTCGAACGTCGTCCGCAAGGAATTAAAAAAATATTCACTGGCTCGCGCCACTCTCGCTAGTTTTTCGGCGACGGCATCGACTCTGATTCTCGGCTGGCTGATTTTTGACCAAGGCAGTCTGGGTGCGATGGATCTCATTCGCCGTCTGAGCGAGCGTGTTGCGCGAGATCGCGCGGCATCAGATTTTGTATTCGGAGAAGGTGTGGGGCGTGTATTTTACGGCGTCTTTTCTCCGAGCGTGTCTTGGACGGACACGGTTCTCTCGCTCGCATTCTACGGTGTGTTTCTCGCTTTGGTGGCGTTCGTTGTCGCGGTCGCCTACTATCCCCTGCGTGCGAAGTTGGGATTGGAGCAGCGACGCCTCATCAAATGCATCGATGATTTGGAGCAACGGCTCATCGTCGAGTCGCACCGTCGTTTGAGAGAATCCTCAAAAAATTGAAAAGCACGGTCAGCCTTCTGACAAGGCCTCTTGCAGCTTGCTTTCCGCTTCGGCCGCCTCTTGCTGGCGGCGCCACATTTGCGCGTACTCGCCTTGAGCGGCGAGGAGCTCTTGATGGCGGCCGCGTTCAACGATGACGCCGTTTTTGAGAACCAGGATTTCGTCAGCATCGATGATCGTCGACAGACGGTGGGCGATGACTAGTGTCGTGCGGTTGAGAGAAACTTCACGCAGAGACTTTTGAATTTCCTTTTCGGTGCGAGAGTCGAGCGCAGAGGTCGCTTCGTCGAACAATAAGACGGCCGGTCGCTTGAGGATTGTACGGGCGATGGCGATCCGTTGCTTCTCGCCACCCGAGAGCTTCAAGCCGCGTTCTCCGACCCGAGCATTGAATTGATCCGGCAACGAGAGAATGAAATCCTCGATCCGCGCCAAGCGCGCGGCGGAGATCACCTCATCCTCGGTCGCGCTCGGGCGTCCGTAGCGAATGTTGTACCCGATGGTGTCGTTGAAGAGGACCGTATCTTGCGGAACTATTCCGAGCGCGGCCCGCAGGGAGTCTTGCGTGATGTGACGGATGTCTTGGCTGTCAATGCGAATGGCGCCACCGGTGACATCGTAAAACCGGAACAAGAGGCGTGAAATGGTCGACTTGCCCGCACCGCTGGGGCCGACGATGGCGACGTTTTTCCCTGCGGGCACCCGAAAGCTGATGCCTTGGAGGATGGGGCGATCGGGATGATACGCGAAGTGAACCTGCTCAAACTCGATTTCGCCTCCGCGCACGGTCAGCGTGCTGGCTCCGGGCGAATCTTGAATGGCGGGATGAGTCATCATGAGTTCGAACATTTTGTCCATGTCGACGAGACCCTGCTTCACCTCACGATAGACAAACCCTAAAAAGTTGAGCGGTAAGAAAAGTTGAATTAAGTATGTGTTCACCAAAACGAAGTCGCCGAGCGAGAGCTGTTTTGAAACTACGCCTTCGGCCGCGAGCCACATCACGCCGACAAGACCTCCGCCGATGATGAAACCTTGGCCGATGTTCAGGAGAGACAGGGTCGT
>JAMPXM010000081.1 GCA_023701225.1 Pseudobdellovibrionaceae bacterium | reverse complement strand
TTCCACCGCGTGGCGTGAATTTGATGGCGTTGCCCAACAAATTCGAAAGCACTTGCGTGATCCGCCCCCGATCGCAAACGACGTATCCTGAGAGAAGTTCGTGATCCGCTTGTAAACGCACGCCATTGGCTTGCGCGACAGAACGAAAACTTTCAACTGCTTCGAGCAAAATATCTCGCACCAAATGCCGACTGAAACGGAACTCCAGCTTGCCTTCGGCCATTCTCTCAACGTCGATCAAGTCCTGAATGAGACGAATCGCGGCATTGGCATTACGATGAATCAACTCCAACCATCGCCGTCCTTCCGAATCCCACCCTTTTTTGGTGGCTTCTTCGAGAAGCATTTCGACCGAAGAGGCAATGGCACTGAGAGGATTTCGCAAGTCGTGGCTGACGATCGCGAGAAACTCGTCGCGAGTCATCAATAAGGTTTTTGTTTTGCCGTGTTCGAGAGCTTCATGCATCAAGAGCGAGTGGGAGCGTGACATGTCTTGATCCGTGCGAACACGCTCAGCATCCAAACTCTCGTCCGTTTGGCCCCGCTCTGCTTCGAGCATGGTATTCATAGCCGCGGTTTTCGCATCTCGCTCCCGCTCCAATGCCACGTGCACACGCGATCGCTCCCGCTCAATCGCCGCATCCGAACGCTGACGCTCGAGCTTCACTCGCTCGCTGATGTTCTCGTCGACGTTCTCGTTGATGTTCTCGCTGCCTTTCGTTGCGACGTCCTTTCGAGTTTCCGTGCCGACGGAAGTTGAGGGGGTCTCGCTCCTTTGATGC
Organism: Pseudobdellovibrionaceae bacterium; assembly: GCA_023701225.1. Lineage (GTDB taxonomy): Bacteria > Bdellovibrionota > Bdellovibrionia > Bdellovibrionales > JAMPXM01 > JAMPXM01. Next base: position 10,714 of record JAMPXM010000081.1, on the reverse strand, counting down.
GCAATCTCCCGATCCGCGATTTTTCGCTCCCGTTTCGTTGCACAATCGTCACGGGCGCGAGCCTCGGCGATCGTCTCATCGAAACTGGTCTCGATGGACTCCGATATGCCTTTGAGCGCTTCGTCTGTCTTTTCTCTTTCGGTCGAGAGGTTCACGTCCGTCTGTCGACGTTTCTCTTGCAAGGGATCTGAATGTTGCGGCTTATCCACACATGCCCTCTTGAACTCAAGTCCTGCGCTGCAATTGCGCCATGACTGATCGCCATAGTCTCACTCGGACATCGCGAATTCCAATGTACAAATCTCCACAACTTGCCGGCCTGAACCGCGAGGCCTCCTTTCTCGCGGCTTCTTTTTCAGTCACGGCATACCACGGACACGGAGACTCCAGAGGCATGTGTCAAATTCGGTACACGTTCTAGACAAAGATTGTTTTTACCGCACGCTCATACATAAATTGTCAGCCATGTCTGACCGGGTCAGCTTTTGATTTTCTGCTTCTCACAAATTTCTCTCAACGGAGGTTATATGAAATCCATTCCAGTTCTCTTGCTCCTACTCGCTCCCATCGTCAGCTCGGCTGAGCATACGAGCACGCACAAGTCGACACGGTCCGATGCCACGAGTGCCGCCGCGGACGCCACGCCACTCGCCGTTTGCAAACAACTGGCGGACTCGGCCTCGAAGAACGACTTCGAAAGCGTACAAAAGCATTCCATGGAGATGCGTGGCCCCGGCAAGGGCTCAAAAGCGGATGCCAACTTCCGTAAGATGCACCAGGAGAACTTAGGCCAAATTCAGAATCTCAATTGCTTGGCCGAAACCGTAAGCGAAGATCGGGCTTTCGTTGAGGCGGAAGCGGAGGGCGGCAAACGCCTCATCCCATTTGTCAAAACCGAAGCCGGCTGGAAATTCGATGCGAAGACATATATGTCCTTCTACGACTATGACAAGAAGGGGATGCACGGAAAGGGGATGCACGAAGGGGCCAAAAAAGGAAAAATGTAAAGCCCGCGGATGTACACGGAGCAACACCGCGACACGAACGATTCACCGATCGCCCGTGCCGCGGTGATTCAGGCATCCCATTTTCTTCCCATTTTTCAGCATCCCTCCCCTCTGCGTAGCGGAACAATTGACGCAACCGCAAACGAACGCTAGGACTGATGCCAATCTTCCCCCATAACACTTGTAGACAAAGCCTGTGATCCCTTAAATAAGCGCGAGCCATTCGGGGCGCGCTCAGATGCGTCTCCAAATGCGCATCAGAGACACAGACTAAAGGCAGTAGATGAAGAAATTGGTCAACGGCATCGTCGAGTTCCGCCAGAAGGTGCTTCCGGGTTATCGGGAAAAATTCGCCCAGCTCGCGCTCGGCCAGTCGCCCGACTCGCTTTTCATCGCCTGCTCGGATAGCCGCGTGGTGCCGAATCTCTTTGCCTCGACTGATCCTGGCGACCTGTTCGTTATCCGAAATGTCGGCAACCTCATACCGTGTTGCGGTGAGAATGGTCACTCCACCGCGGACGAATCCGAGGCGGCGGCCATTGAGTTTGCAACGATGACTTTGAATATTTCCAACATCATCGTCTGTGGACACTCGGAGTGCGGCGCCATGCACGCGATTCTTGAAGATCGCGAAAAAATCCAAGCTCCCAACCTGAGATCGTGGTTGCGTCACGGCGAACCGTCATTACAGCGAATGCCAGCTGACGCGGGTCACCTCAGCCGCGTCAATCTTCTATCGCAAATGAATGTCCTTCAGCAGATGGAGCACCTGCGCTCATATCCTGGCGTTCAAGAGCGACTCTCCGACGGCCGCCTGCAGATCCATGGCTGGTGGTTCGAATTGAGCACCGCAGATGTCTACGCTTTCGAGGAGTCGCTGAATCGCTTCATTTTGCTCGATGAGGCCGAGGCTTTGCGCATCTTAGAGCGACTCGACTAGTGATTCGACGAGCGGTCCGCCTCACTGCTCTGAACAAAACTGAATTCGAACAAAGACAGACAGGCGATCTTCGGCTTCAGCGCGAGCCGCGATCTCTGAAGATCAGTTGATCTAAGGAGAGTCTTCCCGGTCCGAACGCCATCAAGAGAATCGCGATCGCCAAGAATACCACCGCCAACTCTCCCGACGGACCTCCTGTTTGGCTGACGAACGGATCCCCCTGTACGATCATGTGAAAGGAGGCCGCAACCGCCATCGTGATCGCGATCCCGAGCGATGCCAGTGGCGTCAAAAGCCCAAGGATCCACGCAAGCCCTCCACCAAACTCCGACAACGCAGCCAAAGCTAAGAGGAAACCAGGAATGGGAGAATCGGGACCCATCCAACTGAACGGGGCTTGAATTTTTCCCCAGCCGTGAAGCATGAACGCCAACCCAACGATGACGCGGAGAAACAAGAGCGCAACAGCACCGAAGTTGGAATACGAAACCGGACGGAAAGCCTTCTTTAGCTGACCAGTCATTGGATCCCCCTTTTGTTCAGGGTTGTCGAAATACCAAGACCGGTCAAGTTTCCGAGTCTAGGCCACTTTTGAGGGGCGTTTCGTTTAGATTCGTTGCGGATCCAACGACGTCACTCGATCCGTGGCTCTCTCCGTGGCTCTCTCCGTGGCTCTCTCCGTGGTTTAGTCAGCGGAGGTGCCTGGCTTGTCCGCAGGTGGCACCGCCTCATTCGAGCTTGCTGAAGCAGCATTCACAGAATCGGCCTCGGATGCCGTACCACGATGGCTCCGTTCATTCTCAAGGGCCACTTTGCCTGTAATTCCAACCCATTCGGGCAAGAAAATCATAAGCAGGACATAGACACCAACTGAAAGAAAAAACACGGCCGCAGCCGCCCCTAAGAGTCCCATCTCCGCCATCTCCCTCACCGGCTCGATCATTTCTCGAGCCATCCCGAACCACGCCTTATACAAGCCCGCTTTAATTAGAGTATAAGCTCTACTGAAGCGAACGTAAAACACTGCGACCCATCAGACGAATTGTGTTATCCCACACCTGAACCCAATTGATAACTCCTTTGCCGTTTGGTCATGGTTTGGACTACGCAGGTCGACTCCAGACGGATCTTCCGAGCGGTGCGTGACTTGCAAAACCTGTGGATTCACAAGAACTTGACAATCTAAATGCACGACAAGGTTGGGTCTGGACAGAACAACGGTGTAAGCTCGGACAAAGAGCAAAATTGGCCCACTGCCACTCCTAGACCAGGATGGAGAAAAAACGGGCAAAGGGGCTGTTACCTGATTGCCACAACTCTCATTGTCCACGATCAGGAAAAGAGATTCAGGAGAAAGTGATGAGCGCCGTGCTGGAAAAAAACTTGGAACTGAATGGGCAAGTCGATGAGGTTTATCAGTTCATCGCCGACCCGGCGAGCTGGGCTCTCTGGCCAAGCACGGGTAAGGTTCCCGGTATCGTCAGCGCGAGCGGGCGCGTTGTTCAGGGCGAGTACGTGAAGTTCAAGACGACGGATGGTTCTGAGCATGAGCATTTCGTCGCAGAACTGATTCCGACGCAACGGATCCGCCTGCAACTCAAAAAGGTGGGCCTGCCGCTGGCACTGTTTATCGCCGAAATTCAAGATTGCTTCGACTTTGAACCGACCGAAACCGGCACCCGCATGCGTCGGCGCTTCGAGATTCGCTTTCGTTCCAACGTGATCGCTGAAACTATCGGCCGTGCGCTTTTCACTCAGCACTTCAGCCAGGCGCTCGATGCCCACCACTCTCGCCTCGTTGAGAAGTTCTCGAAGTAAATGTTCCACCGAGGAGCAAAAACCTGGTGAAACACACTCTCAGGATCAGACAATCCATGGTCGACAATGAGACACGCTCCGCCGATCTCAGAACGAGACTGTGCGAAGATATCGACACAATTCTTGATCCCGCACATGAAGTTTCCGAGAAGAAGGCATGGCGGTTGGAAAAATGAACACTCATCAAATTGCTCCAATTCTTATCGTGGAAGACGACGCGGACGTCGCGACAGTCCTCAAACAAAGCCTCCTCTTATGGATGGACGGAGTCGAAGTGGAGTTCGCGAAGTCCTACCCCGACGCGATTCAGGCGCTACGCAAACGGCGCTACTCGCTGATCGTGAGTGATTACAACTTGGGTGAAGACGGCAGCGGAATCGACATCTGGAAAAAATCGAAAACTCCGTTTTTGATGATCTCCGGAATGTCCAAGGAGGAGGTCTTCCCCTCTGGCGCCGCTCAAGCGCCCCATTTCTTGCAAAAGCCCTTCTCGCCCTCGCAATTCGTGCGCGCCATCGCCAAAGCTTTGGCCATTCAAGAGCAGGCGTCCGCGCGAGCCGGCTGACGCCGAGACTCCGTCTCGGCGGATTTGAGACACTTGCTTTTTACTGCAAACGAAACGCATGCCGACAATGCGGGCAGATTTCTTTGTGACCGATTTTTTTCACGAGCATGGGAATCGCCAGCTCTTGCCCACAAACAGGGCAAGGCCCGCGCGAATCAAGATACACGTGAGTGACTCTCCATATTTTCAATCCGAAAAATAACCCGGATAGCAAAAACGCGGGCGGCAGCACGAAGTGTAAAGCCGGAAGCAGTACCGTGGCGGCGGCGACCGCCCAATGCGCGAGCAAAATCTTGAGGGCTCGACGCACACGCACTTGTGGAGAAAGCGTCTCTTGTCGCCCGATGAGACCTGAATCGCGACCATCGATTGAGACCAATCGAATACGTGTCTTCATCGACGGGAGACTACGCCACTCATCGCGTGATGACCAGAACGTTGATGAGCATAGCGAATGTCGCTTGCGACCCTATCAGGGTTGGCGCAAACTGATTCTGATGATGGGCACTAGCGTAAACCACACGACGAAGACACGCGTTTTATCCTGCGGAATCGTGCCCATTCGCCGCGGCCCAGAAGGGCTACACGTTCTGCTTTTGCGCGCCTACAATTACTGGGACTTTCCCAAAGGCATGGCTCATAACGGGGAAGTCCCGCTACAAGCCGCCCTTCGTGAACTTGAAGAAGAAACAGCGCTCCAAGGCGCGCGATTTGAGTGGGGCCAGGATTTTTTTGAAACTCGTCCTTACGCTCGCGGCAAAGTTGCACGGTATTATGTCGCGGAGCTGCCTGATGGGGACGTTGTGATACGCCCGAATCCGATTTCACGCGCAATTGAACATCATGAGTTCCGGTGGGTGACGCCGCACGAAGCGCGCCGACTCCTCGTCCCGCGTGTGGCCGAGGTTCTCGACTGGGCGATGAAAAGGATCAACTCAAGCTCTCTCGTCACGAGCAAGCCCGGTGACCGGGCGAGGTTCTAAGCCAGAGACGATGAGTTCCAAATTCGAGCGCAAGTGCCTGAGCCCCGCTTCCACATCACGCGAGTTCGTTTGCAGGAAAAATACCAGGCACGAGCCATACACGGCCCAGAAACTCGAGATCACAAGGAGCGGATCCAAGTCCGCGCGCGTTTCGCCACGGTCCTGAGAACGCACGACGAGCAAGGCCAGCTTCTCAAAAGTGTCGTGCTGAAAAGTCATATACCGCTCCGACATCATCGGGTCGATAAAGATGAAGCGATGGATGAACGCGCGCGCCAATGCGGGGCTTTCTCCATAGTAACGAAAAAACGCACCAAACATCGTAAACACGGCATCAACAAGCTTGGCATCGGGACGAATGGAGTCAAACGCCGCATCACGAACGCGTGTCATTTCGTCTTCGTAAATGAGATAAAGGATCTCGTCTTTTGTCTTCGCGTAAAGAAAAACCGTACCCGCCGCAACGCCAGCCAAATCCGCGATCTGCTTGGTCGTGGTCTCATCGTAGCCTTGCTTTTCGAAAAGCTGCTTCGCTGCGGACTTGATACGAAACAGTTTATCGGCTTTGTTACGTTCTCGGAGACCTAAGGGTTTCGACACGGAGTCCTCGCAGTGCAACAGTCGTCCGGGGCTCATGTGAGAATGGAGTCGTCGTCGGATTGGTGAGCCCGGAGAACGAAAAATGACCTAAGTCGATTATGGTTTAAGTCATAAATGAGCGCAATCATTTTTTATGAGAGTTTAATAAATATATGAATTCACTGGCTATTTATACTCACACGTATCCGATCAGCAGCTTTCTTGTGAATACGCAGAAGCGTTTAGGGCTCTTTGGCCTCCTCAACCTGCTGCAAGATACTGCCTGGCTGCACGCCACCGAACTTGGCCACGGCTACGAAGAAATGCTCAAGGACGGAACCGCTTGGGTGCTCACTCGCCAAAGACTGGAGATGGAAGCCTGGCCCACCTGGGGTGACTCCATCACGATCCGGACTTGGGTTCGTCCCATCCACGGCTTCTTCGCCACCCGCGACCTCGAAATCTACCTCCCCCAAAAAGGGGGCACTGCCCCACCTCCCGGCCGCGGTTCTTTCGATGCCAGCGCCTCTGATTCGGGAATTGGTCAAAAGATCGGCCAATCTACGACCAGTTGGCTGACGATGGATATCCGCACTCGCAAACCAACCGAGGTCCGCTGGAAAGGACGAGCCGAAGAATTTCGTACCGATGGCGCGCTGAACCTGACACCGATGAAAATTGAATTGAAAGACGGACTCCAGCCCCTGGCGCGATTTCAAGTTCGGAACAGCGATTTGGATCTCAACGGTCACGTCAATAACACGCGCTATGCTCAATGGCTTCTTGACGCGATCTCGCTGGATGCGCACCAGAACTTCAACTTGCATGCCTATGATGTGAACTTTATTGCCGAAACAAAATCCGGTGACGTGATTGAAATCCAGGCTCACCCGATCGACTCCGCGCGCGCGGACCGCCAACACTTTCAGTTTCAAGGCGTGCGTGAAGGTGATCGGAAAGTAGTCTTTGCTGCGCGCTTTGAAGCAGCCGAACGTCAATCATCGCCGGATGCGCGCGCGCCCTAGACATACTCAAGGATCGTTGCGACACGTGTCGTACGACTCCACGCAAGCGGACCCAACTTGGGAAATCGGTACGTCAGCAATTCCGAAACCCATTACGCCGCTTTTTTTCGAGCACGACAAAAGCGATAGCGGCACCCTCTGCGCTCGCCTTGAACTTCGATCACTCCTCGCTTCCGTGCTTCATTGAGAGCGCGAAGACAGTAGCTCTTCGACATGCCGGTTCGTTCCGCAAGCGACGCAGCCGTGAAACTCCGGCCTGCGAATTCGGCCCGGGCCGCACGCAAAAAATCGTCTTGAGTTGACATCTTGAGGCGACGCCTTGTGATCACAGCGACGTTCGGTTTCAATGCCGCGAGCCGGACCTCATTGGCGCGCACATCGATCGCGAGCGGCCACTCCTCCGCCCGGAACAAAGCACGTAAACGCACCAGTACGTTGTAAACGCGCGCTCGCATTTGAAATGGATCCAAGCGCTCGCCCGGATACAATTCCGAATACAGCGTACCCAGGCGAACACTCTGATACCGGTCTTGGCACAGAATCGAAAACGCGCGCGAACAGAGCGGATGCCGAGCCAAATGCCGTGCGCTCTCCTCGAGCAAATCATGCGGATCCAAGAAAGTCGGCCCTTGCCTCAAATCGTGCGCGCCCTCTCCACGAATCTCCCGGTCATTTTTATGTTCGTCCGTCCGCTCAAAGATCGACACCTCGCTCCGATCGCCAAGGTAGATCGGTCCACCCCACAATCGTTCCGCGTGCTTGCGAAAACTCATGTAGGGAGTTCCCCACAACACTTCGCGCATCGCCGGCTCCGATCTGCGGATTAAAGCAACGTAAAGATCCATGCTACGCACGATCTCCCAATACCCTTGGCTGACTGAAAGCTCCCGAAACTTCAAAGCCTCCGCCAGCGCTGTTTCGGACTGTGGCTGCATCAGACACTTGGCGAGGCGTCGCCATTTGATCACGTAAAAATAGAAGATCGACTTTGCGGATTGCAGCATTTCTTCAGCCGGCGCCAAGCGCTTCAGCGCGGCGGCGTAGTCACTGAAATGAATATCGATCTGCGACATCAATTCCAAAGCATTGGCATGAAGCAAATGGTGCCGATGCTCATGTGTGAATGCCAAAATAGATTCCAAAATTGGAATTGCCTCCCGCATGCGCACTTCAGCGATCAGGGCCGCGGCCAGATTTAACTTCCCGACGATACGCGCGTATTCCGTCAATCCCTGGGCCTGGATGTAGGACCTCAGGAACGGCAGCGAGTCGCGATAGTTCCACTGGCGAAAGCCCAAATGCGCCAAGGTCAGATACCCCTCCGGCGACCGCTCCAGATCCAAGCTCAATAGAATTTCCTTTGCTTCACGCAATCCGCCCAACAAGGTCAGGGCGTTGGCGTAAACCAGCTTTTCTTGGTCTGAAGGCCCTTCATGTAAGAGATGCTCCGAGTGGAGCACAGGGCTCATGATTTTGAGCGCAAGCAAGGGCTGTTGAATGCGGCTTGCGATCAAGGCGAGCGGACAACGGAAGGCTCGCGGAATTTTTTTAAAATTCAATTCCGCAAGCGCGCTCAACGAGCGGACATGATGACCTTCACGCGTCCATGTCTCCAAGGTCTCCAGAAGTTTTCGGTAGTCCGTCTCAGAATGATCCAAAGATCCGATCCTCCCGTCTCTCTTTTGCTTTTCGGCATTCTTGCGCCTGACATGAATATTCAGAACTCTTCGCGGCCTTCTTATTCTAATTGCAGAGCGAAGGAGTTTTTATGCAATTGATCCACGACTCAGACAAGAACGATACGGACTCCAAAAGCGAGGAGAAATCGCGGATTCCAACGGCGCAAGTTCCGGCCGCCCAGGCGCGGCCGCTGGGCGAATGGGATGTTGCGATTCCTCTGATTTCAAAACTGAGCCAGCTTCCACCCAGCGACGTGCGTCGGCGACTGCAGGAAGAGATTCATCAAACAGGATACAATGTCCGCGAAGATGCCCAGAAGTGGGCGTTTGAGCCTTATGTTTGGAACAACGAACTCGCCAACTTCTACCGCAACAGCCATTCTTTTTTATTTGAAAGCTTCATCTTCAATCATTCCAACGCCAAACAAGACTTACGCCGCAGGGTCGCATCCATATTGAAGTCGCTGGGAAGAGATCCGAAGCGTATTCTTGTTTTCGGTGATGGCTTAGGTTTCGACAGCGCCTATTTTGCCATGGCCGGACATCAGGTCGACTACTTCGAAGTCGCGGAGTCCGGAAACGCCTTCGCCTCAGAAGTTTTTCGCCTCAATGGCGTGACGGTCCGACAGATTCAAGACACGACCAACATCGTCGCGGGAACCTATGACGTCGTCATTTGTCTGGATGTTCTGGAGCACGCGCCTCATCCACCAAGCCTGGTGGAAATCCTTTCCAAAGCGCTTCGCGCCGACGGACACCTGATCGTGCACGCTCCGTTTTGGTATGTGGCGCCCGAGGTGCCGACGCATCTGCAGGGCAACAAGAAGTGGAGCGGCGATTGGAAAAATCTCTATCGCCCGTTTCAACTCTACCCTGTTCATGCGTCCGCGATGTGGATGCCGATTGTTTTCGTGAAAACGCAAACCCCGCCTCGCACTTCTCCGTTCACGAAGCTGCGAATCGCTTGTTTTGGCGCGGTTCTGAAATTGGCGCGAACTTGGAATGGACCGATGGTCCTCCTCGCACGTTGGACAACCCGACTGAATCTACCGCCACTGCCCGATTCCTTCTCGCAATGACCGCATAAAAAAAGCTGCACAGTTTTTGCGCAGCTTTCTTAAGTTTTTTCAAGCTTTCTCAATATTCGAAGCTCTGAATGAGCGAACACATCGACAGGCAAAGGGCGAATGCTTATTATTTACGCGCCCAACGGCCGGTCATTTGCTTCTTTTTGCTCAGTCTCTTCTTGTGAAGCAGATTCTTTTTACGCTTCTTGGTTCTGACTTTTTTCTTTGCCATAGCTCCCCCTGAATGAGGTCACTATGGCGCAAATCCACCACGAATCCAACCTGTAAATGAATACAACACGAGGGTTGCACTCCCGCCATTTCTTTGCCATTTTCTGAAGCATCGATTCGCAGACCGCGCGGGTGTAACTCAGTTGGTAGAGTGTCAGCTTCCCAAGCTGGATGTCGAGGGTTCGAGTCCCTTCACCCGCTCCAATTTCACTGAAAAAATCGACCTAATTCCCATGTCTTACAGACTACCTTTTCGCTCGTCATGAGCTTCAATCCAAGTTGTTTACTCTTTGCTGCATCACCAGCGCATCATGCTGATGTCTATTTCTTACTCATCTGAATCACGTTGTTTTCCTCGCTCGGAGGCCCGACAACGAATACGTTTGCCTGCTTTCGGACATGCTCAGGACTGAGCTTTTCGTACCGCTCCGTTGTCGTAATGGATGCGTGCCCAAGGATCTCGCGAGACTTCTTCCCTTTTGTCCGTTCTCGGATCTCGAAGCCATCCTTCGGATCTACGATCTTAAAAATACGAGCCGACCCAACCGTGAGATTCACGTCTCGATGCTGAAGGGCCAAGAGCTCGTTGATTCGAGCGCCACAATTGACCGCCCACACAACCCAACATTTGAAGGTGGCCGACTCGGATCGAGCCGCACGCAGATAGGCCACGCACTCCTCGCGCGTCTGCCAAAAATCCGACTTCGTTTCAACCGGCCCCTCATCAAGAACCATGATGCGCTTCATTGGATTCATAAACGCGAGCCCCAAAAATCGCGTCCTCAAAGAACCTGGAAACAGTCATCCGGATCTTGTTGAT
>JAMPXM010000080.1 GCA_023701225.1 Pseudobdellovibrionaceae bacterium | reverse complement strand
CCAAAATACGCGGCGCACGTTTTGGCTACGCGGTGCTCGCTCTTGGAAGCAAGTTTTGGCTTTATTCGGTGTGCGGATTTGGTGACACTGGGTTTTATGCAATACAGTCTTTTTCCTGAAATTGAGCCTTACAATACTTTTCGTTTTCCGGTCGCACCCAACCACGAGCTTTATGTCGAAGAAGTGGGGAACCCGAAGGGGCAACCGGTGGTTTTCCTCCATGGCGGACCAGGTGCCGGACTGAATCCGAAGCATCGTCGATTCTTTGATCCCGCCCACTATCGCATCGTTCTCTTCGATCAACGGGGAGCCGGCAAGAGTACGCCTCATGCGTCGCTCGAGAACAACACGACTTGGGATCTTGTTGCGGACATCGAAAAAATCCGCCAGCATTTGAAAATCGAAAAATGGATGGTCTTTGGAGGATCTTGGGGGAGCACGCTCGCGCTCGCCTACGCGGAGACACACCCGGACCGTGTCACGCACCTGGTTCTGCGCGGGATTTTTCTGTGTCGCAAAGATGAGATTCGTTGGTTCTACCAAGAAGGCGCTCATTGGATTTTCCCGGATGTTTGGGAATCGTATCTGGAGCCAATTCCGGTCGAGGAACGCGGCGATTTGGTCCGTGCGTTTTATCGACAACTCACCTCTGCCGATCCGGCCGTTCGCATGCGTGCGGCCAAAGCTTGGAGCGGTTGGGAGGGAGCGACGATCAAGTTAATTCCGGATCAGAAAGCCTACGAATCTTTCACAACCGACCACACTGCTTTATCGGTGGCGCGCATTGAGTGCCACTATTTTACCAACGGCGCATTTTTCAGATGCGATGAGCAACTCTTGGAAGACGCATGGAAGATCCGTCATATTCCCGGCGTCATCGTGCACGGCCGCTACGACGTCGTGTGTCCGGTGAAGAACGCATTTGATTTGCACAAGGTGTACCCCGAAGCGCAGCTTGAAGTGATCCCCGACTCTGGCCATGCGGTCGATGAGCCGGGCATCGCGGCCGCGCTGATTCGCGCAACCGAACGATTTAAGGTCTAGACTTTGATACAGTATTTCCCCGCGCGTCTCACGGTCGGAGGCGACAAACGAATTCGTCGCGGAGCGATCAACGGGTGACGAAACCCATCGCCTCTTTGACTCGGGAAATTGTCTTTTCGGCGCGAGCGGAGGCGGCTTCGGCCGAGCGCTTGAGAACGCCGTCCAAGTACGTTTTGTCGTCCATCAGCTGATGCACCTTCTCGCGAATCGGGCGCAGCGTTTCGATCACCAATTCCGCCGTGCGGCCTTTGAGCTTGGCGTAGCCTTGGCCTTCGAGCGCGGCGGCGCACGCTTCTGGAGATTCACCCGTGATCACGCTTTGAATCGTGAGGAGGTTCTTCACTCCCGGCTGTTCATCGCTGACGGCGATGCGGTTCATGGAATCGGTGACGGCGCGTTTGAATTTCTTTTCGATCTCGGCGTCTGTGTCCATCAAGAAGACCGTTCCTGCCGGATCGTCATCCGACTTCGACATCTTCTTGAGCGGATCGCTCAAGCTCATGATGCGCGCGCCGACGGGTGGAATATAAACATCCGGCACGGTGAGCAGCGGCTCTTTGGCTTTGGCCGCGTAAGTGTTGTTCATACGGATCGCGAGATCGCGGGCGAGTTCTAAGTGTTGCTTCTGGTCCTGGCCCACGGGCACGATCTTGGTTTGATAAAGCAAGATGTCGGCGGCCATCAACGACGGGTAGGTGAACAAACCTGTGCCGATGTTCTCGCCTTTTGCGCTCTTGTCTTTAAACTGCGTCATTCGCGAAAGCTCACCCATCCAGGTGTTGCAGGTGAGCAACCATGCCAACTCTGCGTGCGCTGGGACATGTGACTGCATGAAAACCAAGGAGCGCTCGGGATCGATACCGCAGGCGATGTAGCTAGCGGCATTGCGATATGACAGCTCCCGCAAGCGCGCCGGTTCCTGGCGCACGGTCACCGCATGCAAATCGACCACACAGAACAAACAATTGTAGGAGTCCTGCAGTTTCACCCAATTGCGGATCGCTCCCATGTAGTTGCCGAGCATGATGCCGCCACCAGTGGGTTGCACGCCAGAGAACAGAATGGGCTGGGATGCCATGAAGACTCCTTCAATTGTTGAAGGCCTATCGATAACCCGAATCGACTCAAGAATCATCCAAAAGAGAAAGCCCTGAGGCGCTCATCTTGGCGACTCAGGGCTTTCAAAGAATGACGAGCGGACGCCTCAGGCGGCGGGGGGACACCGTTTGCGGCGTCCGCTCCTCTGGATCTCACGACACGACTCGGGGGGTTAGGGGTCGCTTCGTTTCCAATTCTGAGTTGAATGCGCTCCTGCTCGGCCGGAACGGGCGGCATTGGCAAGGCGTTGGGTCAGTTCAGGGCGATCGGGATCGAATTGTGGTGTGGGTTGCCGTCGGGAGGCATGGTGACCGACGCTGAGCCCGGCCATTCGAGCGGAGAAACTGCTGATACCTGGATCGGAGACCTCGACGATCGACCGCGATATTTGTGTTGCCTGGTGCGGTGTATGGCTGACGTGGTATTCGCCGCAGGCGACGAATGTGACCATCGCAAAGCCGGATAAAAACAAAGCTCGCGCGATTCGGTTCAATCGGTTTTGGATTTGAATCAGTTCCATCGAGATCCCCCTCGTGTTTGTGCTGACAACTCTCCCTAGTTCACGAGATGTGCCGTGAAAAACTCGCGAGAATAGATCAAAAATATGTGATTTCAATGGTTTACAAGTTACAAAGAACGGCACTGGTAAGCCATATTTCGGCGCTGACGTTTGTGGCAAGGGGGGTGTCGTGATCCTGACAGTCCAAGTGTGAACGCGAGCCGAGGCACTGCCCTGAGCTGGGCAGTGCCGCTGGGAAGCTCAATGGTCGCCTGCTGTCTCGCGAGGGTGTCTCAATCTGAGACGTGCTTCTGCTGCCGCTGCTACCGCTGGCGATTGATGCGTGCGGCGATCAGCGTGCTGGTCACGATCAAGGCGAGTCCACCCAGTGCGCCAGGGGCGACGGCTTCATCGAACACAAACCAGCCGAACGCGAGCGCGTACACAATGGTCAGATAGTTCAGTGTGCTGATGCTTGCTGCGGGAGCCCCCTGATAGGCAAGCGTCATATAATATTGAGCGGCTTGAGTGAAGAGACCGATCACGGCGATCGGGAGCCAGTCCCAACCGCTCGGCCACACCCAACCCGAGAGCGCGAAAGGCGCGACCAAGGGCAGCGTCACCATTGGGAAATAAAACATGACGACGAGCGGATGGTCTTCATCGCGCAACTTGCGGACCAGACTGTAGGCGAGTGCTGCGCAAAGCGCGGCTCCGACACCGGCCGAGGCCTCCCACCCCGTGACACGCGGATCAAACCCTCGCACAAGCAGAACGCCACAGAAGGCGAGAGCGAGCAGGGGCCAGTGATACCAGGAGGGGCGCTCACGTAACATCACCCAAGAGACGAGCACCGTGAAAACGGGAGTCAGATAATTGAGCGTGACCGCGCTCGCCAGCGGCATGTTCTGGATCGTGAAGAAATAAAGCAAAAGCGCGCTGGTGCCAAACACTCCGCGCAGAACCAGCATCGGCTTATTTTTTCCCCACGGACGGATGCGCGCCCAGCGCAGCCACAGATAGCTGAGAACAAGGGAAAAAATCGCGCGGAAAAAGACGATTTCCGGAGTTGAGAGATGCGGCAGAAACTTCACGGCCGCATGCGCGATCGCGAAGAAAAAGCCAGAAAGAACGAGTGCCGCGCCAGGATTCATACATCCTGAGTCTTCGCATCAGATTCGGGTCGCAGTCAATGTGCGACAGGCTCGGCGCCGACGGCCTCATAAACGTCCGACATGTCGAAAGCGTCATTTAACGACTGGACTCGCATTCGAAGCTCGCGTGCGTGGTTTCGAATCGCTGTGGATTCACAGCGCCGCAACCAAGCGTCACGCGCCTCGGGACGGAGACGTTCGTTTTTGCAGAACAAGAGATATCGCGCCATGCATTCCTGGGAGCGCGATGTGCGCCAGCTCTCTTGCGCATCAGAGAAGGTGCGCGTGATGGTCGCGCGCGCGCCGGGATCGAAGATCTTCGAGTCATCCAGGTAACGACCGACTTTGTCGAGGGCGGCGGTCATCTCCTCAAGTGCACGCCGGTACTCGTTCTGATCGGCGGACTCGGACTTATACAACGGGCAGAGGCGGAAAAAGGACGTCAGCTTCTCTTTCCAGCGCTCGAGCTCGGAGGCGCGCTGGTTGAGCAGACGAGTTTGACATTTGAGTTCTAGCGTTTCCATCAAACTACCACCGAAAGCGTCGTAGCTTTCGGAGCGGCAGTTGAGTTCCATGTAGGTCTGCCATTTTTTTTCGCCCTGGCCGATAAAATAAAGCGCGATCGGATCAATGCGCCGGGCGCGCTTGCGCAACTCTCGGGTCATTTGATCGACCCGCGCTTGTGCGTTCCGTACGCGTTGAGCCAGGCAAGCCTCTTGTTGCAGCGTCGAAGCGGGAGCTTCGTCACATGTCGAAACTGGCGCAGCCGCGACATTCATCGCGGCTGTGAAGACCCAACTGAATAGAATCAGATCAATTCGCGTTTTCACGGATGTCGTTCGCTTTTGTCCAGGCGCACGAATATTCCGGCCCGAACTCGTCTTCAAGGTCGAGGTTCAAGTGGTCCGAGCGGATCGTCAGGCGGATGGTGATATCGCTCTTGGCTTTGCCGTCGCAGAGTTCGACATTGTTTTTCGTCAGCACGGTCTTGTCTGCGTAGTCTTCGCGGGAATTCGTTTCGATGAACTCGCAATTGCGGTGCAAGTCGCTGGGTTCGCGATGCACACTCTTCTTTGTAGAGAATGAGTACAACGGGCCGAGTTCGACACGAGAGCGCTTGGCTTGGCCAGCCGACAGCCGGAACGCCAGGCACAAATGCGGCTCGCCGCGCGTCCGCTCGTAGCGACCAGACTCAAGATGTGCGATCGGTGCTTCAGCAAAAGCGGAAACTGAACCCAAGAGCAAAGTGCACAGAGCGAGGATCCTCATACGCATCAGAAACATGGCTGAAATCTCCTCATATTCGGCATGATTTGCTGGTCGCCGCGCCGAACCGGTCCCCAGTAACTTTCCGCATCACTCGAAGCCGTGTGATTGCGACGCAGTTGACGGCGATTCATAATGTCGATCGAGCAGCGCGCCTGGCCTTCGACCGTGCGGATATTATAGCAAGCCGGACCGCGAGCGCGGCGGAGGTTGACGTCTTTTTCCATCGCCCATAATCCCCAGCCGGGAGTGGGATTCAAGCGTTCAGTTCGGCGAGTCGCGCGATTGTAGTAATGGGTGGAATGGGGTTTTTTGGGATCGCAGCTCGATTCCTTCTCAGCCAAAGTGGCCCAGAACCACAGCCAGGCCCTGGTTTTCATTTCTGTGCTCAGCTGATTGAACTTCGGGCAGAACTTGCCAAGGGCATTGCTTTTAAAGAAGCCACCTATGTACCTCGGTTCGAACATAATGTGTGCGATGTCTTGGCCCCATGTGCCGATGCGCCCTTCTTCATTGATGATATTGGAACACATGGGCGGACGACGGTAGGCCGGCTTCGTCCCCCGACGAGCGAGCGGCGGCTTGGGCAATGCGTTCGAAGCGGATGCGGTCGCGTTGAGAAGCGTGAGGATCTGTTGGGCATCTTGCTGAGCCGTTTGGGTACCAGGAACAGCTTGCGTACAAGC
This sequence comes from Pseudobdellovibrionaceae bacterium, assembly GCA_023701225.1. GTDB lineage: Bacteria > Bdellovibrionota > Bdellovibrionia > Bdellovibrionales > JAMPXM01 > JAMPXM01. The sequence goes on along the minus strand of JAMPXM010000080.1, from coordinate 5,794 downwards.
GACGCATTTCATCGTCGCTTCCGAAGGCACTTCGCGTTTGGCCGTGGCGCGGGGAGCCGCCGGTGGAGAAACAATTTTGAGATTGCCCGTCTTTGCCAGCGACGCGAGCGCGATCCACTTCACTGGCTCTGTGCCCAACCGGGAACCGTCTGCGGCACGAGCGACTCGGACCGGGAAAAAGGCGGCGGATGTCTGGTCTCTATAAACGAAACTGCGCGGAGTGACGCGGTCGGGGGCAAAGTCTGCGGCCCATGCGGCGAGAGTCTTGCCGAGATCGATTTGGCGCGATGTCGGGTTGAGCTTCACGAATTGTTCCGGGATCGCGAGGATGGAGCCAGCTCTGAGGCTACCGGCGGCGCTGACATTCACTTGGTCCGAAGAATGACCGATGCCGATGTCTTTTTGAATTTGGACATAGAGGTCGGCCGCACGCGACATCGTCGGAGCAAAAAGGCCACCTATCAATATCCAAGCTGCGAAGAACTGCTTCAAAGGCACCACCTGGAGTTCCCTATTACAAGTGGTGTGCCTTGTGAAAAATGAGTGATTTCAATTATTTATATATTTCGTCGGAGCCTTTTTGCGTGTTTTGTCAGTCACCTGTCAGGATTTCGATGACCATCTCCTCCACGCCGGCGGGAGGGCACTGCCCCGAAATTCGCGGGAGCGGGTTCTACACCCGGGCGTATGGATTTGGTTAATGCGTTGCCGGTGGGAATTCCAAGCGCTCATTGGATCCTGTGGATGGTCGCGCCTCATTCGGCTTTTCGGGATTAAACCCGACCAAATGAACAAAGGTGGTCGCGGGCGAATCCCAATACTCCGCGCTTTCGACACGCACGCGAATAAGGCTGAGATCCGGGTCTTGCAGACCTTCAGGAAACCAAGTGCCGAGTTCCGGAGTCCAAAGCTGCCCGCGCTTTTCGGCGTCTTCAACCAAGTCGGCGCGCCCGGAAATGGACACATAGGTCTGTCGCTTGGGATCGACGTAGGCGACATTGACGTGTTTGTCGTTTTGAATGGACTCACTCTTGCCGGCTCTGCGGTGAGTGAAAAACCAAAGTTCACCGTTGAATGGGGTTTTCAACGAGGCCATCGGTCGACTGCGCAGAGCGCCGTCAGGATCGACGGTGGTGAACATGGCCGCGTCCGCATCTTGGATGCGTTCGCCCAGGCGTTTGATATTTTCTTCGACGGTGTTGCGATGGATTTCGGTTTTCATCCCTGTGCCTCCTGGCTCGCCCACTGTGTCGTGGTCTCAGTGGCGTGCTCCCAGTGTCGCGCCGATTTGTGCTGACGACTAGACGCATGGCTGGTTGTCATCGAATCGACAGGAGTCGCGGCAGGAATGTTCGCGTGCGGCAACGCCAGCGGCACGAAACCAATGAGATTCAGTTCGTCAGGGGGAGCGCGAGACAACCCGTCGCGTAGGTCGCGGCTTCGTGCATCCTGTCCGAGCGTCCTGGCCGTGGTGATGGACATCCTGCGTAATCGGTGTTGAGATTGTGTCTGATGTCGACACCAATTACCGGGCACCATGCTTCGGCTCCCACGAAGGTCGTTCGGGAGCGCGCTTTATTGTTCGTACTTGCGGGCGCGCAGTTCGTGCACATTTTGGACTTCGTCATCCTGATGCCGATGGGGCCGCAATTCATGCGCGAGCTCGGGATTTCGCCGCAGCAATTCGGTTTCCTGGTTTCAGTTTATACCTTCAGTGCCGCGCTCTGGAGTATCGCCGGCACTTTGTTCATGGATCGGTTCGATCGTAAGTCGACCCTCTTGACGCTCTACCTCGGATTTACGTTGGGCACGTTGGCCTGCGGTCTCGCTCCTGGCTTTGAGTTCTTGCTCTTCGGCCGCGCGGTTGCGGGCGCGTTCGGAGGGCTGATGGGGGCCGTCGTCTTTTCGATTATCGGCGATACATTCCACGAGAGTCGGCGCGGGGCCGCGACCGGTACCGTCATGTCCGCCTTTGCCATCGCCTCTGTCATTGGTGTGCCGATCGGCCTTTGGGCATCGCATCTGAGCTGGCGCCTTCCGTTTGTCGGCTTGAGCGCTCTGAGCGTTCTGATGATGCTCGTCGCTCTCCAAGTTTTGCCCTCGATGAAAACGCATCTCGGCTCCAGGAATGTGTCTTCGGTTGTCGAGGACTTGCGTTTCATGGTGGTCAACCGCGATCTGTGGAGCGCCTACGGAATGATCGTCGCGCTGATGTTCGCGGCATTTTCCGTGATTCCGTTTTTGGCGACCTACCTCGTCCGAAACGTGGGACTCGCGGAGCGCGAGCTGCCGTATATCTATTTGTGCGGTGGTGCGGTTACGTTCGCGACCTCACGCCTGATCGGTCGCTTGGCCGATCGTTACGGAAAGCATCGGATGTTCGTGATTCTATCCGCTATCTCGATGCTTCCCATTTTTTTTGTGACGCATTTGCCGCGCGTTCCGTTAGCGGTCGCGATTTTGGTGACGACGTTTTTCACTCTTTTGATCTCCAGTCGCGCGATCCCGGTGATGTCTTTGATCACGAGTTCGGTGGAAAGCCGTCGGCGCGGTCGCTTCATGAGCCTCACCTCCGCTGTCCAACAAATGGCCTCGGGTCTCGCTTCGCTGGTTGCGGGCATGATCCTGACGGAGGCTGCGTCCGGAGAACTGATGCACTATAAATGGGTTGGGTATCTGTCAATTGCGGCGACATTGGTGAGCATCGCACTTGGGAGACGTTTAAAAATCGTTGGCGGGTGAGCGCGGCTAAGTTAGGGTGAAAACTATGCGTCAAGATCTATTGGAATTCGTCAAAGCCGCCATTCGCAACCCCATGGAAGTCGCCAGTGTCTTTCCGACCTCGAGAGCGTTGGCCGAGCGAATGCTCAATCTCGTGGACCTCGAGCGACCGGGCAAGGTGGCCGAAGTTGGCGTCGGCACGGGTGCGATCACCAAGTACATCGCGCCACGCTTGAAGGATTCGAAGCGGTATATCGGCGTGGAGCTCAATAGCGACATGGTTCATTACATGCGACAGACATTTCCGGAGCTGCATTTTGAAGAGGCGCCCGCGGAAAGCTTGGCGCAACTCACGGGCGGCGAGCGCGTCACAACCGTCGTTTCCAGCCTCCCTTGGACGGTGTTCTCACCCGAGCTGCAAAAGCGTACGTTGACGGGGATCCATGATGCATTGGCCGAGAATGGCCGCTTTGTCACCTACGTGTGCCTGAACGCGGCTTGGTATCCGCAGGCCCAGCACTTCGGGGGACTCTTAAATGGAATGTTCCGCTCGGTGACGAAGAGCCCGATTGAATGGAAGAACGTTCCTCCGGCGTTCGTTTACCTCTGCACGAAGTGAGTCTTCAAAAGCAAATCTGGGAATCTCAAAGGCGGCGTGCGATGGGGCGTTGGATCTGCGTTTTGTGTTGGAGGATCGCTCAGTTCGGGATCGGTACTTGGCTGAGTGTCGTCATTGTGTCGGCTCTCTCGCCAGTCACGGCTGAAGCTCGACGAGCGACCCCAGACGACAGTGGCGCGGTTGATGAATTCGATCGGCGTTGGTTCGACGTGAGGGCCGATGGCACCTACACGGTCCACGCCGAGTATCAAATCCGAATTACCAACGAGGCGGGCCGCGATCACCACAGCGAACAAGTGATCCCATTCAATGCCGAGTCCTCCAAGCTCAAGCTTCTCTCTGCGCGAGTCATCACGGACGACAAGGTCACCGAAGTTCCCAAGACGAATGTGGAAATCCGTGATCTGGGAGAGAACATCAAGTTTTTCGACCAGCAAAAGCAGATGCTCATCTCTTTTCCCAACGTGCGCATCGGGTCGCGAATTTATCTCAAATATCAGATGGACGTTCACGACGTGCCGTTGGCAGGCCAATTCACATTCATGGCTTCGATGGCCCGGTCTTATGTCGAAACTCTGGCGTTTGAATTCATTTCCGATCTCCCGCTGACGCTTTGGAAAAATGATCCTGAGCAGGGGCTTCGCATCTCGTCGTCGCGTGTGGGCAAGCGTTATAAAACGGTTGTGGAATCCGCGCGCCCGTTGAATTTCGCCGTGGCGGACGAGGAGTATCAAGCCTTCGAACCAGAGCGCGAAACCGCGTTCTCATTATCGACGATTTCGGATTGGTCTCAGTACGCGCCAGCGATGATTCGGGAGATCGACCGACTCGCGGAGGAACCGCTGCCGGAGACCTTGCGGCAAATCGTCGCGGCCGTGGATCGTCGCATGACGGTGGCCGAGCAGATCAATCGTGTGACGGCCATGATGAGCGAAGAGTTCCGCTATTTCGGCGACTGGCGCCGGAGAAATGGCACGCACCTGCCGCGGACTTTGGTGGAAATCGCGGCCACTCGCTACGGCGATTGCAAAGACCTTGCGCTGGTCGCGACGGCGATTTTTCGCGCGCTGGGTTTGAACGCTCATTCGGCCTGGATCTATCGCGGGGCGGAACCCTTGAACCCCGCGGCATATGCCTTGCCGACGGATTCGCTCTTCAATCATGCCATCACGCACGTGGAGGCCGACGGCCGGAGTTACTGGATCGATCCCACCAATCCCGTGAGTTACGCGCAAGGAATTTTCGCTGATATCGCGGATCGCCCGGCTCTCGTGCTTCGGCCCGCACGCCCGGTGCTGGCATTCACGCCGGAGATGAAGTCGGTGGAATCGCGATGGGAAACCGACTTGCGTTTGGAGATCGCGCCGTCGGGGCGTGTCTCGGCGAAAGGGAAAATGCGTTCGGTCGGCCGGATGGCGATTTCAATGACGAAAAACAATTTTTTCTACTCGCCTGAAAGCAATGACTATTGGCTGATGCGTACAGTGTCGGGAAGCGAGCGCTTGGCGTCTTATCAGGTCGGCACGTACGAGCGACGCTCGCGCGTAGTCCGCGATTTGGACGTGGATGTGGCGTACGTGTTGGATGATATCGGTATGCGCACGTCAGCGGGTCTGGGATTCTCGTTAACACGGGATTGGTTGGTGGACAGCGTGCTCGTGGACGTGCGCGATCGCGAGACGGCGATTCTTTTGGACGAGCCGCGGACAGTGGTGCAACGTTCCGAACTCGTGAACGTCAAGAAGGTCGGTGAGGAAAGGCTGAGCTGTTCGATTGTGTCACCATGGGTCTCTTTTTCGCGTACGGTGAAGTCAACCCCGCGCGGGGTGTTGATTTCAGACCGGATCGAGTCTCGTCGTCGTCTTATTCCGCTTGCGGATATTCGGAGCCAGGAATTCGCGAAACTTCAGGATCGAGTTCGGAAGTGCTTTTATCGTTCGGCCGTTGTTCTTCGGTCGCGTTGAGCGCGCCCTCCTCACTTGCCGGTGCTTCATTCGCCTCGGCTTCTTCTTCTGGCGTATCCGGAGCTTCGGGCCAGAGATCCGGATCATCGACATCGGTTTTCAGCGGAGGCAAAACGGGCAGAGCGCTCACCGTCGTGGGCGCGGGCGGGACGCCTCTTTCGGCCAGGGACTCCACGGCACGGAAGCAGTCATTGCGGCGCGTGTTCTTGTTGCGCCGGCCGCCAGCGGAGAAAATCAGCTTGCAGGATTGGCGTGCTTCGGGCTCGGAGGTCAGGTCGAGAAGAGCCGCCGCAGTTAGGCAAGCGAGGAATTCTTTCTCCGTCCAATTCACCTTTCGGTCTCCGCAGTGACGAAACCGAAGGTTGGCGCCGTTGGGCGTCTTGGCGAGATTGTGCCAGATGCTTCCACCGACGACGCAGGCGGCGCGCTCGACATCGTCGTTTTTTCCGGAGGTCAGGTTCGAGCAGGCGGAGGGGAGGCTCGAGGCCTT
>JAMPXM010000079.1 GCA_023701225.1 Pseudobdellovibrionaceae bacterium | reverse complement strand
TGGAAGATGCGTTCATGCGAGTTGCATTCGATAAAACACAAGAGGCCACGCCATGATTTCTTCCGTGACGAAGCCCGTTTGGATCATCGCCAAAAATACATATCGCGAGATCATTCGCGACCGAATTCTCTACGGGATCATCGTATTCGCGTTGCTCTTGATCGGCATGAGCATCGCGCTCGGCGAACTTTCGTTCGCCGAGCAAGCCAGAATTTCGGCGAATTTCGGTTTTGCCGGCATTCAGCTGAGCGCGTGTATCCTCGCCGTGTTCGTCGGCAGCTCGCTCGTGTCGAAGGAGATCGAAAAGCAGACGATCCTGACCTTGCTCGCGCGTCCGATCACGCGCACGCAATTTTTGTCAGGGAAATTCCTGGGTCTGACGTTCGTGATCCTGACGGTCATGGCCGGGTTGGCGGTCGTTCTCGCGGCGCTCGTCGCTTCGCTTGAATTGGCCATCGACGGTACGTTTGCGGTCGCACTGTATGGCATCGTCTTGGAGGCGTTGATTCTGCTTGGCCTGGCACTGCTCTTCGGATCTTTCGCGCGCCCGATGATGACGGTCACCTTCACGGCAGCGCTGTTTCTGATAGGGCACTGGGTCGGCAGCCTGAGGTTTTTCATGAAAACAACCGAATCGGAGACCTTCCGCATGATCGGTCGAGTGATCGTCAATGTGGTGCCCGATCTGGAGCGCTTCAACTGGCGCGCGGCACCGGTGTATCAGATCGCGGTCCCTGGACAGGAAGTGTTCGCGACCTCTGTTTATGCGCTGGGGTGGATTTTCTGCCTGGTCGCGGCGACGTCTTTGATTTTCAGAAAACGTGACTTTGTCTAAACGAACTGGAGAAGAGCCTCGTGCCATATGAAACCGAGTTTTTCACGACCGTCTTTTTTCTTTTCGGCGCCATACTCGGGAGCTTCGCCAATGTCGTGATCTGTCGTCTGCCGCAGAGGGAGAGTGTCGCTTTTCCGGCGAGCCACTGCCGCCACTGCAAAACGCCGATCAAGTGGTATCACAACATTCCCATTTTCGGTTGGGTGATTTTGCGCGGGAAGTGCGCCGCATGCGGCAAGAAGTTCTCCGTGCGCTACGCGATCGTGGAACTGGTGATGGGGCTCCTCTTCGCATTCGCTTATGTGCGGACGGGAATGGACATCACGTTGGCGGAGCGTCTGATTTTTATCTTCTGTGTCGTCACGGCGAGCGTTATTGACCTCGACCACATGATTTTGCCGGATAAGTTCACCTTGAGCGGGATCCTGATCGGATTAGCGGGCGCGCTCGTGAACCCCGAGCGTGGTTTTTGGGACGCGCTCCTCGGCGTGCTCGTCGGCGGAGGCATCCTGTGGCTCGTGGCGTATCTCTATTGGGTGTTTCGCGAAAAAGAAGGGATGGGCGGAGGAGATATCAAGCTTTTGGCTTGGATCGGAGCCGTATTGGGGCTCGGTTCGATTCCCGTCGTGATCTTGTTATCGAGTGTCGTCGGAGCCGTGGTTGGTCTTCTGATCTCCCTCAGGACCAAAGACGGGTTGCGAGCCGCGATTCCCTTCGGCCCTTATTTGTCCGGAGCCGCTCTCGCATATATGCTGCTCGATGGTCCGTCCTGGACCCGATGGTATCTCGCTCTTCATGGTCTAGAGTAAGATCCAGCAAATTTGACAATCCCGCCTGCGACCGGTTTAATTTTTAAAAGGGATTTGAGTAGTTACGCGTTTTCATCTCGGCGTCACGGACCCGCCTCCGAAAGGCTCCTGAGCGATGTTTTTCTCGCAGAAGAAAATTCTGGGCTTGGACATTGGTACCAGCTCGATCAAGCTCGCTGAGCTAGAGTCTGGGCGCCGGGGCCTGACTTTGAACCGTTTCGCCATTGTACCGATTTCGCCGGGACTTGTGGCCGGTGGTGAAATCGTGGACTCCGCCGGAGTGACGGCCGCGATCGAAATGGCCCTACGACAAGCAAAGACCAAGCGCAAGCACGTCGCCACAGGTATGTGGGGCACCTCCGTTATCGTAAAAAAGATCTCCATGCCTCGCATGGATGAAAACGTCATCGCCGAACAGATCAAGTGGGAAGCCGAGCAATACATCCCGTTCGATGTAAATGAAATTAGCTTAGAGCATCATATCCTGAAGAGCATGCGCAGCGGCGGGGAGAACATGGATGTCCTGCTCGTCGCCGCCAAGCAGGAGTTTGTATTCCGCTATCTGGAAACGGTGGAAGCGTCGGGCTTGAAGTGCTCTTGCATCGACGTTGCCGGCTTCGCGCTCGCCAATTGTTTCGAATTTAATTACGGGATCACGGGCGAGATCACCGCTCTTCTGAATATCGGCGCTGGCGTTACGAACTTCGTTGTCGTCGACCGCGGTGAAATCATTTTCAGTCGTGACGTCGCGGTCGGCGGTCACACGTATACGTCGGATATCAACAAAAGCATGGGCGTCAGCATCGCCGAAGCGGAAGCTTTGAAGATTTCGGCGTCCATGGGCCAGGAAGTTCCCGAGGAAGTGAATTCCGTGATCGCGTCGACCAACGACTCGGTCGTCGATGAGCTGCGGAATAGCTTCGAATTTTTCTCGGCGACGACGGGTGGCGCTTCGATCCAGAAGTTTTACGTCACGGGTGGTAGCATCTATGTGCCGGGCTTGGTGGAAGCTGTCTCCAAGGCAACCGGCATTCCGTTCGAGGTCATGGATCCGTTCCTGAAAGTCGATACCAATCACCGGGCCATTCCGCCGGACTACTTGGCGCAGATCAAGCCGCTGGCCGCGGTCGTGCTTGGATTGGCCATGCGCAAGGTCGGTGACTCGTGATTCGGGTCAACCTCCTGCGCAATTTGGGAACAAGTGCGGCTCCAAATTTGAGCGTGGCCAGCGATGGCCCAATGGTGTCGCAAGACCTGCAGAAACAGGCCGGTCTGCGGCTGATGGTGATCATCAGCTTCGTGGGGCTGATCATCGCGTACGAAAAAATGCAGCTCTCCGCGAAGGAACAGGTCATTGCTCAGGTCCGTACGGAGATCAACCAGACCCGGGCGACCAAAGACAAGTTCGGAGATGCCGCGCCGATCGTTGAAAAATATGAGGCTGAAAAAAAGAAACTCGATTCGACCATCCGCGTGCTCGAAGGTTTGACGGAGAATCGCCTCCGTGAAGTGAAGCTCCTGGATGCCGTCCAAAGTCTGACTCCCGCCCGAGGTTGGCTTGAGGAGATCAAGGTTGAAAACGGGAAAGCCAGTCTCATTGGCTACGCGCCGGATGAAGCGACCGTAAACGCTTTATTCCGCGCGCTCGAAGGCAACGTTTTGTTTTCGAACGTAAAGGTAAAAAGCGAAGCACGCGAGGTTCCGAACGCGGGCCTCGTCCATCGTTTTGAATTTACGTTCAACGCCGGAAGGGTACGATGAACGTCATCGTCAAACTCGCCGACTTCACATGGCAGAAGATCTTTATCATCGCGCTCGCGTTGTCGGCCGGGTACTATTTTTTCATGTTCGACGACGGGTCTTCATTGGATCAAGCGCTCAACGTCGCGCGCGCGGAACTCAAGAAAGAACAGGAGATGCTCGCCAAGACGGAAAAGGCGATGAAGGATCTCGACCGGTTCAAAGAAGAACTCAATAGTCAGCAGGCCCAGGTTCGCGAGGTGATGAGCTTTCTGCCGAATCAGATGAACGTGTCCGAGCTCGTCTCTACCATTCAGGATCGGGCCAACCAAGCGGGCATGCGGGTGACAAAGAGCGAACCCAAAGACGAAACGAAGAAGGTCGAATTCTACGAATCCATGCCACTGCAGGTCGAGTTGCAAGGCACGTATTCGCAAGTGGCCGCATTCCTTTCGCTCCTTTCCAAGCTTCCGCGCCTGGTCACGATCGACAAGATCGCTTTGCGGCTCGACCCGAAGAGCCCGCCCGACAACCCCAAGCTGGCTTTTGCGGCGACGATCATCGGTTACCGGTTCGTACCCGAGGAAAAGAAGGACGGGGCGCAGCCGACAGCGGGGGGGGCCGGTGCTCAGTAATCGCGTCTTCCATCGAGTCATCGGCGTTCTGCTCATGGCACTCCTCCTCCGGGTGGCTTGGGCGCAAGAGTCTATGCCTGGTAGTCCCGCTCCCGCGGACTCCGCGATGGGCGCTCCGGCTGGTCCAGGTGGCGACGCGCAGAGTGGAGCTTCGGCAACGGATCCGGCCGTTTCTGTTTTGTCCGGCTTCATGGAACCGTTTGAATACGATCCTCAGGGTCGTAAGGATCCTTTCGCGCAACCGGCGATCGAGAAGCCGTTACCTCCCGGTGCGTTTCACGGCCCAGTTCTTCCGTTGCAGAAGTTCAAGCTGGAGCAGCTGTCTCTCATCGGCGTGATCTGGGATGTCTCTCGCCCACGTGCGATGTTCAAAGATCCTTCCGGCAAGGTCCACGTCGTTGGTCCTAACGCGAAGCTCGGCGACATGAATGGATACGTGGCTGCCATTCGCGAAGGTGAAGTGGTCGTGATCGAAACACGAGAAGAGGATGGAAAGTTGTTCTCCTCCGCGCGTGTTGTTAAAATAGCGGGTGGGGACCAAGCGGCCACCCGTTGATTTACATCGAGGAGAGTCAAGGATGACAGTCCCGAAAACGTTACCCGCGCTTTTATTTTTACTCGTCGTCGCGGGTTGTACCTCCACGGAAAAATCCGTGGGACCGGATGAAGGCGCGGACGAAGTCGCCGAGGCCGGGGACGAAGAGGGCTCCGAGGATCTGGAAGAAGGCGGCGTCGATCCCGATCTCGCGGAAGATGAACTGGGCGCGAGCGGAGCCGAGTCGGCTGGCAATATCGAAATCACGGATCTGCGCTATGCCTCCGCCAACAATGGCGGAACGATCGTGATCCGTACTAACGGGCGCGCGACCTACCGTCTGCGCGAGGTCCCGGAGCAAAAGCAGATCGTCATCGAAATCGCCAATGCGACGCTGCCGGAGCGACTCAAGCGGCCGTACATCACGAGGGAGTTCAATCAATCCATTTCCGCGATCAACGCGTATCAAGATCCTGGATCTTCGACGGCGCGTTTTGTCGTGCAAATGCGCGAAGAAGACCGTCTGCGCGCCGAGCAGCGTGGAAATGAAATTTTTCTCGCTCCGGAGAAGATGGCCAGTCGCGAGTCGATCGCCGTCTCCGCAGCGGAGGTGGAAGCGGCGGAGTCGAACCCGTCCGCGCACCGTGCCGCGCCTCGCGACGGACTTCCGATGAGCGGAAACAATTTGGACGAACTCAACTATTCCTCCATGCGCTTCTACGGAAAGCCCATCTCGATCGAAGTCCGCGAGACCCCCGTCTCTCAGGTGATCAATTTCATCTCTGATCAGACCGGGGCCAATTTGGTTGTTTCCGAAGAGGTCAAAGGCAATATCACGTTGAAGCTGAAGCAGATCCCCTGGGATCAAGCCTTGCTCCTTGTCATGAAAAGCAAGCAGCTCGGCTACGTCCGTCAAGGCAACGTCCTTCGCATCGCCCCGCTTTCCGTCTTGCAGACGGAAAATGAAAACGCCCGGAGAGTGATCGAGGCACAGCGCGCGGCCGAGCCCTTGCGAGTTCGCGTGGTACCCGTGAGTTATTCGGACGTCACCAAGCTCAGCACTCAGGTCAAAGAGTTCCTTTCCGGTCGCGGCAAAGTGGTGGCCGATGCGCGGACCAGCGCTTTGATCATCACGGACATCATCGAAAACGTCGAACGTGCCACGAATCTCGTGCGCGCTTTGGACATGCCTCCGCTCCAAGTGCAAATCGAAGCGAAAGTGATTGAAGCCCGCGAAACCTTCAGTCGGCAAATCGGTGTCCGCTGGGGCAATGGCGGCGGTACCACAACGGATCTCGGGGGCGATCTCTCCATCACTCCGACGTTGGAAGTGTCTCCGAGCCCACTTCCAACGGGGTTGCAGACGGGCTTCGTTCTCGGGGAGATAGACGTGCTCGGCACCTTGGATGCCCGACTGGGGCTGTCTGAACTCAACAACGAAATCAAAGTCATCTCTTCTCCGCGCATCGTCGCCATGAATAATGAGACCGCCAATATCGCGCAGACTGAAAAAATCCCATATCCGACAACCACAACGACTGGAGGAACGACCACGCAAACCTTCAACACCGTTGATGTGAAGCTCTCTCTCGATGTGACTCCCCAGATCACCTCCGCGTCTGACGTGATCATGGTCGTGACCGTTAAACGCGATTTTTCGACAGAATCGCCTCCCGGAGTCCCGCCGGTCGTGAACACGCGGGAGGCCAAAACCCGAGTCATGGTGCAAAGTGGTCAGACGGCCGTGATCGGCGGAATTTACCAAAATTCCGAGTCTCAAGCTGATGCAATGGTTCCTGGTCTCGGAAGACTGCCTCTGATTGGATGGCTTTTTAGAAACAGGTCGACGTCGAACCAGAAGAACGAGTTGCTATTATTTTTGACGCCACGTATCCTAAATTCTGCCGAAGGTGCAGTAAAGTCAGAGGAAATCTAAATGCGGAACTCAGGGCTTTCCCAACTTCCTGCCATGAATCGGATACGAGCCGCTCAGCGCGTTTTGCTGTTTTTCTGCCTTTTTGCCTTCACCGCCCAATGCGGAAAAAAGAATCAAACCTTGGGGATTTCAGTTTTACCGGCCACGCCGATCGTTTTTGACTCGGATTTGACGATCAATGCCGGTACGGACAATGAATCCACGATTTCCCGCGCTTGGACGAAATTTAAAATTCGCGTATCGAACTCTTCCGCAACGGAGGATTTGACCATCGTCTCCTTCAAGTTCGAAGTGACGGCGCGTAGCGAATCGGGCAACGAATTGACCGCCAGTACCGATTTCGATCCTTTGGAAGTGGAAGGCAACACCACCCAATCCTATTGGGTCACACTCGCTCCCGGGGAAGAGCAAACGGTCGAACTGCTCGGCGTAGACACCTTCTACGTCGGAGAGTTGCCCAACGGAGACGAGGTCACGAATTTCAGATTCAGCGCGAAATTAACCGCCAGCGGCTGGATTGGCGATCCGGACAATCCGACCAAGAGTCTGCGAGTTTCGCAAACGTTCCGTACCCAGTAACCTAATGAACTCTATCATTTCGTGATCTAGCCAGTGACCCACTCAGTCGTGACCCACTCAATGGTCATTGAGGCGTGACCGCTCGGCCAATTCCCGGGTGAGGTGTTGCACGTCAGACCCGAATATCTGCGCATGATCCTTGCGTTCCCACACCGCCTTCGGCTACCTCTCCGGGTATGGACCTTTTCGGATTCGCAGACTCCTCCCAGCCCGATTCAGCCGCGCAGCCGCTCGCGGAGCGTCTCCGTCCGAAAACTCTCGAAGATATGCTCGGGCAGCCGAAAATCCTCGGTGAGCGGTCCACATGGCGGCGTTTGATCGAGGCGGGCAGCGTTCCGAGTCTGATTCTCTGGGGGCCACCCGGCTGCGGAAAAACCACCTTCGCTCTCTTGCTCGCCAAGCGAGTCGACGCCGAATTCGTGGTCCGTAACGCCGTCGACACCGGTGCGAAAGCGTTGCGTGAACTCGGTGAAGCGGCCTATCGACGGCGGCTCGAGCATCGTCGTAAAACCTTGCTTTTTATCGATGAAATCCACCGTCTCAACAAGGCCCAGCAGGATGTCCTCCTGCCCTTTGTTGAGCGCGGCGATTTGACCTTGGTTGGCGCAACCACCGAAAACCCGAGCTACGAGATCAACAACGCTCTCTTAAGTCGCTGCCGTGTTCTTGTTTTCGAACGTCTCGACGAGAGCGATTTGCAAAAACTAATCGACCGCGCCGCCGCGACCAGAGAGCTCGACCCGACCGTACTGCTCACGGATGAAAGCCGTGCGCGCCTGATCGAGCTGAGCGACGGGGATGCGCGTAAGTTGATCAATATGATGGAATTGCTTCTCGAAGCTCGTGTGGCTGCCGGAGAGTCTTGGGTGGGTCCCTTGGATCCCGTGGCGCTGGCGCAAATCCTCGACGTGCCGTCTCTGCGGTACGATCGGAATTCAGATGAACACTACGATACTATCTCGGCCTTCATTAAGAGCGTGCGCGGGTCAGACCCGAACGCGGCCGTTTACTATTTGGCACGGATGATCAGTGGTGGAGAGGATCCGGTTTTCATCGCTCGTCGTCTTGTCATATTGGCCAGCGAAGACGTGGGCAATGCCGATCCCAGAGCCATCTCGGTCGCCGTCGCGGGATTGCAGGCCGTCGAGTTGGTGGGGTGGCCAGAAGCCGCCATCACATTGGCACAAGTGACGACTTATCTGGCGTCCGCGCCAAAGTCCAATCGGGCCTATGTCGCCTTCCAGGAAGCCCAGGCGGAAGTCGCCCGCAGTGGCACGTTACCGATTCCCTTGTCCTTGCGCTCCGCCAAGACGTCGTTGATGAAGCAAATGGGATATGGTCGAGGCTACAAGTATTCACACGAGGGTCCCAAGGGCTATGTCCCGCAGGTGTTCTTGCCGGAAGAGATTCAAGGCAAAGTCTTTTACGATCCCACCGACCGAGGCTTCGAAAAAAACATCCGTCAGTACTTAGAGTGGATGAAAAACGGCCAAAGCTGAGTGATCGGCGAGTCTCGAGATGAAACGCCCCTCGACGAAGCGCGGGCGCAATATGAATCCCTGAATTCAGTGAGTAGGCTGCCGCAGTGACCGGTCCAGGCGTGTCCTAAAAAGTTCGCATAGCTATGGTATTTTACCCCGATCACACGTTTATCGCATTTCAGGACAGCCTCGCTGTGGCGCTCAGAAGGGCCGGTTGGCGACGACGCAGACACAGGAGTCGAGCCCTTCGACGGACTTGGAATGGCGCGTGTTGGCAGGAATCTCAATCCGATCGCCTGGGCGGAGCAGCAGCTGGTTGCCGGAGATATTTAAAAACATCGAGCCCTGCACGACCATACGAACTTCATCAAACGGATGGCGATGATCCGGGATCACCGTTTGCGGCGGAAAGGCCTCTTCCGAGGGATTCAGTCCTTCGGCTTCGAAAATCATTTTCACCTGTTCGGCAGTCGGCAAAACCGGTGCCTGCCAGCGCGTCACTATCATGAAAGCACCCTCAAACGAGCCATCCGCGCCAGATGCCCCAGCGGCGACCGGCGTCTCAGAATTGAACTCACTGTAGCCGAAAATGTTTCTGAATTGAACACCTTCTTCCCGAAGGCCTCTCCTAAGGATCGGATTTGCATCGGAATCTGCCTGAACTGTTAAGTCAAAAGTGATCAGAGTCGATAGGTCGGATAAGACAGGAGAGCAGGTGGAGAGTTCTCAAAAACGCGCAACCCAACTCGAATTACTGACGCATATTCGTGAATTCGTCGCTCGCTCCGGCGGATTGCGTGAATCAGAATCGGCAGTAGGAACGATTTCCATTTTCCAGACCGTCGATGGAAAAGGGATTGCGGTCGCGGCTTCGGATCTCGACGATGTTCTCTCCCGCGTGGATGCCGATGGCCACGACTTCATTCAAGTGAATTACCGAACCGGGCAAAAGCTCCTGATGACCGATACACTCATTGGCTTTAAGCCGACCCAGTCGCCGGGCCTCGACATGACGAAACTCCCAAAGGTCGTGACGACACCCGATATCGTTTCAATTTTTGAAGCGATCCAGGAAGCGCTTCACGGTGGAGATAGCCACGACGACGAAGTCGCCATGCTTCGCAAAGTCTACGATGCGGTTCTCACGGGCGGCGAAGCTGTCGGTTTTGATCTCGCACGCGAACGCGCCTGGCTACGCCGAATCCCTTCGACCATCTTTAAAGTGACAGCATAAATAAAATCCGACGACTTCAGTAGCGCTCGACTCATTCGAGCGGCGGCACTTCCACATCGATATTGAACTCATGCCTGGCGGAGATGACGCAAAAAGATCTGCCGAATCCGAATTTTCACACTTGAATTCCGCGCCTCCAGAATTTCAGTTCCCTGCTTTTAATATCTGCTCCTTTTATGATTGGAGACTGCGAATGACCCCGCTCACTGCAGTCGATGCCTGGAATCAGATTTGAGGTCTGTAACTTAGGGCATTTCGAACAAAGGCACTGGGGGGCTTTTCGGAACTCAAAAAGTTGGACATACTGCGCATCTGCTCAGGATCCCAGCATCGAAAGAGATTGAGCGGGCGTTTCGAATAAAAGTCGGAACTTTTTGTTGACGGACATGGGGGTCTTCATCCATGTTCCTGGTCTCGCAAGCATTTGGGGGCATAGCTCAGCTGGGAGAGCGTCTGATTTGCATTCAGAAGGTCGCAGGTTCGATCCCTGTTGCCTCCACCAAATTTTCGGACAAACGGTTTTCGAAAACGAAAACAAAAAAATCCGAAAAATGGCCCAAAAAAAGTTTGACGAGAATGGAGTGAGGAACTAAAACGGCCCTCCTCCGCAACGGAAAGCGAAGTTGATCTAAAAAACACAGTCTTTAAAAAAAGATTTGTGAAATAAAAGATTGACCGAGCAGCGGCGAGAGACTAGAACCTTCTCTCCGCTCCGAAAGCAGATCGCTCTTTGAAAACTAAATAGCTAGATGAATAGATGTGTTCGGGTCCTAGTTACAAACATGGATCAGATCCAGAGATAATATCAAAAGATCAGATTCAAGTTTTCGTAATTGGATTTTTAACTGTAAAGATTCTTAAGTTCTCTATTTTAAAAGCTTTTAGCTTTTAACTGGAGAGTTTGATTCTGGCTCAGAACGAACGCTTGCGGCGCGCCTAATACATGCAAGTCGAACGAGGTAGCAATACCAAGTGGCGCACGGGTGAGTAACGCGTGGATAATCTGCCGTTCAGTGGGGAATAACTATCCGAAAGGATAGCTAATACCGCATAAGACCACAGGGCCTGCGGGCCTAGGGGTTAAAGGAGTAATTCGCTGATCGATGAGTCTGCGTGGGATTAGCTAGTTGGTGGGGTAACGGCCTACCAAGGCAACGATCTCTAACTGGTCTGAGAGGATGACCAGTCACACTGGAACTGAGACACGGTCCAGACTCCTACGGGAGGCAGCAGTGGGGAATCTTCCGCAATGGGCGAAAGCCTGACGGAGCAACGCCGCGTGAGTGATGAAGGCCTTCGGGTTGTAAAACTCTGTCTTCAGGGAAGAAACAAATGACGGTACCTGAGGAGGAAGCCACGGCTAACTACGTGCCAGCAGCCGCGGTAATACGTAGGTGGCAAGCGTTGTCCGGAATTACTGGGCGTAAAGAGCGCGTAGGCGGGAATTTAAGTCAGGAGTGAAAACTGGCGGCTCAACCGCCAGCCTGCTCTTGAAACTGGATTTCTTGAGGGTATGAGAGGAAAGCGGAATTCCCAGTGTAGCGGTGAAATGCGTAGATATTGGGAGGAACACCAGTGGCGAAGGCGGCTTTCTGGCATACAACTGACGCTGAGGCGCGAAAGCGTGGGGAGCAAACGGGATTAGATACCCCGGTAGTCCACGCCGTAAACGATGGGTACTAGGTGTAGGAGGTATCGACCCCTTCTGTGCCGTAGTTAACACAATAAGTACCCCGCCTGGGGAGTACGGCCGCAAGGTTGAAACTCAAAGGAATTGACGGGGGCCCGCACAAGC
>JAMPXM010000078.1 GCA_023701225.1 Pseudobdellovibrionaceae bacterium | reverse complement strand
TTGTATTTCTTGATGAGGCGTTTCACGCCGCCCTCGCCCATGTTGTAGCTGGCGGCGACGAGATACCAGGAGCCGAACATCTTATAGAGGTCCTGCATGTAGGCGATCGCGGCTTTCGTGCTTTTATAGACGTCGCGGCGCTCGTCCAACCACCAAGTCGTGCGCAGGCCGTACCGATTTCCGGTCGCGCGGATGAATTGCCACATGCCGACGGCGTGGGCGGGGCTGACCGCGCCTGGAGAGAAGCCGCTCTCAATCATCGCGACGTAAATGAGATCTTGCGGCATGCGCGCGGCTTCCAGTTCGCTTTGAATATAGGGAAGATAGCGTGTCGATCTCTCGAGCCAGCGGCGGAAGCTCAGGCGTCCGTCCGTTTGGAAGTAATTGATCCAAGATTTGACGCGATCGTTGTAGGTGACCGGCAATTCGAAAATCAGAGGCGTATTGTTTTTCGGCGACAGTTGCACATCGCGCGCCTCGAACGTCTTGAGGTGCTTGAGAGGGCCAGCCGGCAAAACCGTGACTTCGGCTTCAGGAGAGGTCGCGATTTCCCCGGATTGGAATTCCGGATTGACGAGAACAGGGACTCGCTTTGTCTTGGAAGGAGGTCTCTGCATCGGTGCAAGCTCACCGACCAGCCTTGAGTCGGCAGGCGACGGCGCGAGAGTTGAATCCGTCGCCGTCATTCCAGAGTCGGAGAGAAGCGGAGAGGCGCGAAGAGCGGCTTCCGTAGAGACAGGCGTGGAAGCCGCGAGAGCGGGCGCGTTGGCTCCGCGTTCGATCGTGGCTTTTTCGAGGTTGGCGACGGTGTGTGCGCTGGAGATCTTTTGCCGAGTGCGATGATTTTCCAGCGACTTGATTTCTTTTTGAATTTCGCGAGTGATACGTCGGCGAGCATCCGTCTGGATGCGGTTGCCGCGTTCCAACTTCGATGCCGCCTGCTCGCCGACCGACCGGGCCGCGCTACGGACGGAGCTTCGAGCCGCGTGCGCATGGGGGCGAGGGTCTGAACGGACTTCCGCTCCGGAGCGAAGTGCGTTCGGCGTGGAGGCGCAGCCTACGACGAGGCTGGCGAAAACAAAATAGAAAAACTTCATATTTGTATCGTAACGACAATTCCTTGTTCGCGAAGGAAAAACCTGGGCGAGGTCGAGTCCGTATCTTTTGTTTGATCCGAGAGCGAAGCACGGGAAATTGACGATGTGTCAGAGCCTTGACGTCCAACCGCTGACAGACACCGCGACGGAAGTCGTGTCGAGCGCGAGCTGTCGTCGGTCGCCTCCACTGAATACTTGAGTCTTGAAAGCGTGCGTTGCTGAAAACCCTGCTTACGTCGTGTTCTGCTCACCGTGGCATCAGAGTTGCTCTATTGAGTCACAGACGTGTGTAGCCGTGGTGCAAGACCGGACCTACGTCCGAGGAAAAGGCGAGGGCGAGTATGAGCAAAGGGATTTTCACCGCGGTGAGCGGCGCCATGGCGCAGGCCACGAAGCTCGACACGATCGCCAACAACTTGGCCAACGTGAATACGCCCGGCTTCAAGCGCGACACTCAAGTGTTTCAAGAATATCTCGCCTCCTATGAAAAGGAGCCGAACGCGATCGAAGTGCCGCGCGTTCCGGCTTCGATCGAAAGTTTTTATGACATGCAAGGCGGCGATAAGAGTTATGTCGACGCCGCAGGAACATTCACCGACTTCACGCAAGGCGGGTTGCGTCCGACCGGGAATCCGTTGGATCTCGCCATCGAAGGCGAAGGCTTTTTCGAAGTGCTGACGCCCTCGGGGCCGCGCCTCTCACGCTCGGGAAGCCTGACGATCGATGGAGAGGGAACACTCGTCACCAAACAAGGTTATCCCGTTTTGCGCGACGGCGGCCTCGGACAAGACCCCCAGGGCAGGGTCATTCGTGTTGGCGGTCAAGGGCAAGTCACCGTCTCTCAAGCCGGCGAAGTGTTCGAGGGCGGCGAGAATATCGGACGACTTTCCGTGCTCACCGTCGGTAATCCCGATGCGCTTTCCAAGACCGGTAACAATATGTTCGCATTCAAAGAGAACATGAACCCCGAACTCGCCGTGGCGCAAGACGTGAAAGTTCATCAGGGATTCTTAGAAGCGAGCAACGTCAATATCATTCAAGAGATGACGGACATGATCGCGGCGACGCGTGTGTTCGAGAGTACGCAGAAGGCGATCCAGGCCTACGATTCGATGAGCCAGAAGGTCGTCAACGATGTTCCGAAGTTGGGCTGATCTGGGCTTTCTGATCTGGGCTTAAGGAGGAGAAACTCGCGTGATTAAGTCATTGAATACGGCGGCGACCGGCATGCAGGCGCAGCAGACCAACATGGATGTCATCGCCAACAACTTGGCCAACGTTTCCACGACGGGTTTTAAGAAGTCCCGCGCCGAGTTCGAAGACCTCATGTACCACACGATGAAGGAACCCGGTGCGGCGAGCGGGCTCAATGCTGTTTCGCCGACGGGAGTGCAGACGGGCTTGGGTGTGCGCACGAGCGCTATTCAAAAGGATTTTGATCCCGGATCGATCAAGCAGACCAAAAACCCGCTGGACATCGCCATCGAAGGACCGGGCTTCTTCCCCGTGCAGCTGCCGGATGGGCAGATCGGATACACGCGTGACGGAAGCTTCAAGAAAGCGGCCGATGGACGGATCGTGGATAAAAACGGTAACCCGTTGCAACCGGAGATCACCATTCCGCCGAACGCGACCGGTGTTGAAATCTCCGCGACCGGACAAGTCAGCATTGCCGTGACCGGAGCTCTGGAGCCACAAAACATCGGTCAATTGGAGCTGGTGAATTTCGTGAATCCGGCCGGTCTCAAAGCGCTTGGGAAAAATATTTTCATCCCAACCGGAGCGAGCGGATTGCCACAGCAGGGTGCGCCCGGGCAAGCCAACTTCGGTTCGCTCTCACAAGGCGAATTGGAGTCGAGCAACGTGAACATCGTCGATGAAATGGTGAATATGATCACCGCGCAGCGCGCGTATGAAACGAACTCGAAGGTGATTCAGGCTTCCGATCAGATGCTCCAGTACATGAACAACTTGAGGTAAGGTTTGATGTCGTCTCTTCTCCCCGTTTTCACGGCGATCGTGACAGTGAGCGTGACAGTGAGCGTGACAGCGCTCTCGGCGTCGCATGCGTCCGCTCAAGAGTCCGCGTCGGATGTTACGTCGGAGGTCACGTCGGAGCCTCTATCGTCGCCGACGGGGGCTGCGATTCAAGTCCGACCGTCCGTCGAATTGGAGATGGAGCGCGAGATCACGGTGGGCGATATCGCCGAGTTCAGCGGATTTCAAGAAGAAGAAATCGGAGAGTTCAAGTCGGTGCGTTTAGGCGATGCGCCCGCGCGGGGTGAGTCGCGTACGTTTACGAGCGTGGGACTGTCGCAGATCTTCCGCTCCTACCTCCCTCGTCTTCAGGGCGGGAGAGAAGACCGCATTCAATTAACCATTCCGGCCAAAGTTGTCGTGACCCGCAAAACATTCCGCCTGGAGGCGAGTGCGGTCGAGACTGAAATCATAAGACAGATGAAGGCGGTTTGCTCCGCTTGCGAGTTCGAAATTGAAGGTCTGCAGCTGCCTTTGATCGGTCAAGACCTTCCCGTAGGAACGACGTGGCAGTTGAAGATGCGCTCGGAGTTGCCGAAGGGCTCCTTCTCGGCTCCGCTCGAGCTGAGTGGCCCCGAAGGGCGACGAGTCTTCTGGGTAGCCGGTCGGATGAGCGTCTTTAAATCCGTTCCCGTAGCGACGCGAGCGATCGAGCCAGGTGAGCGCATCCATGTCAACGATGTTTCTTTTGAACGGCGTGACGTCACGTTCAAACACGACTCGTTCCCGACCATGGCGGAAATGGCGGGCTCCATCGCCGCGCGGGCGATCGCCGCCGATTCGTTCATCGGCCGCGCCCTTCTGCGCCGGGAACAGGCTTTAAAAACAGGTGAACCGGTCAAAGTGGTGGCCGGCGGTGGCGAGTGGCAGGTTTCGATCGAAGGTCTCGCTCAGAGCGGAGGCTTTGTCGGTGATATCGTGCGTGTGCGAATTCCACGAACCCAAAAGGTCCTTTCAGGTGTCCTTCAAGACAAGGGCCTCGTCGAGGTGCGGTGAAGATGAAAGATTCTTTGCGGTTGGCAGTTTTCGTGATCGCCTTGGCCATCGTTGCGTCGATGACCAGTGGTTGCGCGAGCTTCGGAAAGAAATTCAAGGCATTTCTCAATGGTCGTAGCGTGGAAGAGACCGAGCAGGCGAATGCTCCGCGAGTGTCGACCCCGCGTTTTTCTGAAACCGATTCGGTTCGGTACGGCGTTGAGCGCAAATATCGTCGAATGAGCCGGGACCGCTTTGAAGAAGAGGCGGAAGTCGCCGCCGACGCCGGCAGTCTTTGGGTGATGGAAGGACAAGGCGCTTACCTGTTCGCGCAAAACCGGACGCGATTGGTCGGCGATCTTCTGTCTGTACGCGTGGAGGGCGCGCCGAAGACTCAGTTGCAAACTAAGACACGCGTGATCGCGAAGTTGTTGGAGCGCTTGGAAAAGCCGGAGCCGGGATTCTTGCGTGGGCCGGCGTCCACCCCGCAGACAGCGTCGGCAGGCGCGCAAGCGCCGAACTCGCAAGGGCAGCCGCAAGCACAAAGCTCACAGCAGCAACAGCAGCAGGCGGGGCAAGCGCCCGCCAACGCGCAAGCCCAGGCGGCTGGAGCGCAGGCCGGGGCCGCTCCGGGACAGGCTCCGGCTCAGGCGCCCAAGCCGGAAACCAATTTCAATGTGCAGTCTGTACCGACACGGATCGTGGAAGTGCTGCGTGACGGAAGCTATCGAGTGAAAGGTTCGCAGGAGTTCATGATCGGCAAGCGCGAATACCGCGTGATCGTCACCGGAATCGTGCGTCCGGAGGATTTCAACGACGAAGGGCTCGACGCGGAAAAACTGCTCGACTCACAATTTGACATCGTCAGTGCGAAGCGAGGTGCGTCGTTATGAGTTCATGGAGAGCGTTCGTACTTCTGCAGATTTTCGTGCTTGTGATCGCGGCGGCGATCAGCGCGCGCGCGGCCCGAGTGAAAGACATCGCCAATGTGCGCGGTGTGCGTGACAACCAATTGATCGGTTACGGCATCGTCGTCGGTCTGAAAGGCACGGGCGACAGTAAGAACGAGTTCACGAACAAATCCGTGGCGCGAATGCTCGACAAACTCGGCATGAAGCTCGATGACAAAGAAGTCGCAAGCAAAAACGTCGCCGCGGTGTTAGTGACGGCAAATTTGCCGCCGTTCGCGCGCGCGGGCAACAAGCTCGATATCACAGTCAACGCGATCGGTGACGCGGCATCCTTGATGGGCGGAACGCTCGTGCAGACTCCTTTGCGCGCGGCGGACCAGCAAATTTACGCCGTTGCGCAAGGCGCGATTCTGATTGGCGGCGGGGCTTCGCATACCACGGCGGGACGTATGCCCAACGGCGCGATCATTGAGCGAGATGTTGCCGAAGACTTTACGCAGAGGAAAATGTTCCGGCTCACGTTGCACAATCCGGACTTCACCACGGCGGCGCGCCTCGCCAAGCGGATTAACTTGGATCTCGCCGGCAAGTTCGCGACGGCGAAGGACGCCGGGACGATCGATGTCGTCGTGCCATTCTCGTACGAAGGTCGGGGCGTCGAGCTCCTGGCCGCGATCGAGTCGCTCGACATCACGCCGGACGCGCGTGCGCGCGTGATCGTCAATGAGAAGACGGGCACCGTCGTGATCGGCGACTCCGTGCGCATCAGCCGGGTCGCGATATCACACGGGGATTTGACCGTGAAGGTCGATGGCACGTCGAAAGGCAAAAGTAAAGACCAGGGCGGAGATAAGGTCGCCGTCCTCGATACTGGTACGAACGTCGGAGATCTCGTGAAGGCGCTGAATATGCTCGGCGTCTCTCCCAAAGACCTGATCACGATCCTCCAGAACATCAAAGCGGCTGGCGCTCTACAGGGTGAATTGGAGATTTTGTGAATTCTCATTTTGGAACGGATGGAAACTGGATAGAATAAAAGGTGTGCAGTCTTTGATCGGACACATGGATGTGTTTGATCGCCCGGGGGAGGATGAGTCGGAGATCTGTGGCCAAGGATGGTTCAAGAGCCGAATGTTTCGAGCAGGAAACAGGAAAACAAAGTTCGCACCGGCCAAGGATTGGCAGACGACTTTGAGCTGTATGAAATTAGCGCAGGATGCGCGACTGAGATCTGACTCAACTCCCCTTTCTTCTTTCACACCCAAGGCTTCCATCCACGCGCGGCGCCGACCTCAGGAGCGACCGCCTTTGTCCGTGTCATTGTCTTTTTCTACGAGCTGCGATCAGGAGTCGGATGGCGATCGAAAAAGTCGGTAACATCGGAGCGATTCAGCGAGATACGCCTCTGTCGATCGACAAGACGATCGACAAGACGATCGACAAGACGATCGACAAGACGATCGACAAGGCGCGGGAGCGCGCCGAGCCTTCGCGTGATCCGCGCGTGATGGACGCGGCTCGCATGTATGAAAAGCAGTTTCTGCGTGAGATGGTGAAAGCCATGCGCGGAACCGTCAGCTTCAGCGATGTGACCAAGCCGACGATGGCCGAAGAGATTTATCGCGGCCAGCTCGACGAGGAATATGTCGATGCTTGGGGCGAGGGCGGAGGTTTAGGGCTCGCGAATCTGATTCATGACGAAATCATGGAAAAAGTCATGGGCCAGGCCAATCGCGGCGAGCGTCCGGCGGGTCCGCTCGCATTGAGTGACCGCGATATCGCCCGTGTGACGCGAGCGCCGAGCGCGTTGGAGCGTCAAGCCGCGTTTCGCGTCGAGATCAAGTCGGACGCGACCGCGCCGCCCGCGAAAGTGAAAACGCCTTGGGAAGCGACGGTGCTGACGACGACAAAAGTCGACGGCAAGACGACCGTGCTTCTTGAGCACGACAAGGGGTTGCGTTCTGCGCTGATATTCGAAGGCGTGCCGACCGTGATGAAAATGGGAGACCGGCTGGCCGCGGGTGCTGCGGTCGGAACTCTCAGTCCGGATGCGAAAAGCATCTTTTGGAATCTCAGTTCGCGTGGCGCCGCTTCACCGCCGCTTGTGTCGGGGGATCTGAGCGGTGACATCGCTCGGTCCGTGGCGGGCGCCACGGTGAGTGTGTCCGCGGTTTCAGTAGATAAATCAGCCATATCTGGTGCCTCGGGTCCAGTTGTCGATTCTCTGGCCGACCCGGCAAAAAATTCCGGTCCAGCTCATACGCGTTGATCGCGGCGGGCGGATTCGGAATGATTGAAAAATAGCCTGTGAATCTGTCTCAGTATGGTACACTGGGACAGGTGCTCCACGGAGGGAACATATGAAAGTCTCTGGCAAATCCGGTAACCCGATGCAGGCTGCTGAGGCCGCCAAGCTCAACAAATCGACGAGCGAGGCCGTCAGTGGATTGACCGGTGGATTGACCGGCGGATCGAAAAAAAATTCCGCAGCCGCCGAAACTTTCAATCCCTCCGGCTCCGCGAAAGTGGATTTGAGTCCGCGCGCTCAGGACATCAAAAAAGCGAAAGAGTTGGCGATGTCGTCGAACGATATCGATGAAGCCAAAGTCGCTCGTCTGCAAAAATTGATCGATGAAGGCAAATATAAAGTCGACGCCGCCGCTGTTGCCGATCGTTTGGTCGACGAACACTTGCGGACCGAGTCGTAACCGCGTGGTGCCGCGGCCTGAGCAGGAAGCTCAGTGGCCGGTCCCAGCGGGCTCGTGAAGCGGTTGACTTCGGCTAGATGCGTAGACTGGATGCATAGACTGAATGCATAAGTGACAAGAGGATCAAGGAAGATGGAGACGAAAACGCAAGAGATCTACAGTTCGCTCGTTGAAAACCTCGACAACCTCGTCAAGGTGTATCGATCGCTTTTGGATATCGTCCGCAAAGAAAAAGACATTTTGGTTTCGGCCAAGCTCGACGATCTCAATGAGAATAACAAGGCTAAAGACGCCATGCTGGTGCGTATCCGCAGCTTGGAGAACACTCGGCTAAAACTGGCGCGGGATTTGTCCCAGTCGGTCGGCGCCGATATCGAAGCGCCGCGTCTGCTCGATATCGCGACTCGCATCGATGCCGAGCGCGCTCAGCGCTTGCGCAATCTCCATTCCGTGCTCGACTTGCTGGTCAAGCGCGTTTCGGAAGTGAACAGACAAAACGAAGAACTGGTGAAATCGGCGCTGTCGTCGATCACGGGCGCCATGGAGGCGATCCGCGACACATTGCAGGAAAAGCCGACGTACGCGCGTAAGGGTCAGATGGCCGCCGCGCCGAGCGGCGGCGCATTGGTGCGCAAGGAAGTTTAGCGGATACGCACGCGGAATCACGAGAAGTCACGAGGAACGTGACGGACTGACGAGAGAAGGCGGACAGGATGTCCAAAATCAACTCGATGCTCGACGTGGGCAAACGCTCGATGATGAACAGTCAGACGGCGTTGCAGACTGTCGGACACAACATCGCGAACAAGAGCACCGAGGGCTATTCCCGCCAGCGCGTCGAAGTGGTGACCAACGAGCCTGTCACAAGCGGACGCTTGCGCATCGGCATGGGTTCAAAAAGCGCGTTGGTCACTCGTATCAACAATGAATACCTCGAAAAGCAGATCGGCAAGGAACAGGCGAACCTCGGATATCTGGGCGGGAAGTCCGACGCCATGATGCGTGTCGAGCAAGTGTATAACGAACAGTCCAGCAAGGGCTTGAACAAGTATATCGCTGAGTTCTTCAACGCTTTCCGTGAACTCGGCAATAACCCCGAAAGCTTGGCGACGCGGACCCTCGTGCGCGAAACAGCCGATTTCGTGACCAAGGACTTCGGGCGGGTCCACTCGCAACTCACCGAGATCCGCAAGGACATCGATCAACAGGTCATCACGCACGTCGAAGAGGTCAACGCGTACTCCGAAGAGATCGCGCGGTTGAACGAAAAAATCCAGCTGATCGAGATGAAGGGCGAAGGCGCGCCTGCCAACGACGAGCGCGATCGCCGCGACCTCTTGATCAAAAAACTCGGCGAGAAAGTGAACATCCGTTGGGCCGAAGGCGAAGACGGCATGGTGACGATCTCGGCCGGCATGAGCGCGCTTTTGGTGACGGGTTACGACGCTAAAAAGCTCGTCGTCCAGGAAACCTCGGCGACGGAGAGAAAAGGCGAGGGTAACGTCGACATCTTTTATCTGCCGAGCGAACGAGCGGTGCCGGTGAAAGTGACCGAGCAATTCACCGGCGGTTCCGTGGGCGGTCTTCTCGAGGTTCGCGATCAGGTCATCACCGACTTGATGAGCAATATGGACAACATGGCGTTCACTCTCGCCACGAGCGTGAACGAAGCCCACATGTTGGGCTTTGACGGTTACAATAGCAAAGGCGGACAGTTCTTTCGCCAGCCGATGGACGTGCGAGGCTCAGCCAGCAACATGCGGCTGGTCGATAGCATACTTGAGGATCCGAACCGGATCGCCGCCGCTGCGCAGCCGAACGCTCCGGGTGACAATCGCATCGCGAATATTGTTTCGCAGCTGCAAGGCGTAAAGATGATGAACGACGGACAGTCGACCTTCGACGATTTTTACAACGGTGTGGTCGGCCAAGTGGGTGTGGTCACGCGAAGGACGAACACCGCTCACGACAGCCAAGGTGATATCGTTAAGCAGCTCAATCATATTCGGGAGTCGATCAGCGGAGTGAGTCTCGACGAGGAAACGACGAAGATGATCGAATTTCAGAAGTCGTTTGATGCGTCGGCGCGATTGATCCGGACGGCCGACGAGATGTTCGACACGGTTTTGAATCTGAAGCGTTATTGATGGGCGGAGGACATGGGATTGAGTCGATCCCGAGGGTAAAATGAGAATCGCCGATAAGATGAATTACGAACAAGTGAAGCACAACCTCTCCAAGAATCGCACGGAGATGGCGGACCTTCAGAATCAGGCGGCCACGCAGAAACGCGTGAACAAGCCTTCGGACGATCCGGTGGCGGCGACGCGCGTCTTGGCGGCGCGGACGGATATCGCCAGCGGTCAACAGTTCATCAAAAACATCAATATGGCGAAGTCGTTTCTGGAATATTCCGAGCAATCTTTGGGAGAGCTAGCCGACGCGCTCGTGCGTGCCAAAGAGCTCGCGATCAATCAAGCCAACGACGCTAGCGCCAATGCGAAGTCCCGGGAAGTCGTCGCGACCGAGGTGGAGCAGATTTTCAATCAGACGATTCAAGTCGGGAACCGCAAACTCGGCGACCGCTTCCTGTTCGGAGGATTCCGCACGACTCGGCCACCGTTTGATCCGAACGGAGCGTATGCGGGCGACAACGGAGAAATGAAGGTTTCGATCAATAAAGAGGCTTTGATCGCCATGAATATTCCGGGCAGCGAGGTGTTTCTCGGTTCGGATGTGAACGTTTCATCCAGCGATTTGTCGGCAGAAGGCGATGACATTCAAGGCGCACGCGCGGACGGTCGAGTGCCAGTCCCGAATCTCGCACCTGCGGTTAATCGAGATGGAACGCCGGTGGGAATCCGGGGGCCGGCGTCCGCCGACGCGGCGAGTGGTTCGGGCGATGGAGTCAGCGAAGGCGGGGAGGCGCTGGACACGTCCAATCTGTCTTCGACATGGCAAACCAAAGGCGTGAATGTTTTCCGGATACTAAAGGACTTGGAGACGGGTCTGCGTACCAACGACAAAGGCACAGTGCAGGATTCGTTGGATACGTTGGACGAAGCCATTGCACAGGTCGTGCTCGCGCGGTCCAAACTTGGCTCGCGTGTCATGACGCTGAACTCGACTTTGGAAAGCCTGCAAAAGGGGCAAGTCGACGCCAAGACGATGGCCTCGAGTTTGGAAGATACGGACACATTTGAACTCGTCAGCGATCTAAACAAAACAGAGAGTACTCTCAAGGCGTCGCTTGCCACATCCGGTAAATTGATCCAGCCAAGTCTTCTTGACTTCCTCAGATAGAAAGAATAGCTACAGTTCCGTTCTTTTTTAGCCGTAGAGGTGGAAGACCCTCGCGATAGGGCCCCTCGGTTCCCTCAGGATGAAGAGGGAAACCCCGGCTCGAAACTGAGCTGGGAAGTCCGCTCGAACTTTGACCTGGATGTTGAAGGAGACTTAGGCAATGCTGGTCCTCACCCGGAAACTCGGCGAATCGATTGCGATCGACGACCACATCAAAATCCGTGTCGTGCAAATCAAAGGCAAGCAGGTCCGTCTGGGGATTGAAGCCCCGAAGGACACCAAGATTCATCGCGAAGAGGTGTATCTGGCGATTCAAAGCCAGAATACCGAGTCCGCGAAGACGGATGCGCAGAGCACTCGCGCCGTCGCCAAACTGCTCAAATCCTAAAATTCGAGCTTTCGCTTCCAGTGCCGTGTTTTCCTGGCGCGGCCCTCGTCGGCGATGATGTTTTTCTGTCGATCTGCGTCGAACCTCATCATGCGGAATTTGTCTTGATCCCGTGGACCTAGGGCGTATCCTCATTTTGACATAGTGCTCATCCACTTTCATTTGAGCGGAGGCTTCGTTGCTCCTCCTCGAATTGCCTTTTAGGCAGTCCTTCGTCGTCGCGCCTCGACTCCGCTCAAATGAAAGTGGATGA
>JAMPXM010000077.1 GCA_023701225.1 Pseudobdellovibrionaceae bacterium | reverse complement strand
CGTCGCGCGAAGGGCCGTAAGCGCCTGACGGTCGGTTTGGGTGGCAAGTAAGGCGCGTCTCAGCGTCCTTCGTCATCGCAGCGACTTTCTGAATCTCTCAAAAAATGGTCATCGTGTTCGCGCCGGCGGGTGGTTGGTTGTCAACTTCCTGCCGAATGCATTTGGGCACGTCCGCTGCGGATGGACACTTCCTGGAAAAATCGGGAATGCCGTCGTTCGGAATCGTCTGAAGCGCTGGTCGCGCGTATATTTACGAGAGCGAATGGAAGCTCTTGGTCCTCTCGCCGTTGATGTCAATCTTGTGTTCCTGAAATCAGACGGCGACTTTTATAAGAAGCTGGATTATGACGAGTTCTCGAAGAATTTGGATAAAGCTTGGGCACTTCTTAGAAAGCGCCTTTAAGACTTTTCTTTTACTCTTCGTCGGTAGCTATCGCACGTTGGGAACGACTCATTTGGGTGGAGCTTGCCGGTTTGAACCCAGTTGTTCGGAATACGCGGTGGAAGCGATTCATCTGCATCCTCCGTTTCGTGCGACTCGTTTGATCCTGAAACGCATTTTGAAGTGCCGGCCAGGTGGGGAGTTTGGCGTTGATCCAGTCCCTCCCGCCATGACAGGAAAGGCAACGACATGAAATCTCCAGAAGAAAAGTCCTCGTTTTTAGATCGCGGGACGATCATCGCGGTTGTTTTAACGATTGTCTTCTTCACTGGTTGGAACATGTGGGTCGAGAAAAAGTACCCGAAACCGGCCCCTTCCACGCCGGTGGTGTCGCAGCCGACCGAACAAGTTCCCACGAGCGCGCCTGCGACCGTCGGGACACCGACACCTGCTTCCGGCGGCGTGGCTGTCGCGTCCTCGTCAGAAAATATTTCGAAATTCGAAAGCGAAAACTTGGCTTTCGAGATTTCCTCCAAGGGCATGGGCCTGCGACAGATCGTCGTTCGTTCGCACACCACCCGCGACAATAAACCGATTCTTCTCGGCTCCGTAACCACGAATTATCCGTTCGCGACATCGCTTTCTGGCACGTCTCAGGCGCTCGATTTCGCCGTTGAGAAAACGGATGAAACGACATTCGTTGGCCGCGCATCGGCCGCGGGCGCGAACATCGTGAAAACCATGAAATTCGATCCCACCCGCTACACGTTCGAAGTTCGGATCGATGTGACCGGAGGAACTGAAGAGTTCAAAGGCTTGAGCACTTTTCTGAGTGATACGGTGAGTGATGCCGAGCATAGTATTTTCGCGCCGTCGTTCGATGTTCAGGATTTCACGGTTGTTCATGAAGGCAGTCGCTCGCAGTTCATTCTCAATAAAGAAAAGGGACTTGAAGCGATCAGTGAAAAAAATGTCTCGCTTTTAGCGTTCGGTACGCACTACTTCACCATGGCTTTGTTGGACCGCTCGGACGTGGCTCCGACGTTCACGGCCGCCGTGGCTCCAAAGGCGCAAGTCGCCGTTGGTATGCTGACACATACGCGATTGAACGCGAATGCGGAATTCTCTGTCGAGTACAAGGCGTTCACGGGTCCGAAGGCCCTGCATTTGCTCAATGCCGTGGATCCGGAGCTTGGACAAGTCGTCAATTATGGTATGTTTGCGTGGATCGCGAAGCCACTGCTCTGGTTACTCAAGTTCCTCAACAACTTTTTCCACAATTTTGGTCTGTCGATCATCATTCTGACGATTATCGTTCGATTGGTGGTTTTGCCGTTCAACGTCTATTCGTTTAAGTCGATGAAGGCGATGCAAAAGATCCAGCCCGAGATGCAGCGCTTGCGGGAACGGTATAAGAGCGATCCGCAAACGATGAATCGCGAAGTGATGGAGCTCATGCGGAGGAGCAAGGCCAATCCGCTAGGTGGCTGTTTGCCGATGTTGCTGCAGTTGCCGGTCTTTTTGGCGCTTTACCAAGTTCTCGGACAGTCGATCGAGCTCTATCAGGCTCCATTCATGTTTTGGATCCATGACTTGAGTGCGAAAGATCCGTTCTACGTATTGCCCGCGTTCATGGCGGTTGCGATGTATGTCCAGCAGAAAATCACGCCGACGACCATGCCGCCGGAACAGGCGAAAATCATGCAGTGGTTGCCGTTGATTTTCGCGTTTATGATGATTTCTTTGCCGAGCGGGCTGACTCTTTATATCGCGGTCAGCACGATATTTGGCGTGATTCAGCAGTATCTTTTCATGCGTGAGAAAACCCCGAACGCGAAAGTGTCTCAGGTTCGCGCCTAAGCTCCAGGAGGAAGACAATGACGGGATTTTTTAGCAAATTTTTCGGTGGTAAAAAGAAGTCGGCGGACTCGTCCGGAACTTCGTCGGCGTCTTCAACTGTCGCCGTTGTCGAAGACGTTTTGAGTGCTCTTATTCAGCACGGCGACTTCGATCTCGTGTTTTCGGTCCGTTCCGCTGGTGTCGTGGATGGGAATGAAGAAATCACCGTTGAAATGAGCGGCCAGGACCAAGCGCTTCTGACCGAAAAGGAAGGTGTGTTGCTGGATTCGATTCAGCTCTTTGTCAAGCGAGTGGTCCAACATCAATTGCCTGAGGCACGCGTGAATGTGACGTTTGATTGCAATGGCTACCGCGAGGAGTCCAGCAAGGAGCTCATCGAGCTCGCTGATCGCCTACGTGACAAAGCTTTGGAGCAGGGCCGTTCGGTGTATTTGCGCGCGCTCGCTCCGAAAGACCGCAAGATCGTGCATCAACATCTCGCCAGCGATGATCGCATCCGCAGTCGTTCGGTGGGCGACGGACTCTATAAGAAGATCAAAATTTATCCTGTTAAAAACACCGCTCGTGAAGCGGATCGCGAGCCGACAGACGCGACGTTGTAATCCCGCGTCGTTTCGGATTGATGGACTGATGAATCTTTTCAATGGCGGTGGTCTCGACGGCGATGGTTTCGGCGTTGATGACCATGCGACGATTTGTGCATTGTCGACGCCCCCCGGCGTAGGGGGCATCGCCGTCCTGCGTGTCAGTGGACCCGATGCGTTCCAATTCACAAGAAAAGTTTGTCGTTTCCTGCCCGTTCAGCCAGAAAGTCATCGCATTTACTTTGGTACGGCTCGATGTCTTGATGATGGGGATTCGGTGGATGAGGTTTTGGTTTCGTGCTTCGCCGAGGGTCGCTCCTTCACTGGCGAAGAGACAGCTGAGATCAGCTGCCACGGCAATCCGGTTCTTGTCGCGACGCTGTTAAAGTTGCTCGTTGAAGCCGGTTGTCGTCCCGCCCGTCCCGGCGAATTCACGTTTCGGTCGTTTATGAATGGTCGAATGGACTTGGTTCAAGCCGAGGGCGTGCTGAGTTTGATCGAAAGCCAGAGTCGTCCGGCCGCGCGCCTGGCTCTTCGCCAGCTCAAAGGTCGTTTGTCGGAAGAGTTGAGTCGAGTCGAAGACGGGTTGATTTGGATTCTCGCACAGCTCGAGGCCAGTATTGATTTTTCGACCGAAGGGATCGAGGTGATCCCTTCGCAAACATTGCTTGCGCGCGCCCGGGAAGTTCAGGAGGCGTGCGAAAGGCTGCTCGAAAGCTATAGTCAGGGACGTCTTCTGGCTGAGGGCGTTCAGGTGGCGTTGGTGGGTCGACCGAACGTGGGCAAAAGCTCTTTGCTGAATGCCATTGTTCAAGAAGATCGTGCGATCGTGACTGCGGTTCCGGGTACGACTCGCGATTTGGTCGAAGGTCGCTTCGCGGTCAACGGCGTGCCTGTCACCATCATCGATACGGCGGGCCTGCGGGAGACCACGGATGAGGTCGAGAGGATCGGCATTTCGCGGACTCGGCAGGCTCTGGATAAATCGGACTTGGTCTTTCATGTCATTGAAGTGGGTCGACCGTTGCAGGAAGATGAGCGCGAAGATCTTCGGGATTTTCGTTCCAATGCGGATCTCTCGGAGCGGGCTCGGCATGTCTTTTTGGTCAATAAAGTCGATAGTCCTGACCAGCAGGAGCAAGTTGCGATGCGTTTGGCTGAGCTAAACGACATTGGAATTTCAAAACAAAATTCGAAAGTATTTGAGGTAAGTGCGAGAACCCGCAATGGTCTTTCTGAACTTGAGAATTTTTTAAAGGGCTATGTGCGTTCGGATGCTTCGGAATCGTCCTCGGTGCTTACTCAAGCTCGCCACTTCGAAGGAGTGCAAAAAATTCACTCTTGTTTGATGCGAGCGCTTGCGTTAATCACCTCGGATACAAGCGCTGAGTTCATTGCTTTTGAACTTCAGGATGCGATTCGGGCGATTCATGAACTGCTTGGTAAGGAATTGAATGAGCAGGTCATTGATCGCATTTTTAAAGAATTTTGCCTCGGCAAATAGTTCGCAGGAACCCTGAACCATGTCTTTTTCGTCTGGTCATTCATCGGTCAAATCATTCGATATTGTCGTCATTGGTGCGGGTCATGCCGGCATTGAGGCCTGCCTCGCTACCGCGCGTCTGGGCTTGTCGACTTTGATGATCACGACGAACCTGGATCGAATCGGATACATGAGTTGCAATCCGTCGATCGGAGGACTCGCAAAAGGACACATGGTTCGCGAGGTCGATGCGATGGGTGGCGAGATGGGTCGCGCGACCGACGAGACCTGTATCCAGTTTAAGAGATTGAATTCACGTAAGGGTCCCGCCGTTCGAGGCTCTCGCGCTCAGTGCGATAAGGATCTTTATTCAGCGTACATGACTCGTATATTGGATGCTCAGCCTGGTCTGGTTGTTCGTCAGGGCGAAGTGAAGGCGCTTGCGTTGAATGGACGCTACTGCGAGGGAGTCATTTTAGCGGATGGCTCAAAAGTTTCTTCTCGAGCAGTGATTGTCACGACCGGTACTTTTATGCGCGGGGTGATGCATATTGGTCTGGAGCAGCAGGCCGGTGGTCGAGTGGGCGATCAAGCGACTGTTGGGATCTCTGATCAGCTCTCGGCGCTTGGGTTTGTGGTGCGGCGCTTGAAGACCGGGACTCCACCCCGCTTACATCGGGACTCTATTGATTGGACCAAGTTGGTTGAGCAATTTGGCGACGATGTATTTTATCCGTTCAGCCTGCGCAGTGATCGTCGGTTGAAGCTGCCACAGGTGTCATGTTGGTTAGGTTACACCAATGAGAAGACTCACGAGATCATCCGCAAGAACTTAGATAAGTCTCCTATGTTTGTCGGTGCGATCGAAGGAACGGGGCCGCGTTACTGCCCAAGTATCGAGGACAAGGTGACTCGATTTGCGGAAAAAGCCGGGCATCAAACGTTTCTAGAGCCCGAGGGCCTAAGTACTGAGTCTATCTATTTACAAGGAATTTCCACGAGTTTGCCGGCTGAAATTCAGTCCGAGTTTTTGCGGACGATTCCTGGATTAGAGCAAGTTCGCATTTTGCGACCGGGATACGCGGTCGAATATGACTTTATAGAACCCACCCAAATTTCGCATTCGCTGGAAACTCGCGAGATTGAAGGTCTGTTTCTGGCGGGCCAGATCAACGGAACCAGCGGGTATGAAGAGGCGGCGGCACAGGGTTTCATGGCTGGTGTGAATGCCGCTCGTCGTCTACGTGATAGTGAGCCGTTCGTCCTCGGCCGTGATGAAGCGTATATTGGAGTGTTGATCGATGATTTGGTCACCAAGGGAACAATCGAGCCTTATCGTATGTTCACCTCTCGCGCAGAGCATCGCCTTGTTTTGAGAGAAGATAATACTCTTGAGCGTTTACAGGACTATGCAAGTGAGCTTGGTTTGTATAGTGCCGATGAGCTTGAGTCACTTGGGAGAGTACGCGCGGCTCACGTCGAAATGCGCCGCCAGCTACGTGAGACAGTCTTGGTTCCGAATGAGGCGACTCAAAGTGCGCTCCGCGACATCGGCACCGCTGTTTTGCAAAAACCTATTACTGTTGAAGAGTTATTGCGACGTCCTGACATCGCAAGTTGCGACGTCGGAAAGTTTTTGAGCGGCGATTTCAGTGATCCGTCGGTTTTTGAGCCGGTGGAAATTGAGGTGAAGTACGCTGGTTACATCGCTCGTCAGAATGAGATTATCTCGCAAACGAAAAAGCTTGAGAAATTGCGCCTACCTTCCGATCTGTCCTATGCCGATATCCGCGGTCTATCTCGTGAGGAGGTCGAAAAGCTCACGAAAATTCGACCGATGAGTTTGGGCCAAGCCCAACGCATCTCAGGAGTGAACCCTTCTGCAATCCAAGCTATCTTGGTTCATCTTAAGGGTCGACGGAAGATAAGGGAGCTAGACGTTGAGCTGGGATGATGACGGCCTAAAAAGTAATCCCAAAAGCAGCAAGATTGTGACGCCTGCTGCACCCGACCCCGCCGTGGAGCGCAAGGCGTTATTCGAGCGATTCAAAAAAATTATCCCAGAGATATCTGATAATGCGGCGAATCAACTCACGGTTTATCACAGCGAGCTTGTTCGTTTCAATAAGGCAGTAAACCTGGTTTCTCCTGCCACGATACCGAGTGCTGAAAATGTTCATTTCGCCGATTCTGCGCTCGCGTCTCGGTTGATTGTGAAGGCGATTGATAAAACTGCGCCCCTTTATGATGTGGGTTCTGGCAATGGATTTCCAGGTCTCGTTTTCGCGGTTCTGTATCCGGATGTGAAGGTGGTTCTGATCGAGCGCGATAAGAGGAAGGCGGAGTTCATTAAACACATTGCTTCAGTGCTCAGCTTGAAGAACGCGACCGTTGAACCAATTAGTGTAGAGGATCTGCCTGCGGGGTCTGTGCGAAATATGGTTTCACGTGGATTTGCTCCGCTCCATAAGGCGTTGCTTGTTTGTAGACGGCAAGTGTTGCGTGGTGGCCGATATTTTCATCTCAAGGGTGATGCTTGGGCAACAGAGCTCGCCAACGTGCCTTCTCAGCTCTTTACCTTCTGGAGTCCCAGTTTGTTGGGTCAATATAAGCTCCCTGGGACAACTGCGGATCTAGCAGTCGTAATGACCGAGAAAATCGGCGAATAGTACGTCTATTTGTTCCACGTGGAACATTTTAATGTTGGTGAATCAACATTAGTGTGCGGCTGAGGACTCAGCCGTTGGCTTTTCGGTATCTTTTGCCACATCGGAAGCGGATTTTATACGATCTTGCAGCTTGGGTACTCGTTCTGACCAGTTTCGTGAGGCTCTATTCAGCCGTTTATTGGTTTGGTAGAGCTGAACCTCAGCTTGGTCAGGCCAAGCGAGCTTTTGCTGATATCGTTTTGGATAGACTTGCTTTACGTACTCTAGCCGCTTTTTGACGAGCAATTCCTGGTACAAGACCTTTTCTTCGAGCCTTTTGACCTTTTTTTCGAGCTCATACACTTCAAACACGGTTCTTTTTCGGTTCGGATCTCGAGGAGTGAGCTCTTCAGATCGTTTTTTGGCATCTAAATAGGCTTTTTTCTCGGTGTCGAGAGCCGATTGAGCATTTCTCACCTCGTTTTCGAGATCAGAATATATAGGATCCACCTTTTCTGGCTCGGCCAATGGACGATCACAGCTTGTCGCTAGCAAGAACAATGTGATCAAAAAAACGAATCGAATATGTTCCACGTGGAACAATCGGCAAAATAACTTGAAATATTTACCCCGAAAGGGTCTAAAAAAGGAGTGGCTCCTCACGCACGAGGTGAATATGGCGAGAGTAATTTGTATTGCGAATCAAAAAGGCGGCGTTGGTAAAACAACGACATCGGTAAATCTTTCTGCGGCCCTAGCTTCAAGAGGACGAAAAGTGCTCTTGCTTGATCTAGATCCTCAAGGAAATGCGTCCAGTGGCCTCGGATTGAAGAAATATGAATATCAAGATGCCAACGTTTACCACGTACTCATCGGTGAAAAGACCATCGAAGAGACTATCCGAGTAACCAGCCATCAGAATCTCAATGTAGTTCCAGCCAATCCCGACCTCGTTGGGGCAGAGATTGAACTTGTAGACACTCCGCGTCGTGAATTTCGCTTGAAAGACGCTATCCAGTCCATCGCTCATCGCTACGACTATGTACTGATCGACTGCCCACCATCTCTAGGGCTTTTGACTTTGAATGCGCTTACGGCTGCCAACACCTTCGTCGTTCCTCTCCAGTGTGAATACTATGCTCTCGAAGGTCTTAGTCAGCTGTTGAATACGGCAGGACTCATTAAAAAGAACATCAATCCAGAGCTACGGATTGAGGGCATCGTTCTGACTATGTTTGATACTCGGAATAATCTGAGTCACCAAGTGGTCTCCGAGATCCAAACCCACTTTGGAGACAAGGTCTTCAAGTCGATTATTCCACGCAATGTTCGACTATCCGAAGCGCCTAGCCATGGTCAGCCGATTATCGAATATGATCAAAAATCGATTGGTGCTGTGAAGTACTTGGAGCTCGCGGAAGAGTTGGATCGCAAGGTTTTCGGCGCCGCTGTCGAAAAACAAACTCAGCCAGAGGAGATCGCAAGTGTCTGATTCATCTTCTCAATCACAAAACACAGCGAATAAAAAGGCACGTCTCGGTCGGGGCCTGGGTAGTCTTCTTGGTGGAGGCATGGATATTCATGACGAGACACCTACTCAGGCGTTTGGTCCAGTGTCCAGCTCGACTGTTCTTCCTGTGGCCGCCACGCCAGTGAACGCATCGGCTCCTGTTGTAGTGACTCAGAAAATTGATGAGCAAGCTCAGATTTGGCAAATTCCGATCGATCGCCTGGAGCCCAACACGCAGCAGCCTCGACACTACTTTTCGCCTGAAGCATTACGAGATCTGACTGCATCTATTCAGGAGCAGGGAATTCTCCAGCCCATCGTGGCGAGACGAAAGGACGATCGGACGTTTGAGATCATCGCGGGTGAGCGTCGCTGGCGCGCGGCCCAATTGGCAGGTTTGCATGAGGTGCCGGTCATCCTAAAAAAGGTGGATGAACAGAAATCTCTGGAACTTGCGATCATAGAGAACATTCAGCGGCAGGACCTGAATATTCTTGAAGAGGCGGAAGCGTACGACCGCCTGATGATCGACTACCGGCTGACGCAGCAACAGGTCGCGGAAAAAGTAGGCAAAGAACGGGCGACGGTCGCCAATGCCCTCCGGCTTTTGTCGCTGCCCATAGAATTGAAGGAGCTTGTCAAAAGCAGCGCTCTTTCGGCAGGTCACGCGAAAGTCATTCTCGCCGTAGAAGATCCTCTAGATCAGATTAAGATCGGCAAAAAGGTTGTGGCGGACAAATTGTCAGTCCGGGCCACAGAGCAACTGGTCGCGCAGGCGAAAAAGTCGATGTCTCACGCAGCTATGGGGGGGAGCTCGCCCTTGAACCTTGACGTCTCCAAGCGTCTCGTCACCGCGCTGGCTGCTGAGCTACAGAAGCTCATTGGCACCAAGGTGACCATTGATTATGCTGATGCGAAGGGTAAGTTTTCGGTCTATTTCTATTCGGACGAAGAGCTTAACCAAATCACCGACAAGATCAGGGACGCATGGCAGAAGTAGAAAAAGTAGCACCACGCCCAAGCGCGGTTGTCACGACTGGTCCCGAACCCGGCCAACTGACCGCGCTCCTCGATTATGGAGCCAGCTTCGAGGGTCGGCTGACGTTTGAAGGTACGGTCCGCATTGGGGGCTCTTTTAAGGGCGAAATTTTCACTCAAGATACTCTCGTCATTAATCCCGGAGCCAAAGTCGAGGCCCAGATTGAGGCCGATGTGGTGATTATATCCGGTACGGTGGTGGGAAACGTCTTTGCTCGTCGCCGGATCATCATGCACCCGCCCGCAAATTTTCGCGGCACCGTGACCTCACCGAGCCTTAGGATCGATGAGGGCGTGATGTTTGAGGGCGCATCCTATATGCCCAAGACCTGACCGATTCCAGCTCCGGAAGAGCCTGAAAACTAAGCCCAGGGATTCTATTCTTGACCCTGGTACCCCCGGGGTGTACGAACTCCGCAAAATCAAAGGGTTTTGACTCAATGGAACTACTCACTGCTCTCGGTGTCGATTCGACATTGGCGATCCATCTCGCCTGTTTCCTCGTATCGTACCTTGCCCTTTCGCACCTCATTTTTAAACCCTATTTGCGCGCCTACGAAGAGCGTGAACACCGTACGATTGGCAATGAGGAACATGCGGTTCGTCTGATCCAGGAAACCGCAACGCTGCAAACTCAGTACGAGCAAGCCGCGAAAGGTTTGAACGCGCAAATCAAGTCCGCGTTCGATCGCTCCCGCACGGCCGCACAAAAAGATTACGAAAACCTCGTGCAAACAGCGCGTGAACAGGCGCAAAAAACACTCGAGGCGTCACGCGAGCGTTTAACGAAAGAAATCGAGGCCACGCGCAAAGCGCTGGCTGCGGAAATTCCCGCCGTGAGCGCGGCGATCGCATCGAAACTTGCTGGCAAGGATCTGTCTCAATGAAATTTGTTTGTACGTTTCTCGCTATGATCGCGGCGGAAAACGCGTTGGCTTCTGGCGCCGCTCACGGTGGTTCCGGCATTCCCGCGTCGGTCATGTGGCAAGCGATCAATTTTGTGATTTTCGCTTTCTTGCTGTGGTTTTTGCTTCGCAAGAAGGTACCTGCGTATTTCGCGGAGCGAGCGGCCCATTTCGAAGTCGCTTTGAAAAAAGCGGAAAAGGCCCGCCAAGAAGCAGAGGCGCAAAAACAGGAAATCGAGAAAAGACTCCACGCGCTGCAGACGAGCGCGGACCAGAGCATCGTGAAAGCCAAGGGGGACGCGGACGAGCTGCGCCAGAAAATTATTCGTGACGCTCAAGCGCTGTCGGAGCATTTGATCGCTGACGCTCGCAGAACGGCCGAAATTGAACTTCAGCGGGCCAAAACCGAGCTCCGTGAAGAGGTTCTCGCGCAAGCTGTGGTCGCCGCCAAGGCGCTGCTTAACGAAAAAATCGTCGATACCGATCAAAAGCGCTTGCAGTCGGAGTTTGTTGAAAAAATCCAGGTGGTGCGCTGATGAAAGCCATGGAACTCGCTCATCGCTACGCGAAGTCGATTTTCGAACTCACGCCGACAGGTGCGGAACAAGAGAATACGCTTGAGCAACTTCGTCTGCTGGCGCAGGAGTTCGGAACTGCACCGGAAATCGCAGAATTCTTGTCGTCTCCGCTCGTGAAATTGGAAGATCGCGAGAAAGTGATCGCAACCGCCGCGAAGAATGCGAACGTCCGCGAGAACGTGCTCCAGCTGCTATTCTTGCTTGCACGCAACAACCGTTTTGGGTTTTTCCAAAATATCGTCGAGGCATTTCAGGGTCTCGTCGACAGTGCTAATGGCGTCATCCGAGGCACAGTTCGCTCGGCATCGAGCTTAGGACCTGCTGAGCGCCAGCAAATTGAATCCATCGTCGAAAAGGTATTGAAGAAAAAAGTCATCATGACCTACAAAACCGATCCTGCCGTCATTGGCGGATTGGTCGCGAAAGTCGGTAGCTACACGTTCGATGACTCTTTGGATTCGCACCTCACTCGTTTGAATGAAGAACTTAAGAGGAGAGCTCTCTAATCATGGAAATGACCATCCGCGCGGACGAAATCACGAAAGTCCTCAAAGAACAGATCAAAAATTACAACAAGACAGTTCAAGTCAGTGAGACGGGAACCGTTCTTTCCGTGGGTGACGGCGTGGCCCGTATCTTCGGTCTGGAAACCGCGATGGCCGGCGAGCTGGTCGAGTTTCCCGGTGAAGTGTACGGAATGGTCCTCAACCTTGAAACAGATTCCGTCGGTGTTGTTATTTTCGGTGAAGACCGCGGTATTAAAGAAGGCGATACGGTCAAGCGCACGAAGCAGATCGTGTCCGTCCCTGTGGGTG
>JAMPXM010000076.1 GCA_023701225.1 Pseudobdellovibrionaceae bacterium | reverse complement strand
CTCGGGCTCCGTGATGAAGATGATCGCGAAGATCATGCCCGCGATCTCCGACACAGAGCGGACTGCGCTTGAGGCCGGCGTGGTTTGGGTGGAAGGCGATCTTTTCTCGGGTAAGCCAGATTTCAAAAAACTCATGAACGAGCCCTATCCCCAGCTCACCGCCGAGGAGAAGGCGTTCGTCGAAGGTCCGGTCGAAAAGTTCTGTGCGATGATCGATGATTGGGAAATTTGGCAGCGTCGCGATCTCTCTCCGCAAGCTTGGGAGTATCTGAAGAAGGAAAAATTCCTCGGCATGATCATCCCCAAAGAGTACGGCGGTCTCGGCTTTTCGGCTCTTTGCCATTCCGAAGTGATCCAGAAACTCTCCAGCCGCTCGGTCGCGGCCTGCATCAGTGTGATGGTGCCCAACTCCCTCGGTCCGGCCGAGCTTTTGATCCACTACGGAACCGAAGAGCAGCGAAAAAAATATCTGCCGCTCTTGGCGACCGGTGAGGAAATGCCTTGTTTCGCGTTGACCGAGCCGACGGCCGGTTCCGATGCTGGATCATTGACGGCCACGGGCGATCTCTTTAAGGGCGATGATGGCAAGCTCTACATCCGTTTGAACTGGAACAAACGTTGGATCACTTTGGCGTCGATTGCGACGTTGTTGGGACTCGCCTTCCGGTTACGCGATCCGAACAACTTGCTGGGCAAGGGCGAGGATCTCGGTATC
Source organism: Pseudobdellovibrionaceae bacterium (assembly GCA_023701225.1). Lineage (GTDB taxonomy): Bacteria > Bdellovibrionota > Bdellovibrionia > Bdellovibrionales > JAMPXM01 > JAMPXM01. Next base: position 11,090 of record JAMPXM010000076.1, on the reverse strand, counting down.
ACCTGCGCCTTGATCCCGACAAAGCTGCCCGGTGTGATGGTGGGTCGTCGTCACGATCCGCTCGGCGTTCCGTTTTACAACTGCCCGACGCAAGGGAAGGACGTCGTTGTTTCCGTCGATCAGATCATCGGTGGTCTGGACGGCGCCGGCAAAGGTTGGGGCATGCTGATGGAGTCACTTGCGGCGGGCCGCGGTGTTTCTCTGCCGGCGCAAAGCACGGGCGGCGTGAAATACGGCGCGCGTGTCGTTTCCGCGCATGCGAGCGTGCGTAAGCAATTCGGTATGGCGATCGGCAAGTTCGAAGGTCTCGAAGAGCCGATGGCGCGCATCTTCGGTTCGGCGTATCTGCTCGAGGCGATGCGGCGCTGGACATGCGGCGCGCTGGACAAGGGTATCAAGCCGCCGGTCATCACCGCGATGGCCAAGTACAATGCCACTGAAATCGGCCGCAAGTGTATCAATGACGCCATGGATATCGTCGGCGGTCAGGCCATCTCGCGCGGTCCACGCAACACGCTTGCGCACACCTACATCGCGATGCCGATCGGTATCACGGTCGAAGGGGCGAACATCATGACTCGCACCTTGATCATCTTCGGACAGGGCGCGATGCGCGCGCATCCGTTTGCGTTCCGAGAGGTCGCAGCATGTGAAAAGCGGGATGTCGCGGCCTTCGACTCGGCCTTCTGGGGTCATGTGGGTCACGTCGTTCGCAATACTTTCCGCTCGATCGCTCTCAGTGTGACGCGTGGATATATCGCGCCGAGCCCGATCGGTGGCAGTGTCGCGAAATATTTCCGCCGCCTCACTTGGGCATCGGCATCGTTCGCGATCATGGCTGACATCGCCATGGGTACGTTGGGTGGAGATCTAAAGCGTCGCGAGAAAATCACGGGGCGTTTCGCGGACATTCTTTCTTGGATGTATATTTCGACGGCGGTTCTGCGGCGTTATATCGCTGATGGCCAGCGCAAGGAAGATTTGCCGTTCGTGCACTTCTGCCTCAACCACGGACTCTACGAGATTCAGAAAGCGTTCGATGGACTGTTCGCCAATATGCGCGTGCCGGGCATGACGTGGTTTTTCCGGGGGCCGTTGCGGTGGTGGTCGAACTTGAACGCGTTGGCTGGCGAATCCAAAGACGAGCACACGCATAAGATCGCATCGCTCATGATGGCGGATACGGAGCAGCGGCACCGCTTGACCGAAGGTATTTTCGTCTCCAAAGACGTCAACGACTCGCTCGGCCGCTACGAGCATGCGTTTAAGATCGTTAAGCGCGCAGAGACGGCGGAGCGCAAGATCCGTGAAGCGATCCGCAACGGCACGATGCCGAAGATGAAGGGCGCGGCCGCAGCGCAGCTCGCCTATGACAAAGGCGTGATCACGTCAGAGGAATTTGGTGACTTGAAAAAGGCCGACGAGGTTCGTCTCGACGCCGTCCAGGTCGATGACTTCTCGCAAGAGGAATATGTTCAGCACTCCGTTTCGGCGAAGACGACCGGCTTACCGTCTTCGGTGAGCAATGGTTCGACCGGCGGGGAACCCCGTTCGCCGATGGTGGCGGGCGCGAAACACTGAAATTGAACGCGAGTTCATCTGGAGTCCGAAGCAAAACAGGAGGAGTTCCCTCCTGTTTTGTTTTTGGTGGGAATGCGCCCGGCATCGTCTCGGCCCTTGATGTGTTGGGGCTTCCGAGGTCATCAATCAATGACGACTGCATTCTAAGTATCAAGGTTCAGTAAGTATTCGAGCAAAAACTAGATCAGTAAAAGCTGACCTTTCCTGAGTCCAGACGGTAGAGCGCGGTTTTGATTTTCAGGGTTCCACTTTCGACTTTGTGGCGGATGATGTCGGAGCGTTTGACGAGCTCGCGGGCGACGCCGTCGGCATTCACGGCCGATTCGACTTCAAGAGCGTGACTGGGAGTGTCTTTTAGCACCGTCCGCAAACGGGGGCGAATGTCACCGACAAGACGATCGAGGTCCGCGCTTCCGGCTGAGTCGCCGTCTTTGGTGGAGAGCGCCGCTTTCACGGCTCCGCACTGCGTATGGCCCATCACGACGATCAAGTTTGAGCCGAGATGCTCGACCGCGTACTCGATGCTCGCGACGACGGAAGAGTCGAGCGCTTCGCCCGCGACACGAATCACGAAAATCTCCCCGAGCGCCTGATCAAAAACGATCTCCGGTGGAACTCGGGAATCCGAGCATGACAAAACAATCGCGTGCGGCTTTTGCCCGGTCGCCAAGCGGGCTCTATCCGCGGCGCTTCGGCCATCGTTACGCAGATTCTTTTTCACGAATCGCGTGTTGCCGTTTTGCAGCCAACGAAGTGACGTGTCCGGCGGTACACCATCGCCATGCGCTGCGTGGCTGGCGGCGGGCGCCGAGTGCGCCTTTTCAGCCGGGGGGTATTCTTTGTGCATGTCCTTGGTGAGGACTTTGCCCGTTTTGATCTTCGGACCGTGGTCATCGGTATTTTCGGAGTCGGCCTGGTCAGTCTTGGGATCGACATTTGGTGCGACGACCTCGGTTGCGACCGAGGTTTCGCCTTCGCGCCGAACCAGCTGCGGCTCGTGTTTCGCCGCGCGCTTCAGGGCGCTCTGCGTGTGTTCATCAGCTGCGTGTGCATGTGTCTCAGCAGCGTGAATGGTGATCGGCAAAGAGAGGCACAGAAGTAGGGAACTCAGAGCAAGGATGAGAATGCGTGGCGCGAGAAGTTCCATTGGCCCTCCATGGGTCTATGATCGGACTTCTTATTGTCGCGAATAGAGACGTGAGGTCGCAAGCACCCCTGACTTGAGTCTAGGTATTTTCCCTCATATTGACCTCATGTCTAAAATACGTTGTAATTTAGACATGAGGTACGAGAGATCGCTTTTTCGGAAAATTCAAAATTCAAAGCGTAGTTTGCTTTTGCTGGGTCCGCGGCAAACAGGTAAATCAACGCTCATAAAAGAGTTGAATCCGGATTTGTCGATCAATTTTGCACGTGAGCAAACTTTTTTGGAGTTTTCCTCCCAGCCGGATCTGCTTGAAAAAATCCTTCAAGAGAAAAAGCCAAAGTCTGTTTTCGTCGATGAGATTCAGAGGATTCCGAGCTTACTCAATACGATTCAAGCGGTGTTGGACGAAAATAAAAATTCGCCTCGCTTCTATCTGACGGGTTCTAGTGCGAGAAAACTTCGGAGAGGTCAGGCGAACTTGCTTCCTGGGCGCCTGCTCGTCTACCAACTTGGCCCGTTGACCTTCGAGGAGTTGGGCGATGACTTCAAACTCAATGACGCGCTCGCATTTGGAACTCTGCCCGGCATTTGGACGGAACCTGACAATGCTGTTCGTAGAGAGCTTCTTAGAAGCTATGCATCCACGTATTTGAGAGAAGAAATTCAAGCGGAGGCCTTGACCCGCAATATCGAGGGATTTTCACGGTTTCTTATGGTGGCGGCTTCGAAGTCGGGTGAATTTTTAGATTATGCAAAGATAGGTTCTCAGGCGTCGATCAGTCAGAAAACAAGTTCTCGATTTTTTGAGATTCTCGAGGATACCTTAGTAGTTGGTCGTCTTGATTCGTTCGCGAAGAACTCGACAAGAAGACTGATCCAACATCCAAAATTCTATTTCTTCGATACCGGAGTGTTGAATGGTTTGCTCGGCAGCTTCACGGTTTCAGTCGATCGCAAGGGTATGTTGTTCGAACACTTCATCGTGAATCAGATATTCACGTTCAATCAGCTCGCCGGTTCGAATGCTCGGTTATCGACCTACCGAACTGAAAATGGGAGCGAAGTCGACCTCATCATCGAGAACGGTTCTGATATCATGAGTGTCGAAATTAAGGCGACGGGAAAACCGATTCAGAAAGATTTTCTGGGCCTCAAGCGGTTCGGTGAATTTTTAAAAAAGCCTCATCAGTCCTTATTGATTCACACCGGACAAAATGAATTTCGCGATGGCTTTGTCCGCGCCATCCCGTGGGACAAGGCCTTGCGAGAGGTCTTCGAGTTCATGTCCTAACTGGACTTATTTCAGGCGCGTCGGATCAAACGCAGGAAGTTGAAAGCGAAGGCGTCGGCCGTATTTGAGAAGCATCGCTTGGCCGGGTTCGAGACGATCCCAGTCGGCCTTGGGGATCGAGAGGATCAAGCGGCGTGTGCTTCCATTGTCGAAGCGGATGGCGCGGAATTCCTTTTGCCCGATCATCAGGACCGGCAGGTCTTCAATCACGGGAAAGCGGGTGAGGCTGAAGATCACCATTTCCACGACGTCCTGGCCGAGGAGCTGCGGAGAGTTCTTTTCTAAACGAGTGGTCGAAATAAAGGCGCGGTTCGTGCGTAGACGAAGGTCGGCTTTATACTGGGTCGAGTAGCGCAATATTTCCGCGCGGATGCGGTCGTTGGCTTTTTTCCAGGATGCGCGCGTGAGGCGAACCGGCGCGGTGAACGTGTCTTCGATGTTCGAACGCGTGGCCAAGCGGATGCTCTTGATGAAGATTTCGCCTTGTCGGGTTCGGTCGAACATGAATCGAATGCCGCGCGCTTTCTCCAATTGCGCTTGTGGGAACGCCGACAGCGGAATGCGTACGGTTTGATAGAGATTCAGGGAATGGACGGGCCCGCGCACTTGGCTGAATTGCGAGACTGGAACGGATTCGGATAGGGATTCGTCCTGATGCACGAGTTGGATTGAGAAATCCGTCAATGGGTCGGAGTTCACCTGAAGATCGGATGAGCGGCTGACACGGAAATCCAGAGTCGCAAAACCCGCCATCGATCGCGCTTGTCCTGGCGCAGCCCAGTTGGATTGAAAGAACACGTCCGTTCCCGCGCGTGTCCACTGAATCCGGGCATGGTGTGACTTCGCGCCGGGATTCAGACCGTGCTCGATCTGCACTCCGGCAGCGGAGTTGAGTTCGCCGTGCGAATTGACGCCTGTGGGCTGATTGAAACTTTCAAAGCGCGTTGTATAGAGTGCCGATGGTGAAATCGTCATGTCCCGATCGACGTTCGTGATCTCGGTCGTCATCGAGGGGAGCTGATAAAGGGGATTGAAGTGGCGTGCGAGGATCGGCTGCCGCCGCGAACCGACATGCGCGCGGAAGAAATCGCTGACAGCAAGAAGTCCCAGCTGCCTTTGACTCGGCGATTCCCAATCCTGTTGGCGGAAGATCGCCTGATGGTTCTCGCAACCGTAGGAGTCATTCTCTTGCCACTCGGAATTAAAGAAATTGTGGTTCGTTCCCCAGGCGAGATAGACCGATTTCGGTGTGGGGTCAGCTTCTTCCACTTGTTCCAGCATTCGCTGAAACGGCCGGTAACCCGACATATCACTCACATCGCCATCGCAAAGCGGGAGAACCTGGTTCCATGCGACGCCAAGGGCATCATAGCTGGCGCCGCCAAGCCCATCGGTGCCGCCGATTTCGAAAAGTCCCCGGATCTTCAATTCCGGGATTTGAGTGATGACGGAGTTTTTGTTTTCGCGGACGAAGTGATGGACGGCTCGCATCGCTTCAGCACCGCGTGAGTGGCCGAAGAGACCGACATGGGAAAAATCAATCGCACCCAAAAATTCTTGCCGACGAGCGACAAGCGTTGTCGGCGCAGCCCCGCGCTTCGTCCACTCTTTCCACAACTTCATATGTTTGAGCACGAGACGGGCTCTGGCACCGATCAAACCGAAGTCATTGTCTGAGCTGTAGCCGCACGTGATGCCGCGATTGGCGTTGATGGAAACGACAACGAAACCATGCGAAGCCAAGTGTTCGCCGATGTAGTCGTAACCCACGTGGTTTAAGAGTACATCCATTCCAGTCGGACACGTGCCGGTTAGCGTGTAGGTGCAGCTGGTGTCCTCGTGCGGATGACTGCCCTTGGCGCAAGTCGTGTGATTTCCGTGCAGCAAAAAGACGATCGGGCTGGGGCCGCGCTCGCCCAAGTTTTGAGGCCAGTAGGCTTTGGCCCAAACTTCTGTTTCATGGCGTTCCATGATTTCGGGATCGACTTGCGGGGCGAATCGATATTCGCCAGTTGAGATCTTGGCGGGCCCTGGGGGAACGATCGGTGTTGTCGCGGGCGAGCTTGATAAAAACGAGTTGGCTTTTAAGGTCGTCAAGGGACCGACCTGAATGGACGGCAGGCTTCGATCCAGGCGTGTGCGTAAACGTGCACGTGAACTAGAGAACGGAAGCGGTTCCGCGTTCGCTAAAGTCGTACTTAAAATGAGGACAATGAGGCACACGGCCTTCATTCGCACAAGTGACGTCAACAGCACCACATCTCCCATGGCGAATTCGGGTGTCGAATTCCCGCCAGGTGCATATCGCACATGCGGATTTAGTGCCAGTGGAGGACGGCAAAAAGTAGAGTTATTTCAATAGTTAAAGGCGCTGCAATCCTTTGAGGATAAGCTTGGCTGTCGAAAGATTAGTCGCGAGGGGCACGTCGTGCACCTCGCAAATACGCAGAAGCATAGAGATATCAGGGTCGTGCGGATGCATGCCGAGGGGGTCGCGCAAAAAAATCACCGCATGGCATTTTCCGGTCGCGACTTCCGCCGCGATCTGAGCGTCGCCGCCGTAGGGACCGGAGAGTTTACGCTTGGGGTTTAAGCCCGCCGCGAGAAGGTGACCGCCGGTGGTGGCGGTCGCGATCAAGTTGAAAGATTTGAAGACGTTCAGATGATCTTTGACGAACCCGATGAGGTCGGCCTTTTTGCCGTCGTGGGCGATCAAAGCGATGGTTTTCAAAGCTGATGAACGGCGCGCTTTCTTGGCCATTTCCCTTCCAAGCTTTAGTCGAAGTAATAGCGTAGACCCACGCCGCCCATGATCGAAGAATCCACTTCTGGTGCCAAGAAAATACCTGGAACGAGTTCGATGAAAACACCGAGCGGGACTTTGGGTGTCATCCATTCGATGCCCAGCGGTACGCGCAGGATCAAGTTCACGACATGTTCACCGCGGCGGGGATTGTCGCGGTTGCGATAAGGGTCGGTGGAGTCGTGAAAGAGGCCGCCGATGCCGACGTAAGGGGTCAGTTCGCGCAGGAACTGCTCGCGCTGCCCGGCGAACGCGTTCGGCCAATGGTGAAGGTAGTCGCCATAAATGGTGAAGCTGTCGTCGAGGTCGTAAGCGAGTCCAGCGTCCCAGGCTTCTTTGGAATTCATATACATTTTGCCGGTGATCGCCGTGGGCGAGCCGAGGATCAAGCCCAATCCGAAGCCGTCGCTGCGAGCGGCCTGCGCTGGAGAAGAAAACAAAGCAAGAACATTGATCAGGATGCAAAGTAAACTGGACCGCATGGTTCCCCCTTCACTCACCATACGGTAAAGCGTCTGCCGACGATGTCAAGCTAGGGGAAAAGTCGCGGGCTGACTCGACATAGATGCGTCAGCGTTGCGCTGCGGACTTTGCTGCGGAACTTGGCCGGTTCCGCAAGAGTTCAAGGATTTTGTGGAACGAGGCTTGAGTCGAGGAGTCGTCCACTCGAGACAAGGACTGTTCGAAGCGCGCGAGATCGACTTCCAGCACGGGTGCGAAATTAGGAAAAGCGAGATCACGCATTTCAGAAAAACGGCTTTGCAGAGCCGATTCGACTTGGCGGAATACGATCTGCATTTGCACGAGATCGATGTCGCCCGACAGGTGGAGCTGTAAGGCGAGATCGGCGGTCGTCAGGTAAGACTTTTGACCCGCGGCCAAGGGGAGTCCGATGTCGTCCGTGTAAAGGCGATGAATATACACATCCGCGATCTGCTTTTGAAAACGCGGATCTTGGCTCAAGCGTTCGTAAACGCGTACGTCGCGTTCTCCGTTGTCGCCGATCAAGATGACGCGCGCGTCGCGATTGGCGAGGAGGATTTCACTGATGCGCTCGACCTTGTATTCTTCGGTGGTGATCTCCGTGTCAGGGCGCAGCCAAAGCGCGCCGACAGGAAAATTCGCCGTCTGCAGGAAGCGCTCGGGAATCATCGAGACGATCTTCGGGGCTCCTGTGACGTAGTGAATCTCGTTTTGATTGCTGGCCAAAAACGAATAAAGGGACGGCATAGCCGTGAACGCGTCATAGGATTTCAGCAGCCCGGTGCTGAAGTTGAGCGCGTGGCGGGCTTTCGATTTCGTTCTGCCGTCGGCGGCTTTCATTTGAGTCAATTGAATCGTGTCGTCGATATCGCTCACGATCAGAGTCTTCTGTGTCCGCGCGTGCGCCGAGGTGGCAACGCAAACCAGCACGATGCATGCGCTGAGGACGGACTTCACGCCGGAAGCGCGTAGCGCCTGGAGGCGTGCGGAACGGGGAAGGAGTGTTTTAATCATTCTGTCCTCATACGGAATAAAATCGGTTGATGAAGCGTAGTCGTCGATACAAGTCGAATGCCAATCGTGAAGAGGACTGACTCCGGAAATTGAGGTCTCAGGTTAGCTTGTCGGAAAGACACGAGGATTTCAGGGTTCTGGCTAGGCAAGAGGCGTGTGTCAGCGGTGTAGGTGCGGGTGTCTAGTTTTTGGTCTACAGTGCGGCTTTTCGCGGCTTTTTCCACGTATTGCTCACGCGAACCTTGCCCAAGCCGAGTGAAGTTGACCGCTGTGAACCTCATGGGTATTCGTCTTCACTTTTTCCAGCCAACTCACGCTCCAAGCCAATCCACGCCAGTCCAACTCTCCAAATGATCCCCAAAGCTTGCGCAAAATCATCCGCCGATGTCTCAAAGTTCTGTATGCCTTCACTGTTGGGACTGAACATGGATTCTGATTCCGCTCACCTCATTGCTGGGGCTGAACATTGGATCTGATTCCTCTTCACTTATTATTGTGACAGGACATTTTGTTTGAATTCTTTGGCATCATCGCTGATTCGGGGCGGCTTTGATTGAATTCCACTTGACACCTGTTTTTGTTTAATTCACCTAGGGACGCTGCGCTTTTATGGCATCTATCCTGGGCCTATTCTCGCGAACGCATTCTCGTTTTAAGAGGCGCTCCGAGTGTGTAGGCCCGGGTTCGCGGGCTTTGACTCGGGTACATTTCAAAAGCAGGATAAACGAGAAAATTTCGAGCTTGAATTGTCATGTTAGGTTCTCTTGCGCGCGCGAGATTTTAAGCCTGCGCAATGAGGAGAAACCTATGTTCACACGCCTTCATGAGGTTCTAAAAAGCCAAGACGAGAAATCTCTGCGAGCGATTCACACGCGCACGTGTGCAGCCGTTGAACGACTGAAAGCTTGCGAAGCCGATCTGATCCGCTGTCTTCAAGAGGTGGATCGATTTCGCGCTGAAACTTTCTGAAGCACAGAGCTACGCTTGCATCACCGTCGCAAGGAAAGCCAAGGAGCTGCCGCAACTGCAAGAAGCGATCGTGTCCGGCGAACTCACTGTCTCCAAAGCTGTTCGCATCACGTCCGTGATCAATGAACAGACGCAATCAAAATGGATCGGCCTCGCCTTGGAGCTGCCGAAGCGAGACTTGGAGCGTGAAGTCGCTCGTGGCTCGTGAAAATCCGCGTGCCGCTCGGCCCGAGCAGGCGCGGTTCTTAGATGCACATACGCTTCAGCTCCAGACGTCGATTTCGGAACTGGGCTACAAAAAGCTCGAACGTGCGCGGAAGTTGATGGGCTCAGGCGATGGCGAGTGGCTAAGCCTTGAGGCTGTCATCGAGCGACTCGCCGAGTTTTACCTGGAGCGCAAAGATCCAGTCTGTAAGGCTGAGCGAGTGATTATGCGGGCAAATCGCGCGTCGAAAGGCAAAGTAGATGAACCCATGTCACAGGAATGGGATGCAACACCCAAGACCTTGCCCGCGAACTCGGCCCAGGCAATGCCACACGCGGAAGCGGTGAGTTCGTCATTGGAGGCCGACTCAGATGTTGCTTCCAACTCGGCCCAGGCAAGGTCCGAAGAGCAGAATTTGAAACTTAGGCCACCTGTGAACGTCGAAACTATCCCCACCGCTAGCACCGCCATTCCCGCTGCCGTCGGTCATCATGGCTGAGAGCCGTCGCTTTTATTCAAATGGATTGCTAGGATGACGCTGTGAAACTACGTTCCGCCATCGCAGCAGTGAATCGTTTGGGTGTCGTGTTGGTCTTTCCGATCAACAACAAGCGTGTTCCGCCCTCGCTCTGGTATGAGTTTTTTCCACGCACCCGTATGCGGTGGGAGTGGGACGATACCGGTAGTCAGAAAGTTTCGGACCTTTGGCATCTTCGTGAGCGACTGTCGACCTCGGGACAAGTCGTGTATTCGAAATGGTTCCGTGGTCGCGCGACGCTCGTGTCGCGTCGGCTCTTTCCGGCTTTGCTTCGGTCTGTGAACCCGGAGCTGCCGGAGGTACGTGGTCTGAGTTATTCGGCTCGCGAAATTCTGGATCTGCTCGAGGAAGATTCTCCGATTTCCACCAAGCGCTTGAAGGCTCTCGCGGATCTATCGGGCCGCGAAAATGAATCGCGCTATAACCGTGCTTTGCGCGAACTCTGGTCGAGACACCTCATCGTCGTTTTCGGCGAAGTCGACGAAGGTGCTTTTCCATCGATCGCGATCGGCGCTACGAAACTGATCTTCGAAGAACTCTGGGACGAGGCGCTCGCTCTGACATCCGAAGAAGCGCAGGAGCTCGTTCGGCGACAGCTGCCCAAGGATTCCCCGTTTTTGAAATTCCATGAGCAGGTTCGCAAAGCGCGATTGACCGAATTGGATGCATCTGAGGTAAAAATGGACTGAGTCCGGCATTTTTTGTGCTGGACTCAGTCCGTGTAGAGCCATCGTGATCGTTGCAAAGGTCAGAGATTTTTCAAAACGCGGCAGGAGGTCATTCCTGCGTCGCGTATCAGGAGACATTTTGATTCAAAAGAGAATTTTAAAAAATGTGATGATGTGGATGAAAAGTTGTGTCTGGATCGGCGTGTGCGTCGGTTTGGTATCGGCATGTGTTTCCAAATCACCGCAACAGGGAGAATCACCTGAAGCACAGCCATCCGTCGTCATGTCGACGTCACCACGATCGCCATTGTGTACCGCGTGGTCCGACCCCAATGTTTTGGGCAAATTGGACACAAAACTGATTCCCGAGGCGAGCGGCCTGGCCGTCTCG
>JAMPXM010000075.1 GCA_023701225.1 Pseudobdellovibrionaceae bacterium | reverse complement strand
TTAATATCTCGGTCGCTGCCGCGATCTCGCTCTATCACATCTATCAGGACCGAGTGCGGCGGCTCGGACGGCACGGTGATTTAAGTGAAGAAGAACGGCGCGTGTTGACCGCGCTCTTCTGTATCCGATCCGCGAAAAATCCCGAGCGTCTGCTCGCGCGACTGATGGAACGTCGGTCGCAGGAGTCCGTCACAAGAGTTCGTTAAAGACGCTCGATAAACTTCATTTCGATGTCGTTGATTTGTATTTCGTTCGTCGCGCGTCGGCGACGTAACTTTTCCAGGTCCGCTTGCAGCGCGCTTTCTTCGGGAGGGCGGATCGTGCGACGGGAGAGCTGATTGAAAATCGAGTTCATGCTTTTCTCGATATCCAGGTTTTCAACTTCGAGGAGATGGATCCTGCGACCGACCTCATATGCCGGCAGAAAGCGGTCTTCGAGATACTCCGGGCAGACATGACCATACTCTCGCCCGGATTTGCCGGCTTCGAGTCCACCCGCAGGTGAGCAGTATTCCACGAGCCCCGCGTTGCGGCCGTTGAGATAGAGGTCGTTTTCGGGCGTCGTGCGTGCGCCGGCGCAGGCTTGGGCGTGTCTATCCCAGGAGTCCAAAGTGTCTCCGTTGATCCCGTCTTGGCGTCCGATTTCATACCAATCGATATTTTCGCAAGTCTGCTTCGCCTGGATCGAGACACAGCCCGAATTCATGAACAAATAGGCGCCGATCGCGATCATAGCCAGTCGCAAGGCGATACGAACGGCCGCGATCTTGAAGTCAGGGGATAGGGATGAGCGCTTCATGGAGTTGGGTTTTGGACCACTCCGGTCATGAAGTCCATCTTCTGGCTCCAGTCTCGGCCGGCTTTGTAGGGGTTTCAGGGGCGGGGCCGGGCCTATCAGGCGCGGGGACGCGGCCTGGCTGGACCCCCGGTGTTCCTGGGTGTAGAGTCACCTCGTGGTCATTTCACGCACGCCGTTTCGGCTGAGTTTTTTAGGTGGTCTGACGGATTTGCCGTCGTTTTTCGCCGATGAAGAAGGCGCGACGCTGACGTGTACCATCAAGAAGTACATGTATATCACCGTCAACGAGCGGTTCGACGAAACCTATCGTATTGCCTATTCCAAAACTGAAATTGTCGACCAACCCGCGCAGATCGACCATAAGATCGTTCGCACGATCCTGAATACGTACGGTCCCGCCGCTCGTGAAAAGGATATGGGGCGCGGACTGGAAATCATGTCGATGGCCGACATTCCGGCTGGTACGGGCCTCGGTAGTTCCTCCGCCTTTACGGTCGGCCTCTTACTGGCGATGAAGGCCCATTTAGGTACAGTGCCGAGTCCAGCGGCGTTGGCCGCAGAAGCGGCGCGAATTGAAATCGAAGAGTGCCGGGAGCCGATCGGCAAGCAGGACCAGTATGCGGCGGCTTTTGGCGGGCTCCGGTTTTTTCGTTATCTGCCGTCGGGCGAGGTCATCGGGGAGCCCATCGGCGGCACAGACGAGACCAAGCGGGCGCTCGAGGCGAGCCTCATGCTTTTTTACACGGGAATCACCCGGTCGGCTTCGGCTGTGATCAAGGAACACAAGGCGGATCCGGGCTGGAAGCGGGAGACGTTGCGAGAAATGAAAAAACTCGCGGATCGCGGCCGGCGCGTGATTGAGGGGAACCGGCCACTTGCGGAATTCGGCGACCTTCTTCATGAAGGGTGGCTCTTGAAAAAGAGCATGGCATCCGGTATCAGTGCCCCTCGAATTGACGATTGGTATGAGCGCGCGCGCGGGGCAGGAGCCTGGGGCGGGAAAATCCTAGGTGCTGGCGGTGGCGGATTCTTGATGCTGGTGGCGGATCCCGAGCGACAACCAGCGATCCGGCAAGCGCTGGCGGATCTTCGCTATGTGCCGATCGCATTTGAAAACTTCGGAAGCCGCATTATTTTTGTCGGCTGATGGATCGGATCCAAAGCCCCCTGTGAGAGGAAGTCCCATGGCCGCGAACAGCGACACGAAACTGTATGGCGAAATTGCTATTGAAGAAAACAAGCTCGAACGCTTCGAAAACCGCACGACGGTGCGGCGCTATACGATTCAATTTACATGCCCTGAGTTTACGTGTGTATGCCCGCGCAGCGGGTTCCCGGATTTCGCGACGATTAAAATTAAGTACGTCCCGGATCGGTATTGCGTGGAACTGAAATCGCTGAAGCTCTATATCAATGGTTTTCGCAATATGAAAGTCTTCCACGAAGACGTCACGAACATCATCATTCAGGATCTGATTGACCTGCTCGATCCTCACGAAATCGAAGTGATCGGGGACTTCACGGTGCGCGGAAATATCCACACCGTGGTCACGGCGGAACACAAAAAGGCTGAGATCCACATCTGATTAAAAAATTAAAAAAGGATGGGCCGGGCTTGCTGACAAGCCCGGCCCTCGGTTTATCCCCCGGCAGGGTCGGAGTCTGCCGAGAGTGTTGGGGTATATTTTCGTATCGACTTCGCACTGACGAAAGGACCGGATTTTCCGTATCCTCGGTGCGTCCGAGTCAGTTTCGTGCCAGTGATTGTCGCGAGCGAGGCTCATCCGGTTTTGGTTTTTCGACACCGATCAGCGACTCGATCTTCACGATCGCGCCGGGCAGAATCGCGCTTTCCGATGGATTTTCTAGAACTCTCGCCACGGCGACGTTGTCGCCGACGGAGACGACTTCGGCCAATGCGCCGGCATCCATAGTTAATGGAATTCGGTAGCGCAAAGTCGAAGAGCACTCAGCTCCTTCCCAAACGTAGTGAGCGTTGGTGACGCGGAAACGATCGCCGATCCGGATGCTCGCGCGGTAGCCGCCGCGAATGGCGATGTGCGTGTCGTTGTCAGCGATCACCGGGTCGTAGAGTACGCGCGACTCCCACACGTCATCCCAGGATTCCCTTCCGCCCATTTGCTTTTTGTATCTCGCCACGATTTGCGCGAGCGATTTGTCCATCGCTTTTTTGATCACGTCTGCCAACGCGGTCTTGTAAAAAAAGTCCAATCCGATCGGGATGCCGGGCATGAAGTCCACTCGAACATCGACCTTGGAGCTATAGGACGTTCCGTCTCCGACCACCACGCCTTGGCGGCTGAGAGGATCGTCGGTCCGCATTCGTAGATCCAGTTTTGTTTGTTCGAAGCGGACCGAGCCGGCTGCATTGGATGTCAGCGTGCTACCGTTCTGCGCGTAGCCGACACGAACCGAAGTTCCGCGGGACGTTTCAAATGAAATGACTTCGCCGCCGAGAATGGCCTGGGGGGAGTCGTACAAGCAGGCCGCTGCCCTCGCGGTGGAACCGCTCTGCGGTGCAGAAGCGGTCGGTAAAGTGCGAGAGGGAACGGGTGGGGTCGCGCCGAAATCGGCTCGCGACGAGCGAATACCCACCTCTGCTGAGGCGTCCGCTTCGGTTACCTGCGAATTGAAACCGAACTTAGACAGCAGGCCGACATCATGAACGGACTCGGACTTCATCGAGGAGGAGGTGACCGAGCTCGAGCTGCCGCCGGATGTGTTGGCGATGACAAAGTGCTTATTGTTCATCACTTGCCCGTAGAACAATGTGTTGGCCGCGGATTGAAAATCCAGAACCTCGCCGCTCGGCAGGCGCACGGGGTGCGCGCTGAGTTTGGCGAGCTTGACCTCCATGCGTAAGACTCGCGTTTTGTCTTGTTGCTCTTCGCAGCCTTGATTCCCCATGGATACCGTGGCGCACGCCACGAGGGGAATGAGACTGGCCATCGAACGTACCGATGCTCCCATAGGGGCCGTCCTTCCATATCATCTCCGCGCCGTTTGAGTGCGCTAACGGAAATGGTGAGATTGTGGTTTCGCGCGGAAGTGGCGTGATGTGAGGTGACGTGCAAAGGGTCGAATGCGAAATGCGCGGTTCGAGAGTTAGACTATCGCAAGGGCGTTGAATCGCAAAACCGCGTGCAAATGCCTTGTCCCGACAGCGGAATCCGCCCGCGGTCCCAAGTTGACGCGAGCTAAGCCTTTGAATTTTCACGACGCGAGACGCAGCGGTCGAATTAAAAAATACTTTTGCTGAAAACAAGCTGAGCAAATCGCGAAAGCATTTCGCCAGATGGTCAAAGGTGCGTGGCCACAGTTGTCGGCAACTTCGACGCTTCAGCCTGGCGTACGTGTCGCACGCCGGGACTGCCAATTAGACGAGCGTGCCGGATCGAGCCAAGTGGCCCCTATCGAGCCGGGCACGAGTGATTGCCGGTGGTTGCAAATGCGCTGAGGACCCAATCGTAGGAATCTAAACGTTCCGCCAGCTTCAGAGTTCGCATTGAGTCGATACCAAGTTCCGGCCAGTCGATTTAAGTTTCATCTTCGTTTGCTCAAATGATTGAATGCTTGAATCAATGCCAAGGAGATTGGCAGCGTGGTCGCCGAAGTCGTCGTCTTTTAGAACTTCGAGTACATAGGAAGCGAGTTTTTCCTTTGATCCCTCAGACCTCCACACCATATTCAGATGTGCCCAGAAGTGATAGTTTCGACCAACGGGATCCGAATCTGTCGGCGTCAGGATTGGTTTCATCTTATGGGCAAGCTCACATTTACGCTTTGAATTTGAGCTTCGGTCACACCATTCGCGTTCACTTTCAAAGAGATCACCAATAACTCCAAGAGCAACAAATGGATCACGAAACATACGATTTGCTTCTTCAAAAAGTTTCCAATGCGAAACAGATTTATCTGGTTGTTGCCGCAACCACTTAGAGATCGGTTTCTGAGTTGCGCCAACAATGGCAGAGCGAACTTGGTGAAGCGACATTCCGGGACTTATTAATAATTTAAAATCTGGATGGGTTAAAACAAGTGGCCCTGAGTGCAGCATCAGGCTTCCCACCAGGATTTTGTTGAGCCAACATCCCAATGGTCGCATCAAACTCAAGCTCGATATGCCGTTGCCGGCACAATAGAAATTGCAGTTTGCACCTCCATTTTCGGCATCAGTCGCGGCAAGACGGTCGCGAAGCTCGGCTATTGAGCGGAGCCGATCATCAAACTGATCTCTTGAAAATTTTTTGGACATCTCGTTACTTAGGCAGTCGGCGAACTGTTTCGCATTAAAGTAGGTATGAGTATCACCTCGCGCAGGGCGTTCATCTGCGAATACGGACCAAGCTAGTAATATTACGCTTATCGAAATGACCACACGCGGGACCACTCGTGACATTTTTTAATGGTATGGTAAGACGGACTCATCGTCCACACGACCACCATACTAAAGAACTGTGAACCAGCCGATGGTATCGGACCTATCGCTTTCTGGGAGAATCAGATCTTCTCGATCAGTTCTTTTCGATCAGAGCCGATTTTAAAATCGCGGGCTCGTCGGGGAGTTCGAAGTCCCAGTCCGGCCTCGGAGCGGACTGGACGCGCAATCGAGCGACTTGGGCCGCCGCCTTGACCTCTTCCGCGAAGCGAAGCTCGTTCCAGCCTTCATAATTGCACGACACCAGAAGTTGGCCTCCCGTAGAAAGTAAGGGAGCGAGGCTCACGATGAGCGGGCGCAATTCTTTTTCGATTCGGAAGACGCCTTTCTCGCTGCGGCCAAACGAGGGCGGATCGCAAATGATGAGATCGTAACGTAATTCTTTTTTCGTCGCGTATTTGATGAACTCGCGCGCTTCCATGGCGCGGAACTCGTGAGTCGCGGGCTCCAGGTCGTTCAATGCGAAATTCCGGCGCGACCATTCCAAAAAGTTGCGGCTCAAGTCCACCGAGACCGTGCGCTCAGCGCCCCCTGCGGCGGCAGCGACGCTGAAGCCACCGGTGTAACAAAATAAGTTAAGGACTTTCTTTCCGCGCGCGGTCTTTCGTACCCAGCCGCGGTTGGCTCGTTGATCCAGAAACAGTCCGCTGGACAGCCCTTGGTTGGACCGGAACTCAAAACGCAGGCCGTTTTCTTCGCCGGTCCAAGTCTCTGGAAGCTCCGACGAACTGGCCCATGTGGATTGCTCGTTCGGGTTGCGACCGCGATCCCGTCGTAAATGCAGGCGCCACTGATGCCAGCCGCAGAGTCGTGTGAGCGCGTGAAGGTCGTCCCAATCGCTTTCGTTCGGTGGCTCGCTCTCGAACCATTGCAAATCCACGATTGAGCCGAGCTGCTCGGCTCGCAATTCCAAGCCATCCGTGTGGATCCAACGCCATGTACTCAGCGGCGGCGGCGTGCTCTCGCGGTCCTGCGACGAGAACTGCAGAGCTTGGTCGCGTGAGGTGAGCCAGCGTCGCCGTCGATCGACCGAGGCGAGCCAGGCACACAGACGAGGGCGGTCGAGGAGCGCGAGGTCCTCAAAAAATGTGGGTGGCGGACTTGAATGAGAATACCGTTCGCCCGCGCTCTCAAAGCTCAATTCTTGCGCGTGCAAAGCGAGCGTGGGGAATGGAGTGCCGCCGTGTTCATCGTCGCCAAGCAGTGCGATGCCACTGGCTTCGGCGTGCAAACGAATCTGGTGTGGACGACCGGTTTCTGGGCGAGCTTCCCAGAGTGAATACGGGCCGTGAGTTTTCAGGCGGCGGAAGTGGGTGATGGCAAGGCCGTCACTCGCGCCCTGAGCCGGTTCGGAAACAAAACGCGACCCTCGCTTTTCGATGCGGCTTTCGACGCTGAATTCGGACTTCTCGATCATTCGGTCGGTGAGAAAAAGGTAAGTCTTGTTCGCCTGGCGGGCTTTCAGAATCTCGCTCAATTGCGCCGCTGCCTCTGCTGAGGTCGCAAACGTCATCGCGCCGCTGGTGCCTTTGTCGAGACGGTGACAAACATAAAGAGTTTGTTCGGAGAGCCGAGAGAGATATTCGACAAACCCTTCGGGCGCATGCGGTCCGGCTTGTGTTGCGTGCGTGACAATGCCAGACGGCTTATCAACGAAAAGAAATCGCGGTGAAGCATCCGGCACGGTGGCAGGCATAGCGACTTGCATAGAGGCTCAGCGAGCTTTCGCCGCGGACTCTTTTGCGCGGCATTCCGGGCAAACCCCGTACAGTTCCAAGACGTGGTCGGTCAGAGAAAACCCAAACTGCTTGGCCACTTTTTCCTGCAATCGTTCGATTTCGGTGTTTTCGAACTCGACGATGTTCGCACAAGAAACACATGTGAGGTGGTCGTGATGCCGCTTGCCCGCCCACTCGTAGCGCGCGGGCATCCCGCCCATGCGGATTTCCGTGACATAGCTGTGCTCGGACAAGGTCCGCAAGAAACGATAGACAGTCGCAAAACCGATCTCCGGATTGCGCGCCAGAACGGACTCGAACACGTCCTGCGCGGTGAAGTGACTTGGACCGTTTCGGACGACTTCAAGAATCAGGAGTCGCTGGGACGTCACTTTGAGATTCAGGTCCCGGATGATCTTTTTATGCGGCACTTTTTCGCCTCGGCTGGGGCGGCGAAGCGGTTCTTGAAGGGCTGATGTGGGAAGCGAGTCGGAGACATTCGAAGCATGCGTCATAGTCCGAGTCTGTAGTGCCCTGGTTTTTGAGCGTCAAGATAATTGCGAATGACTTTCATTTTCACATATGATCAACTCCCTCGTATGAGTGAAAACCTGATCCATGAAGCTGATCGCCGCAAGAACCTGCTTTTCCAAAAAGTGGGTATTTTTGTGGATGCCGAAAATATCGAGATGTCGAGCCTGAAGCACCATGACGGTCGAACGGACTATAAAAAGCTCATCGACAAAGTCGGGGATCGCGAGATTCTGCGCATTCTTTACTACAAGCCGGTTTACAAAGAAATATCGCAGACGTTTCGAGACTTTTGGAAACGTCTTGGCGGCGAAATCAAGCAACCGGCGAAGAATGCCGACAGCTTCTTAATCATCGACGCCGTGACATTGGCCGAAAAACTCGATGTGGCGATCATCGTCGGTGGCGATAAGGATTACTTGCCTCTGGTTTGGTACCTCAAGTCTCGCGGGTGCCGAGTGGAAATTTGGTCATGGCCGGAATCGACTTCGCCCGAAGTGCGTGAGGCGGCTGACGTCTACTTTCCGTTAACGAAAGATTTCGTTATCCCGATGGAGGCGTCCAAAGAGCCAATGAAGGAACCGGTTGTTCCGGCCGCGAGCGAGACTCCTCGGAGCGTGGCTCCCGCCGAGCGGCTGCCGCCCGCACGGCAGAAGCCCGCGCGGACTTCGAGCGTCGACGTGGCTCCTGCCGCGACAGGTTCTGAACCGGGCACGGGTGGCGCGCCAGCGGCGCCTCGAAGTGGTGGCCGTCGCCGAGGGAAGCGAGGGGGAGCCAAGCGCCGAGGACGGGGTGGTAAAGGCTCGTCCGGTGCCGGCGGGACCTCCTCGCCACCGCCGAGCGATGGTGGCCTGTAATCCAAGCTTGTCGGCGACGCTCGCCTAACATAAAGTCACTTCCCTATGGAAAAACATCAGGACACGTTCCTCACGCAGGTGGTTGAACGGGCGACCTCCGCCGCTCAAGTCGTCGCCCAAACTCTCGCTGGTCAGCCGGAAGTTCGATCCGAGGAGATCGCGGCCCTGGTGACCACGCCGCCGGAGTTCAAGTTCGGCCAAGCGGCTTTGCCTTGCCATTCCTTCGCGCGCAAATTTCGTCTCGCTCCCGTCAAAATCGCGGAGGAGATGGCCAAGCAGATCAATGAGTGGGCGCAGGCGAGTGGCGCCAACGCGCATATCGCCCGTGTCGAAGCGGTCAACGGGTACCTGAACTTTCACTGCAATTTTAAAAATTATGGACAGCACTTGCTCGCGGACATTCATTCGGGAGAGTACTTTCAGCGTCCGCTGCTCGAGCCCGCGCGCCGTGAGAAGATTCTTTTGGAGTACGCGCAGCCCAACACCCATAAAGCGCTGCACGTGGGACATCTGCGCAATATGGTGTTCGGCGATTCTGTCGCGCGCATTCTTGAATACGCCGGTCATGAGGTGGTGCGTGCGACATACCCAGGGGACATGGGCGCGCACATAGCAAAATCTATTTGGTTTATTCAGACTCGGTTGGGCGGCAAATTGCCCACTGAACGCCAAGCGGACTGGCTGGGCGAAGTCTATGCGCAGTCCGATGACTACGTGAAGTCCATCACGGATCTTGGTGAGCAAGCGAAGATCAAGGCTGAAATCGGCTCCGTGCTCAAAGATCTGCACAGCCATCAGGGTCCCACGTACGAACTGTACAAAACCACGCGCGAATGGTCGCTGGCCCAGCAAAAGCGGATCTACGCTTGGCTCGGCATGACGTTCGATATTTGGTATTTCGAGAGCGAGTGTGACGAACCGTCACGCGATTTGGTCCTCAAGAAATTTGAGGAAGGTTTTTTTCAAAAGAGCGAGGGTGCGATCGGGTTGGATCTTTCGCAGTGGAACCTCGGTTTCGCGATGTTCCTGAAGTCCGACGGAAACGGCTTGTACCTCACCAAGGACTTGGAACTGATTCGCCGCAAATTCGCGGATCCCAAGGTTGCGCGTTCAATCGTCGTCGTGGACGCTCGGCAACGACTGCATTTTCAGCAACTCTTCAAGACCGCCGAACTCATGGGCTATCCACAAGCGGCCAAGTCCGTGCATCTGTCCTATGAGTCGGTGACGACGGCCGATGGCGTGCCTTGCAGTTCACGCAATCTCAACGGCATCCTGCTCGAGGACCTTCGTAAGGTGATCGAAGACAAAGTCATTCTCGATCATCTTCACGCCTACCACGGTCAATGGTCCGAAGCAGAGATCCGCCAGGTGGCGGAAAAGGTGACTCTGGGCGCACTGAAATACGGCTTCCTGCGCGTGGACGGAAACTCCGTGATTAAGTTCATGCTCGACGAGTGGTTGAAGCTCGAAGGAGATACGGGACCCTATCTTCAATATGTTCATGCTCGGTGCAAAAGCTTGCTTGAAAAAGTCGAGCGAGCGGACGGAGGCCGTGAGGTCGTATTTGAGACGCCGTTTGAAGAGGAGCTGCTTGTTCATCTCGGGCGCTTTAATCAGGTCGCGCTGCAAGCGGCGGACGGCTATCGGCCGGCGGTTATCTCGGCGTATCTTCATGAGTTGTGTCGCCTCTACAACCGGTTCTATAAAGAGTGCCCTGTAAAAACAGCAGAAGGGGCCTTGCGGAATTCACGCTTGGCTTTGGTGGAAGCGTCTTCCGCAGTTCTGCGAACCGGCCTTGAGTTGCTCGGAATTCCGGCACCGGATCGAATGTAAGTAACATACGGCTGTCTGTTTTGGCGGAGCGCGTTGTAAAGAGCTCGTCCTGGACCGATTCTGAACCTGTAGCAATAGGCTCAGCCTGAGCTGAAGTCTTCGGGCTTTCAAGATATCGGCGCCAGCGGTAAAGTGCGCGGATCGCGAGTAATTTTTTCTGCCCATCCTACAGGCATTTATCCCTGTCCAGGGGGATTCCGTTTGGATCGAAATGTGTTATAAGGATGACCTTTCGAAATTGGGTTGCGACAGCTGCCCGACAACAATTGGGTTTGCTGCGCATCGGGCAGTCACAGGAGGAACCGAGTCGTGTTGAATACCGCCGACACTGAATTAGAGCTGAAGAAGCCTGCTGCCTTGATCTTGGACGAGGTTGAAGATGATGACCTCGATCTGGATAGTGTCGAGAATATTCTCGAGCTTGCCGAGGACCGTTTCCCGAAATTCACTCTGGCGAAAAACAAGGCTCGCTTTCTGCGCATGGTGAGCTGGTACAAGAACAAAGAAGAATGGCTCGAAGTGGCTCCTCTGAGCGCCGTGACCAAGCTCTTCAAGCAACAGACCAAAGAATTGGTCGGCATTCGTTCCAATAAGCTCGATTACGAAATGGAATTGGAAACCGGCACTCTGACCCCCAGCCAGCGCTCGTATCGTCGTGACGAGCTGAAGATGTGCAAAGTGCACGAGAAGATGGCTGTCAATTTGATCGCCAAAATGCAGGTCAAAATCAAGTCGGGCCGTCGCTGAGACAGTCGTCCAGACTGTCATCTCGGGCGATTAAGCAAGACAAAAAATTTCGTTTTGAATCACCTTGTTGTTTCCGGGACTTAGTCCCGGAGCGACGATGAGGGGAAAAATTTTCCTACATTTCTCAAGTTGGGCCGCCGATAGGTCTGTTGTGAGTCACAGATTGTCTTGGAACGTGACTCCAAACTTTGGTGGAGGTCTTGAGATGGTACGTTCATGTTTTGTCGTCGTTTCTGACGACCAGGCTCTCATTCAAAAAGCGCAGCAATTTGGTCAGATGCACGGTGTTTCCGTGCAGACGATGTCTCCCGAGCAGTGGGAAACGCTCAACAGCCGACAGAGCTCGGAAGTTCCCGCTCTGGTGGCGGGTTCCGGCGCTGCTGAAGGTGGCAAAATTCTGCAGTTCCCTGGATCGGCAGGCATGGGCGGATCGGATGCACGTAAAGCCGTGACAACGATCAACCATCTGGAGAGTGTCGCTATTGAAAACGCGATCGCCGCGTTCAAGGGCAACCTCACGGAAGCGGCCAAGGCGCTGGGTATCGGTCGTGCGACGTTGTACCGCAAAGTGAAGCAGTACAATATCGATCCGAGCGCGGCCCGCAAAAAGAAGGCTGCTTAATCTCTGCTTCCGTCTCCCGCCGTGCGATGCGCGATCGGGTGAGGGGCCTGGAGAGAGCCGTACGAAAACGGTCGTACGGCGACGTTTCTAAAGAATAGCAAGATCATCGAGCCGGGGGCTTTTGACTCCCGGCTTTCTTTTTTGCATCCTGAGTGCATCTTGCGCACCTTCATGCGTTTCATCATCGCGAGCGGGATTTTTCTTTTAGCGGCGGCTGGGGCTGGGGCGCTGACGACGAGCCGTGCGTATCGGGCCGCCGCGGCTGCGGTCTGCGATCTCGTCGAAGCCAACTATTTCCGCAGCGACAGTGAAGAAGTCGTGTCTTGGCTGAAGACGTGCCGGCATGGTGCGGAGGATCTGCGCTTTCTGGCGACGAGAAGACAAGCGATCGCCCGAATCAACGACCTGCTGGAACAGTTGAATGTTTCACATTTGTTCTTATACACGCCGGAAGAAAACCGCGCTCTTTGGGATCAGGAAGCGGTTGATACGGGTTTGAGAGCGCATAATATCGACGGCGCATTTCTGCTGTATGAAGTGTTTCCGCAAAGCGCTGGTGCGCGCGCCGGTTTTCTC
>JAMPXM010000074.1 GCA_023701225.1 Pseudobdellovibrionaceae bacterium | reverse complement strand
GGGACCGGGTTCAACCTTTTGGCGGCGGGCTTGATTCCGTTGGCCACTAAAGCGCTCTTTGGTTACACCGGCTCAACACCGCAACTGCCGATCGAGCTGCGCTTCACGCATCCGTGGGGCTTCGTGGCGGTCGCGGCGGCGTGCGTGATTGGGTACGTCTATCTGTTTCGATACACACGACATGGCCTTCGAATCTTGGCCGCGGGCGAGAATCCTCAGGCCTTGATCACTCAAGGAGTTTCGGCGCGTCTTTTGCGAGTGCGTGCGGTGGTTGAGGGATCTCTTGTCGCCGGAATCGGAGGTGTCTACTTAAGTCTTTGCCAAGGCAGTGGATACATCCGCGATATGTCCGCTGGGCGCGGTTTTATCGCGTTAGCTGCATTGATCTTCGGAGCGTGGCGTCCGGTTCCGACTTTGCTCGCGTGTGTATTTTTCGCTCTGACGGATGCCATTCAAATTCAACTGCAAGGCAAAGTGTGGGCCGGAATCACCGTGCCCAACCAGTTTGTGCAGATCATTCCCTATGTGGCGACGCTCTTGGTTTTGGTTGTCATGGCACGTCGTATTTCGGCTCCACAAGCCATCAATCGTAATTGAGCGCGCAAGTCTCGGGGAGGCGGCGGTCGTGCGAATGGTCCGTTTCAACGCGGATTGAGCCAACCTTGCTCTTTGATCCAATGCACACTCTTAGCGATCGCTTCGCGTGCGGGTCGTGGGTTCAAACCGAGTTCATGCTTGGCTTTTGAGTTGTCGAACCAATGGAACAGGGTCGATGTCCATGCATTTTCGCTGCTGATCGGACCTTTGCGCCCGAGCTTTTCTAAAAAGTCTCCGAAATGACCGACCGTATGTAAGACGACGTTTGGGATTCGAATATTTGGCGGTGCCACGCCCGCTTCTTCGGCGATGATCGAAAAAAGATCACGAATCAGCAGATTCTCGCCCGATATGATGTAGCGCTCGCCCGTACGGGCTTTGAACCAAGCCGTGAGAATGGCGTCGACGACATCTTCAACCGCGACAACGTTGACTCCGCCAGAGGTGTAAAACGGGAAGCGACCCTGTGCGACTTTCAATTGAATGGTACGGCTTCCCTTTTTCGCGTCTCCAGCGCCATAAATGGTCGAAGGATTGATCATCACGGCGTCGACGCGTCCTTGTTGCGCGGCTTCGCGCACAAGATTTTCGGCCGCGTGTTTGGTTTCGAAATAACCGAGGTCGAGGTGATGAAGATTATAGGGTGAGTCTTCGTTGAGAGGTGTCTTGCCATCGAAGCTAGCACCTATGGCAGAGACCGAACTCAGATGAACAAGTTTACGGACGCGCATTTTTTCGCAGGCGTTGATGACGTTTCGCGTACCTTCGATGTTGATCCGATCCATGGCTTCGCGATCCGCGCGTCGGTAGGCGATGAGTCCGGCTAAGTGAAAGACGGTATCGACATCGGCGCAAGCCTCGACCAGACTTTGGACGTTGGTGACGTCACCGTCTCGCATTTCAAGCGCGAGGCCCTCGAGTTCGGAGAGATCGCTGTTGCGGCGCCGAATGATACGGACCTCGTGCCGATCCTGCACGAGTCGGCGCACCAACCATCCGCCCAGAAATCCTGTCGCACCTGTGACCAGGACTTTCATACGACCTCCTCATGCTCAACGTCGTTGAACCTATAATATGGACATGAATCGTGAAAAGCTATTATCCTAAAACCGTCTTGAAAACATGATGCCGGTGGAATGATTTTGGAGGCCAGATGTCGACAAATAATTTGCTACTCAATGTCTATCTTTTCAAAGATATGACTCCGGCTGAGCTGGAAAAAATCGGCACGATCGCGAAGCAGTCCTCGTATGTTCCCGGCGACGAGATTTTCAATCAGGGCGATGAAGCGCATTCTCTTTATGTCATTCGGTATGGCTCGGTCCGCATTCAGCAGAAAAGTAAAGAGGGGGACGGAGTCGACGTTGCCCACTTGGGGACGGGATCGCACTTTGGTGAGATGGCTTTCGTCGACGGCGAGAAACGCTCGGCCACCGTTTCAGTTGTTGAAAAAACAGAAATTGTCTCTCTGGATTTTGATGGCCTTCGCAAAGTTCTGGATGCCAACCCGGGCATCGCGGTGAAGTTTTACAAGTCGTTGTGCCTTTTCCTCTGTGGACGCTTGCGGATTACGACAAACGATCTGAGTTTCGCGCGCGAAAAGAATTTACGTCATTTCTGATTCGCGTCTGACTGGGTATCATCCGACTGATTTTTGCCCACCGGAGTGGCATCCGCCGGCAGTTTGGGCTTGAGCTTCGCGCCGGCGAGCACCCAGCGTCGGCCGAAAAGCCTCCACACCAACATCGACATCAAAATTCCCACGGACGCTCCACCCAGGACATCGAGGGGAAAGTGCACGCCCACATAGATGCGGCTGTAGGCGATCACGAACGCGCATAAAAACCAGAGCCAACCGAATTGCGGAGCGATGTAGGTCAGCGTATTCGCTGCGGCGAAATTGTTGGCTGCGTGGTTGGATGGAAACGATCGCCCGGAGTGGCTTTCGGTCCTGAGTGTGACCGCGACGCCGGAAAACTCGGGGCGCAGCCGGTTGTAATGGGGCTTCAGCACGCGATACGAAAGAGCGTCGCTCAATGCGATGGACAGCGCGATCAGGACGAGAGTCTTGGCTGCCCTCGCTCGGCTTTTGTATAGCCAAAACAGGAGCACGAGAGTGGCTAGGACGTAGGGCCAGGGACCGGCGCGGTGCAGATCCGTGAGAACCGGCATCACGGTGTCGAGAAAAGGATGAGTCCACGCGCCGTTGATTTTTTCAAAAAGCGTGTGGTCGAACGCGATGAGAGAATTCATCTGTGGAGAGCCTCGACTTTCGAAGGGAATCGCCTTCTATTCTGTCATCAATCGCGTGGCGTTGTAAATTCCTTCGCCAGTCATTCCGATGAGTTTGCCATGATCGAGGTCAACAAACTCAACGGCACGACGGTATATGTCAATCCGGACCTGATTCGTTATCTCGAGTCCGCGGGCGACACCGTTCTCGTCTTCATGGATGGAGAGACGTTGATCATTCGGCAGACGCCGGATGAAGTGATCGCGCGCATCGTCGCATTCCGTAAGAGATGCGATGGCCTGCCCAATGGTGAGCGAATGGTGAGCTGAGAGGATAGCGAATGGATATGATCACACTGCTTGGGTTGCTCGTCGGCGTCGGTGGCATCATCGGCGGGATGCTGTTCGAAGGCGGACACCTGAGTTCGATCATGCAAGGCACGGCCGCGGTGATTGTGTTCGGTGGCACGGCAGGTGCGGTTCTGATCAGCACGACACGTGAGGATCTGAAAACCGGCCTGCGTTTGTTCAAATGGGCGTTCTCGGAACCCAACAACGATGAGTCGGGCAAGTTGGTCGCTGAAATCATCGACGCCGCGCAAACGGCGCGCAAAGAATCGATCCTCGCTCTAGAGAAGAAAATCAACTCCTTCAGTCATCCGTTCATGCAAAATGTTTTTCGACTCGTCATCGACGGCGTCGACCCTCATACACTGCGTGATGTTTTCGAGGCTGAAATCGAAAAAGAGGAAGAGGCTCTCAATGCCGGAGCGAAGATCTATGTGGATGCCGGCGGATACTCTCCGACCATCGGAATCATCGGTGCCGTCTTGGGTTTGATTCACGTTATGCAAAACGTGTCGGACACATCGGCTCTGGCGGCGGGAATCGCCGTCGCATTCGTTGCGACGGTGTATGGCGTGGGTTCCGCCAATCTTTTCTTTCTTCCGGTGGGCGCTAAGATCAAACGGCGTATACAGAAGCAGTCGGAAGTGAAGCAGCTCATCTTGGAAGGCGCGATTGGAATCCTCAATGGCATGAGTCCATTCGTCATTCAAGAAAAGTTAAACGCCTTCTCCGGACATGAGCCGGAGCTTGATTTCAAAAAGGCGGCCTGATGGCTCTCCGCAAAAAGAAGCACGCCGAACATGAGAATCATGAACGTTGGCTGGTTTCCTACGCGGATTTTATCACGCTCCTGTTCGCATTCTTTGTCGTCCTCTACGCGACGTCCGAAGCGGATTTAAAAAAGCAGCAAGAGTTTCAAGAGAAAATGAAGCTTCAGTTCGGAGGGACGCTCGGCTCCGGTCAAGCCGACGGGAATTTCAACACCGAGAGTTCCCATGCGAGTCTCATCGCACCGCCTCTGCCGACCTATCCACCCGCCGGTTCCGGAGTCCAGGAAGCGAAGGACTACGTTCAGCGCAAACTGCAAAAAGAATTAAGCGAAGCAGAATATCAGGATGTGGTGGAAGCGATTCACCCGGACTCTTACGGGGTGAGAATCCAACTGGATGCGGCGTCATTGTTTGAATCCGGCTCGGCCAATTTGCGTGAGGACTCCGTTTTGGCACTTGAGAAAATCGGTCGTTTGGTTCGGGATTCCAAACGAAAAATCATCATCGAAGGCCATACGGATAGTCAGAAAATTTCGAGCACTGCGTTTCCTTCCAACTGGGAACTCTCCGCCGCACGTGCGACAAAGATCGCGCGTTTTCTCGTGAATCGGTTGCAGGTCGATCCTTCTCGCGTGATTCCGATCGCCTACGCGGCCAATCGTCCGATCGCGAGCAACTCAACGCCCGAAGGCCGATCACAAAACCGACGCATCGAACTTCTCATCATCAACGGAGACGAAGCCGGATTCTAGCGCCTGTTTTGGGCTAAAAAAAGCCCTCTCGTGTGCGAGAGGGCTTTTGGAATCACGTTTTGATGTGACGATTATGCTTTGTTTTTGCAGAGGGTCGCGATTTTTTTCCAGTCGAGCGCGATACCTTTTGCCGCCAATACCTTTGAAGCGGCTTCCATAGCGTCTACGTCCGACTTGTTTTTGCCCTTTTCATGCAAGAACGATTTGGCGAACTCTTTCAAGTTGTCCTTTTCGTCCTGCTTCTTCCAAGTTGATGATTCGATCAAAGCGTTCGTCAGACCCACCGCAGATTCCTGTGCTTTTTGTGCATCGGGTCCCATGAGTGCGAGAGCCGATGAACGTGTTTCTCGAACCGAGAGAGTCTCGAGTGCGAGACTATTGAGTTCGGCGTCGCCTTTCGTATCGGCCAAAATCTTGGTCACATCTGCTTTGATCTTTTCATCGCGGATCATGTTCTTGACCAATTCGCGCTGCTGAGTCGGAGACAGGTTCGCGCCAGATTTTGAAGCTGCCACGAGCTTGGTGTACTCATCGACCTTCGCTTTCAGTGCGGCACGGCCGACCGACTGGTTCGCCGATGCCTGGGCTTCTTGCGTTTGATTGGCGTTCGCCTTGGACGGGTCAGCGCCACGAACACCTGCGTGGACTTGGCCTGCTGACAATGCCGCGAGCAGTGCGAAACAGATTGCTTTATTCATTTTCATTCCTCCGTAGTTCAAACTTTTTACAGTTACCGTTTTTTGTCGGCCGTCCTCGTCTCAGACGGCGCTTATTTGTTTTAAAGTTCTCAATACCAACATCACCTGACTTATTTACAATTCTAGTGCCACTCGGCGCCGCTCGTTTCAGGGGCTCTTCTATTCCCCTGCGGCCAGCTCATCTGCCAACTCGTCGACCAATAAATCCGTCTCGTCCGCTCCGGGCGCGGCACTCATAGTTGCGGCGCTCAAATAAACGGTTCTGGTCAGCGCGAAATAGAAATTCACTTCTTTTTGCAAATTCTCAAGGTTCGAAAAGACCGGCAGGAGAATCGATACGCGAGTTTGGTCACGATTCAGAGCGATCTTCTTATCTTTTCGGTTTGCGGGTACCAATTTGGGCGCCTCCGGGAGGTCTGCGAGCGTCACCAATTTCAGAGTCTTCACGCGTTCGCCGAGCATCGCCTGGAGGAGCGGAAAAAGGTTTTCTAGACGTTTCAGCTTCTGTTGCGTATCGAGGCCCGAGAAAGGAGGCTGATCTTTGATATTCACGAGCGATTCGGCCTTTTCGACCGCTGGCCAAGCCACGATTGAACGATTGAAGATCGAGGTCATCAGATGGAAAAGTGCTTCGATTTCCTTGCGTTGATCCGCGATGAGGCGGGGATCGCCGTTGAGTTTCGCCCGGCTGGTATATTCGGCATGAACTTTCTGAATCAAATCCAAATAATAGGTCAGCTCACTTTTGAGTGAGGGCAGAATGCCGACTGTCAGCTCGCCGCCATTGAATGTGGCGTTCATTTTGTTGCCCAGCTGGATATAGCGATCCGTCGATTCCCCATTGAGCGCCGGGTAGAATTGGTCGTGGATCACATGTTTAAAAAACCGAGCTTGGAAGTTATGGACCGCACGCTGAGCGGTCGGTTCGACGTTCTGAGTCCACCACGAGTCGAACTTGCTCTCCGTTCCGTCTTCAGAAAAGAGTTCGGGACGGAGATGGTTGCGAACGATATCCAAGAGTCCGTTGTACTTTTGCCCACCGATTTTCCATGTGCCTTCATGAACAAGAAAGGTCGAGCGATTCTCACTGATGCCTTCGTCTGGCTTGATGGGCGCACAAATGTCCCGACCCAAGTCCTTGACGAGTCGAGGAGGAAAAAAGACGGCGTCGAAGAGCGAGCGTTCCATGACCAGCGTGAGTTCGCGGTTGGGGTTTCCGATCTGCGCCTTGGGCATCTTTGCGTCTTCCGCAAGGGCTTCGAGCGTGACCATGTTCGTCTGTTGGGCCGTGGGGCGAGCTGAAGAGCTAAGGACCTGTTTCCAGGACATCGACGTGATGCGTGGGTCAAAAACAGGGCCGCGACGGCGCTTTTCTTTTAAGAGCAAAGCTTGCGACGGCGTCGCGTCTGGACCGCAGATCATCGATGCCAAGAGGTAGTCAGTCATTTTCGGCGTCAGCATTCGTCCGTTGATCGATGAGGGGTGATGCATCTTCAGTTCCTGATCCAACATCGCCTTGTCTTCATCGAACGCGCGCAAGGCCTCCAGGCCGGCTTGCGATGGTCGCGGATCACCGAGCAGCAAGCGCAGCTTAGCGTAGGGGTTGTGTGCGGCGATGCGTTCGTACATCGGCGAGGGGAATTGCACGTGGCGCGTGTTCCATTGCGGATCGCTTTGCAACGTTTCGCTGAGGATACGAATGGCTTTTTCAACCTCGAGCATGCGGTATTGCCAAATCACAATGTTGCGCTCATATCCCGTGAGACGTCCGATCTGCTTCGCGATCAGGGATTCCGGGTTCTCGAGTTCGGGCACCGGCGTTGTTTCGTCCGCTAAACGGAGCGCGAGGGAGATGCGGCGCAGGTTCGCGCGATCCGAAAGGCTCAGTTTGGAGCTGGAGTCTTTCAAAGTTTTGTCGAGATACTCCAATGCCTGCTCGAGCGCGTCGTCATCCGTATCAGCGCCGGCCGAGATCGGCTTTTTATCCGGTCCCATCGTCATCAAGTGCACGCCCTTCAAGGGGATGGATTGATAGAGTGCCGAGTATCGTCCGCTGCCCAGCGCGCGGTGTTTGCGTTGATCGGCGATTTCTTTGGTGATCCAGTTATAGAAGTTGTAGGACGCGGTGTACGTATTCTGAAACTTCAGAACAAAGTCTTTCCATTGGTTGTGCGAAGCGGTGACTTCTTGTAAGAGGAATTGCCGCCACTCGGACTGCCGCCGACCGTACTTTTTGATGAATTCGGGGAACCCATTGTCGGTATCCGTACAGTCGTAGGATTCTGTGCCGCTGATCACGTTCCCGCCAGCATCGACTTCCGGCCGCTGAGTGCAGGTCCGTTTTTCCGGCGCCCAAGTGCCGTTGGCTTTAGGCAAACGATCGAGTTCGTGCTTGAGTCGATTCGCCGATTCAGAGATATCGTCGCCATGGATTTGCCATGTGTTCCAAAATGCCTTCATCGGTGGAGCAAGGATCGTCTGGATCGGCACCATCACTATCATAGTGCCGATTTGCATGCCCCAGCGAAGCGCGTTCGGACCCGCAAAGGCGCTCGCTCTCCAGGCGATGGCGAGATTCCGCCACACGACCGGGATCACACGCTCGGCGCCGCGATTGACCGCGCTGCCAACGAACTTCGCGCTGGACACGGCCATCGGCATCGCGATGTAGGAGCTGATGAGATAAGACGACATCATCGAGAACACATCGGGGAAGTACTGCTTGAGCTTGCGGTCGTGCTCCATCACCCAAGTTTCATACGCTTTTTCGCAGGCTTCTTCGCGCTTGGCAGCATCCACGGGAGAGATCAAACCTTTGGCGCAGAGGCGTAAGTCCTTATCTTGCAAGACATCCGCGGCGAACACGCTCATCCCCATTCCGAAGCCCATGCCGAAGGCCGGGGCGATGGGAGCGAAAATGCGTTGGATGCGGGTCGGAGAAGGAAGTGCAACGCCTTTGAACTTGTGGGCCGCGGCCTGTTGATACATCGCGAGTTGAGTTTTCGCATTTTTGCACGGATCAAAAACCAGCCCACTCATTTTAAAAAACTTATCGGACGCCTGGAACGCGGCCACAAACGCGACGATACTGACGTATGTCATGGGATCGGTGACGTTTTGTTCGTAAAGATGTTTGATCGCGCCGGGATCGCCACCCGACATCGCCGCTGATTGCAGAAGAGTGAACAGCGCGAAGCCCAGAGTTTCAATCGGGACTTCTTCGATAATTTCATTCATCATGGAGTTGTGGTTTTTGCCGCATCCGTCGAGGAGCGGATTGGACCATCGCTTTTTCCAGTTCTTCGGAGAAAACCGGCGCAGTTCCTGATCTGGTGTTGCTGCCGCGGACACCTGGATGAGTTCTTTTGTCTGCGGATGCCGGAATTCAAATAAGTATGTTGGGCTTTGCGGGCTTGGCGTTGGTGTCCGCCAGGGGGTCGGTGGCGCGGATGTGGGCTGCGGCTGCGTGACATTCAGCGGCCGAGCGGGTGCATTCTGCGCAACCGCCGACGAAGCCGCAACGCTCATCACCAATAGGGCGGTGATCCACAGCCGGAACGAGAGATTCAAAATACGAAAAGTCGGGTGCCACATCATGCCCGGCAAGAAATGCAAAGCCGGGACCGAAAAGGCCTTCCTGACAGATCTCGACAACCTAAAAATGAACAATAAAATCAATAGCTTATGATGCAGATGCCGGAGTGCGGGCAGTGCCCTTTCTGGGCGCTGAGGTGCTTGAAGCCGAATTGCGGCGATAGGATGTCAAATACCTAGGCACAGACGACGAGCCTGCGCCGAGTTCGCGCCAGCTCGCTCTCGTCGCCAGTCACTCATCGACGATGTCGATTGCGATGATGTAAACGCGCTTGATGGGGCGATCGGTCGGTCCGACTTTCACGCGTGCGATGTCGTTGACGATTTCCATCCCCTGCGTGACTTCGCCGATGATCGTGTACTTGTCGTCGAACTCGGGCTGAGGGCTCAGAGTGATGAAAAACTGGCTGCCGTTCGTGTCCTTTTCGCCGGCACTGGCCATGGACAAAACTCCGGCCTTGCGATGGCGGAGATTCGGCGAGAATTCATCGGCGATGGTAAAGCCAGGGCCGCCTTTGCCATTGCCGAAAGGACAGCCGCCTTGAATGATGAAATTCTTGATCACACGGTGAAAGATCAAGCCGCTGTAAAACGGTCGACGTGTTTTCCGCCCTGTCTTCGCGTCGATGAATTCTTTATCCCCGCGGACGAGATCGATGAAGTGTTGGGTAGTGCGTGGTGCTTGGCGCGTGAACAGACGCACGGTGAAATTGCCCATGGACGTCCGAAAGATCGCCAGAGTTTTCTTTTTCGAAACCTCTTTACTCTCTTTTTTGATTTCGACGACTTCCGACGGAGTGATCTGTTGAGTGGAAGAGTCGGTCGGCGGCGGTACATCGTAAGACTGAGAACTCTCAACAGGCGCGGGCAATGTGCTTGTTCCACCCGGCGCGGGCTGATTCGGCAAGATCACCTGCATCGGCGAGCCATCAGGTCCGACGACTCCCGTTGAGGTATCATTCGAAGGGAGGGATGTGGGATCTTGCGGTGGGGCCTCGTTCGGAGCAGAGAAGGTCGCCGTCCCGGATGAGGGTGGAAGGCCGTCACCAGCCGGTGGTGCGGCATAAGGATCCACCGGTGCTAGGTTTTGTTGCGCCACGAAGATCGCACCGTCCGATTGTGCGTGCACGTGGCTCACGCCAAAGAAACAGCCGACGAACAATCCAATCGTGAGCACTCGAGAACCAAGAGCAAGTGATGACATGATGTTCATGCTACACGAAGCCGCTGGAACGCGCCACGCTTGGTCGTGTGGCTAGACCCTCGCTCTTGGTCGAGAATCGACGGCCCGATCGATGGTCCAGTCGACGGTCCACGTGTGTTCAGTCTAAAAAAGGCGACCACATCGGCTTGAAATAGTCGTGGCGATCGAACGTGATGCGTTGCTCGGCTTCGCCATCCGTACTGACGATAAAAAGTTGGCGGCCTCCGGTACGCGTGCTGACAAATAAAATATGTCGACCGTCGGGGGAAAAGCTCGGATCTTCGTTGTCGGCCATTTTTCCGTTCGGTTTTTTCGCCGAGGTCAGCCGGACCATTTCCGTGCCGTCCGCGTTGACCGTGAATATATCGAAGTGAGTTTTGTCGAAGCCTGCGAATGTGATGCGTTTTCCATCCGGAGACCAGCGAGGCGTGGAGTTGTATTCTCCGGCGAACGTGATGCGCTTCACGTTGCTTCCGTTGGCGTCCATCACGTAAATCATTGGGCGGCCGCTGCGATCCGAAGAAAATGCGATCTTACTGCCGTCAGGACTCATCGAAGGCTCGACGTTCATCGCGCCCCGCGGGCCGTCGGTCAAGCGCACTGCGTTTTTACCTTCAGTCGTCATCCGCCAGATATCTGGATTACCACCCGAGGAGATCGTGAGTAAAATCTGCGATCCGTTCGGCATGAAGGCGGCGCCGGAATTGATGCCTTTTTGGAAAGACAATAACCAGCGGCGGCCGGTCGCGAGTTCATAAGAAAACAGATCCGCATTCCGGGTTTTTTCTTTGGCATGGTACGCGAAGGCGGTGTAGGCCACCGTCTTGCCATCCGGGGACCATGCGGGTGATTGCGCGATCGATTTATGGTTGGTGATCTGCTTGGGATTGGCTCCGTCCCAGTCCATGATGAAAATTTCTTTTTGCCCTTTGGCAGTCGAGCGCGAGGTGATCAGCTTGCTGATAAACATGCCACGCTTGCCGGTCAATTCCCTGATGACGTCGTTAGAGAACGTGTGTGCGATGGTACGTGCGTCGTCGAGCGAAGCTTTATAGGTTTTGCCGAGGATAACTTTCGCTTGGGGAACGAAATACAGGTACGCTTCTACCGTGAGTTCGTTCTGCACGATGCGATAGCCGGCGCGAATCAAAAACTTGGTCTCCATCGGCTTCCATTTTTCGAAGTCAAATCCCCCGGGGACTCCAGGTGCTGGTCGCAGACCGGTTTTGGAGGTGTCTTCGAGATAGGCCTTTTGGTCGATGAACTCGAAATAGTTGCTCGTCGACAAGTTATGCAAAACGGTATCGTAGAGTTCTTTGCCGACGCGGACCGGATTTTTAGCCGCGGTTGGATGGCCCTGATACTGAAACGGCGGTAGAGCCATCAGGCTGCGTGTCAGGTTGGCTTCGCCGATCTTGATATAGATCCCACCGGACGAGCTCGGTGCGGATTCGGCGGGAGACTGGGCCTGCGCGCTGATGGCCGTCGCCAGAGACATCACGAGAGACGTCGCGACCGACGTTGTGATCATGCTCACGAAGATATGAAATTTCATGCAGCCTCCTTCTCGTTTGCTCAACACATTCGTTCGGCCGTCGTCGCGAGCGTTGGGACTCAATCCGGGAATCCGAGCCTCACCCCGTCCACCGCGAAGATGTTCACCAGCTTTGCCGGAGGCGCTGGAAATGGCGCGGATTTTTCAATCGCGGCGAGAACTGTTTGATCGTAAATCGGGTTACCCGATGATTTCACCAATTCCTTTTTAATAACTGCGCCACGCTCGTCGATAAAGAGCGCAACGGTTGCGCTGAATCCCGCGTTGGCGAGAAAGTTCGGCAGGTGCCAGTGCTGTTTGACGTGTTCGTCTAGATCGGTGAGGTACGAGTCGTTCTCCAATTTCGCCAATCCCGTCAGACTCGAGCCTGCCGACAGCACGTTGCCACGAACGGGTGCAGGTTGGGACGCGGCCACCGTCGTTGCTTTGGTCTTTGAGGCTTCTTCTTCTAAATTACGAAGAGCTTCCAGTCGTTT